>DCAT01000083.1:0-17349 GCA_002312935.1 Oceanospirillaceae bacterium UBA1126 | reverse complement strand
GTTGACACTGCGCTGTGACCAAACAGTAGGTCATGAATGCTGGGGTCTTCTGTGTATTCCCACTTATACATCTCTACCTTCCCATCTATTACAAACGCCTTAACAAACTGTTCATCTGTTAGCGAGTTAACGTTGTAGCAGTAATCGAGACACTCCTGAATATGTCCTTTGTCCAGCCCATCTGGGTCGAGCAGGTGCTCGCCTACTGCCATTAGCTCCCACGCAATCAAGTCGAGCTTATGTTGCTCTATAGACTGCTCTGACTGACCTTTTTTATACATCCGCTCTTGTGTTGGATCTGGCATCTTATTTCTTTATCCTTAATGGTGGAGAACGCTGGGCATTTTATACTTTAATGTGCCCTGGATTGTGTGTATCTGAGTAATTAGTGGCAACATATTAGAACATTTATTGGTAACAAATATGTATACTGGTGACTGAAAATTATAACTAATGTGAGACTATGTGAATGCGTATGTACAAGTTTATAGTTGCAGTAAGTTTTTCAATGCTACTTGGTAATGGCGTTGCAGTTGCAGCTGATTACGATACAGGGTTTAAGTTTTTTCAAATAGGCGAATACAAAGCTGCTCTAGCAGAGTGGGTGCCTTTGGCTGAGCAAGGGGACGTTGTTGCTCAAAATAGCCTTGGAGCTCTTTACAAGTTTGGGTTGGGCGTGACACAGAACGCTAAAACCGCTGTAAAGTGGTACAGCTTAGCAGCTGAGCAGGGTGATGCAGCTGGCCAGTATGGTTTGGGAACTATGTACGCCAATGGTGAAGGAGTGCCAGCGAATAACCAGACAGCATTAAAGTGGTATGCCTTGGCAGCGGAACAGGGGGATGCGGATGCTCAATTTAATCTTGGGGTTATGTACGATCAAGGTCAAGGTGTTTTAGAGAATGATGAAACAGCCGTAAAATGGTATACCTTAGCAGCTCAGCAGGGGCTTGCGGAGGCTCAAGCTAATCTCGCTGTTATGTATCAAAATGGAAATGGTATTCCAAAAGACATTGACCGAGCCTATATGTGGTTTAACATTGGGGCCTATGGTGGCAGTGATTTTGGTGCTAGAAATAAGCAAGCACTTGATAAGAAAATGAACAGTTCTGAAAGAACTAGGTTACAACAACTGTCTAATAATTGTTTAGCAAGTGGCTATAAAGACTGTTAAAAATGATCGTCTGCACAGGGACGTGTAGACAATATTGGTCAAAGGGTGCCCGTTTAACCGTGGATATTTTAGCCATTGTAACTAGTAAAGGTTGCCCCTCTGGTTCAGTCCACTATCGTTAGATGTGGATGAGTATCCCCTTATTTGCTAACTAGTTCATCCACGTCAGAGACGCTAGGCCATGGATAACAAGGCGCTTTAGTTTGCCTGCGTATACCCTGCCTTTTTTATGCGTTACTTTTATCGACAATCTGATTCATTAGTTCCATATAGCTGCCTATCATCTCGTCGAGCTCCTCTTCTGACTCTGAGTATGTTTTAGCGATCACTACCAGAGATTCCATCAAACTATATATACCTCGGTCAACGATATGGAGGTCATTGGTGTGAGCAGTATTGCTGATGAGCCTGCTTGTCAATGTGAGGATATCTCTATGTAGGTCGTCAGACAGGGATTGAGACAATACTGAATCAAAACCATCATCCGTAGGCCCCTCAATTATGTTTGGCTTCGTATCGGTCATCTCATTTCCTTATTTATTTGATGCGTTTGCTTTGGGTGAATGTGACAATAACTTAAACACTCTACCACATGCGCCCACAACTCATTGTTGCTTCTATCAAGGGAGTCAATTTATAAATGATTTTTTTAGCAACTTAATGGGCTAGTAAGTTGCTGCTGTTGTTTTGCTAGGGGGCTTAAGGCTTAGGAAGTAGGTGACTAGGAAACTGCACTGGACAGGATCTAGGCGCGAAGGGTAATCTGCATTAGCACCCTATTGGCAGCATAAATGGACTGTCTTTCATTATGAGAAAATTATGAACATACGAAAATTTCAAGAGTCTGACCGTATTAGTTTGATTGAGCTATGGAAGATGGTTTTCCCCAGCGACCCCCTTCACAACAAGCCATCAACTGTCGTTTCAGCTAAACTTGCTGTGGACGACCTTATCTTCGTAGCAGAGCAGGATGGTCAACTCATTGGTGCGTGCATGGCTGGCTATGACGGGCATCGCGGATGGCTATATTCAGTTGCCGTACTTAAAGAACATCGTCGAAGTGGCAGTGGTGCAGCGCTTGTAAAATATGCCATCAAAACACTAAAAAACATCGGTTGTATTAAGGTTAATCTTCAAATTCGCTCAACCAATGCGGAAGTTGCAGCATTCTATCAAGCGTTAGGGTTCAGCGTTGAGGATCGAATGAGCATGGGGCGTTTTATTTAATAAACCCTTTGCCAAGCAAGTGGATAACTACATTTCTACCTACTCGTAATATGGGGTAAAGGATGTGTGATACTTGCGGTATTTTGAAAGCGTAGTAATTAAGTTTATTGAACGAGCCAATGGGTGACGATAAGAGAGCTAACCTATTAATGCAATCTGCACCAAAATAGAGTTGGCTGTTAAGGAAAATGGCCATGCCCTGATTTATATTAAGATTTTTTTCTTTTAGGAGTTCGAGCTCAGGTGGATTTGTTCTCGCATCAATGATTCGTATATGAGCCACTGTGTTTTTTAGGTGGATTAGTTTTACATAGTGCGAACAGAAAGGGCATTCGCCATCATAGATAATCCAATTGTCTATTGGTTTAGTCATAATTATTAACTTCGTTGCTATCGCCTATTTAATTTTAAATGAACTATGCCTGAGCCAAGGTATAGTTTTCACCTAGGTAGACTTAACGAGTTCTTCGCGATTAGATTATTTAATTATGGGTCTCTAATGTTTTTCTGCAGATTATTTGCCTGGTAAAGTGTGAGCCATTTAGGCTGATATTTTTTACCATTGATTGATTTAATGTTCACATAACAATAACTCGTATTATGAACCAGTTTAGGTTGTAAAAGCATCTTTCCTGCTTATACTGGCGTGACCTTTGAAGACATAGTTCTGTATTACCTTATTTTATCCAGTAAAGAGGAAATCTATGCGGCACCGTATTCGAGCAGCCGGTCTCTTAGTTGAGCAAGACCGTATATTAATGGTCCACGAAAGTGACGGTGGCCAATCATATTGGGTACCCCCTGGTGGTGGTTTTGAGGCGAAAGATGGTAATACACGCAACACGGTGAAGCGTGAAGTGTGGGAGGAATCAGGTTTATCTGTGGTCGTGGGTGAGCTGCTTTTTGTGCGTGAGTTTTGTGAACCCTCTAGGGATATTTATCATCTTGAGCAGTTTTATATCGTAGATCAGTGGCAGGGTGAGATGTCGTTGAATAACCTTGAACCCTTAAGTGAACAAGGGAGGTCTATTACAGAAGTTCGCTGGCTTACCAAACAGGAACTTGCAGAAGTAAAGGTTTACCCGCCGCAGTTAAAAGATCTTTTGTGGCATAAGTTAGACCAGAACGATTTATCCATCGTACATTTGGGCTATTCGTAAAATTAGATGACCTGTAAAGCTAAAGAAACAATAGCCATGAATGGTTTTGTGGCCACTATTAAGCGTACCCGTCGAAAAGGTAGCGTGGGTTTTAGGCTATCGTCAGGGCAGCTTGTTGTGCTGGCGCCAAGTGCTATTTCAATCACAGAACTTCAGCTTCTGTTAGAGTCTAAAAGTGCTTGGATACTGGCGAAGTTAGAGGCGCGAGATCAAGTGATATCAAAGGTTAAGCGGTACTATAGGTCCGGTGAGCCATTTACTTTTTTGGATCAAGAACTAGTGCTAAAGGTCTGTCAGGGTGCCTTTGGTACTAGGCTCAATGGTGCCGCTGAGCTGGTGGTGAGTATGCCCAAGGTGAAGTCTGACTGGGTACGCAACGCGCTTGTGCGTTGGTATAAGCTGCAAGCTCAGGTGCATATAGAACAAAGAGTTAGTTATTTTTCGCCCTTGGTTGGCGCTTGGCCTAAGTCAATTGAAATTAAAACCTATCGTGCGCGATGGGGAAGTTGTAACAGTAGTGGTGAGTTGCAATTTAATTGGAAAATTATAATGGCGCCAACTGCAGTGGTTGACAGTGTTGTGGTTCATGAGCTGTGCCATTTGTTGCATATGCACCATGGGCCAGATTTTTGGGCTCAAGTGAAGCGGGTATTGCCCAATTATAAAGATGCAAAGCAATGGCTAAAAGATGAAGGCCATGGTCTGGGGCTTGATTGATATTAACACCCCTTAAGGATTAAAATGTCGATATTAACCTAACAAGGTCACTTTATCTCATGCCACAAGAAAATTCAGCTGCCAAGGTATTGTTCCATTTAAAACAAGATATTTTGACGGGGTTCTTTGTTGCAGGCCATAAGTTAAAAATGAGTGCATTAAAAGAACGTTACCAAGTGGGTGTGAACCCATTACGTGAGGCGCTATCCCAGCTTGTGGTAATGCAATTGGTGCAAGTGCAAGACCAGCGTGGTTATCGAGTATGCCCTGTAACACAGACAGAGCTGGTAGATATTTATGACACGCGGGCACATATTGAGTCTTTATGTGTGGGGCTTGCTATTGAGCGGGGTGATGAAGCCTGGGAGGCTAATATTGTTGCTGCAGCCTATCGTCTCCAATCCAACGCTGATCTGCTAAAGGCAGATGGCGATCTGCAAGCTTGGGAAAAGTTACATCAAGGCTTTCATTATGCCATTGTAAAAGGTTGTGGTTCTGAGGAGTTGCTCAGGGTGCGTTTAGACCTTTATGAAAAGGCATCGCGCTACCGTAACTTATGGTTACAGCATAATGCTGGCCATGGTGCTTTTGATGTGAATCAAATGGAACATGAACAACTGGTCACAGCTGTTCTGGCCCGCGATCTTGACTCAGCAAAAAAACTGATATCCCAGCATATCATTGTGCCTAGTCAAGTGTTGCAAGGCCTTTTATAAAGCCTGTTATTTTTCTAATTTGGAAGCTTCAAGTAACTTTATCTTTTCACTTGCAATATAACCATGATCTACCTACACTTGTAATGTGGGTAAAGGTGGGGAAAAGTGGTATTTTCTCCCGAAATGGAATGAATTTCAGGGAATAAATGATGTTTCGTGGTGCTGCAACAATCAATATAGATGTCAAGGGACGTATGGCTATGCCTGTACGTTTTCGCGACCTATTTATTGGCGAAGTAGACCCTAGCATTAATCCTCAGCTTGTAGTCACCATCGATACCGAAGAACCTTGTCTGTTGATCTACCCATTATTAGAATGGGATCTAATTCAAAAAAAGTTAGAACAACTCCCTAGCTTTAATCCTACCGCCAGACGTATTCAGCGGCTATTAATTGGCCATGCTACAGACCTTGAACTGGATGCTAACGGACGTATTTTGTTACCGGCTCTGCTCAGAGAATATGCCCAATTAGATAAAAAAGTCATCCTTTTAGGCCAAGGAAAAAAAATTGAACTGTGGAGCGAGCCTTTATGGAATGCGCGCCGAGAAACGTATTTGCAGGCCAACAGCAACACTGAAGAGCTGCCGGAACTCTTACATCAGTTGTCCTTGTAGTCAGTAAATGGCTGACCTAATTAATGGAACTGAAATGACCCAAGAATTTAACCACAAGTCTGTCCTGCTTGATGAAGCTATAGAGTTATTGGTGCATGATGCTGATGGCGTGTATATGGATGGAACCTTTGGTCGGGGAGGACACAGTGGCCTTATTCTGCAACACCTTAGCCCAAACGGGAAACTACAGGCGTTTGATAAAGACCCCTTGGCCATTGCCGAGGCTCAGCTGATGATTGCTGAAGACCCTCGTTTATCTATATTTCAAACCTCATTTGCTAACCTAGGCCAAATTGCTGAGCAACATGACTGCTTTGGTAAAGTGCATGGTATTTTGTTGGATTTAGGCGTTTCATCTCCGCAGATAGATGATGCTAGCCGGGGCTTTAGCTTTCAGCATGATGGGCCTTTAGACATGCGCATGAACCCTGATGAGGGTGAATCTGCTGCGCAGTGGCTAGCCCGAGCAGGAGCGGAAGAAATAGCTGATGTACTTTACCATTATGGTGAAGAGCGTTTTTCTAGAAGAATGGCGCGGGCTATAGTTGAGCATCGCAAGCTCCAACCAATCACCACTACGAAACAATTAGCCAACATTATTGCGGTAGCTAACCCTAAGTGGGAAAAGGGTAAAAACCCTGCAACTCGAGCGTTTCAGGGTATACGGATACACATTAATCAAGAACTAAAAGATTTAGAAGTGGGCTTGCAAGTAGCCCTTGAAACATTGGCCCCCGGTGGCCGTTTAGTGGTAATCAGCTTTCACTCCTTGGAAGACCGTATCGTGAAGCGGTTTATGCGCCAACACGCTAAGGGTGATTCCCATATCCCCCGCGGCTTACCTGTCACTGAAGATCAGCTTAATAGGCGGTTAACGCTAATGGGTAAAGCACGTAAGCCTACTCCTTATGAAGTTGATATAAATCCTCGGTCTCGCAGCGCAGTAATGCGTGTGGCAGAGAAAATCGAATGAAAGATATGAGCCAAAACCTCAATGTGTGGTTAAAGCGTGCGAGCCTGCAGGCCGAACGTTACGCTATGTTGCTGGGGTTTTTGCTGCTGTTATCATTAGTAATTAGCGCTCAATTTGTTATTTATAGTTCGTTTGAAGCAAGGGGTCATATCAACCACTTGCACCAACTAGAAAGAGACCGCAACGCCATGCAAGTGGAATGGGGTCAGCTGCTACTAGAGCAAAGTGCTTGGGCTTCTCATAGCCGTGTCGAATCGATGGTAACTGAGCAGTTAAATATGGCGGTACCCTCTGCTAAGAAAATTATTTTGGTGCGCCAGCCGTGAATGCCATGGAATACCCTTGGCGTATACGCTGGCTATGGTTCATTTTATTAGTAGCGGCCTCGGTTGTGGTTTGGCGCCTAGTGCACCTTAATGTGACTGAGCGTTCTTTTTTAATGCGCCAAGGTGATGCGCGAATGGTGCGTGAAGTGCCCATTCCTGCTCATAGAGGAATGATTTTAGATCGCAGGGGAGAGCCTTTAGCTGTTAGTGCACCAGTGGTTAGTTTGTGGGCTAATCCACAAGTATTGGGTGAGGACCTAGTGCATGCTAAAAAAGTTGCAAAAAGTCTGGGTTTGCCTGAAGTTGAGTTTTTAGAGCGTTTAGTGCGGCTGAAAAACAAAGAGTTTATGTACCTTAAGCGCAGTGTTAATCCAGTTGAGGCAGAAGCGGTATTGGGTAACAAGTGGAATGGTGTGCATGGCGTGCAAGAGTTTCAGCGTTATTACCCTGCAGCAGAAGTAACCACTCATCTGGTGGGATTTAATAATATTGATGACCAAGGCCAAGAAGGTATGGAGCTGGCCTATGAGTCTTGGCTGCAGGGTACTTCTGGTAAAAAAGTAGTACAAAAAGACCGTACTGGTCGAACGGTTAAAGACCTCCAATTATTATCTAACGCTCATCCTGGCAAAGATCTACATTTAAGCATCGATTTACGCATGCAGTATGTGGCTTACCGTGAGCTTAAGGCCGTAGTACAGCAACATAAAGCGTCTTCGGGATCGGCCGTGGTGTTAGACGCGCAGACGGGCGAAATTTTGGCCATGGTTAATCAGCCAGCGTACAACCCAAATAACCGTGCAGTCATGAGTATAGACAGCCTGCGTAATCGAGCCTTGACTGATGTGTTAGAGCCTGGTTCAACGATGAAGCCTCTTACCATTGCGGCAGCGCTGATGAGTGGGCAATACAACCCAGACAGTGAGATTGATACCAGTCCTGGTTTTATAAAGGTTAAGCGCAAGACCATCCGTGATCATCGCAACTATGGCGTGCTAGATATTACCGGTATTATTACTAAATCAAGCAATGTCGGTGTCACTAAATTGGCCCTATCATTACCAGAAAACAGTGTGAGAGAAACCTTTCATAGTTTTGGTTTGGGTCAGGCAACTGCCAGTGGTTTTCCCGGCGAGAGCACAGGTGTGCTGCCTAGTTACACCAAGTGGAACCCAATTAATCTAGCGACCATGGCTTATGGCTATGGTATTTCTGTAACACCAGTGCAATTGGCGCAGGCTTATGGTGTATTTGCCAGTTATGGGCTCAAGCGTCCTATCTCTATATTGAAGCAAGACAAAGTGCCAGAAGCTGAGAGAGTGATGCCAGAACATGTGGCTAAACAGGTGATAGCCATGTTAGAAACGGTGACTCAAAAAGGCGGCACAGGCACTCGCGCTAGAGTGCCGTCTTATCGAGTGGCGGGTAAAACAGGCACCGTGCATAAGCCATCTAAAGATGGCGGTTATGATGATGACGTCTACGCTGCAGTATTTGCGGGTATGGCCCCAGCATCTAAACCGCGCTTAGTGTGTGTAGTGATTATTGATAACCCCAAGGGTGAACAATATTATGGCGGTGAAGTTGCTGCTCCCGTATTTTCTCGGATTATGACTGAGAGTTTACGGCTTTTAAATGTGGCACCAGATAATCTGATGCCAGTACAAGGTTAACAGTGAGGTTGGATGTGGATACCAAACGCTTACATGAACTGATGCCCCTGCCAGGGCAAGCCCAACAATGGGCGGATGTTTGTGTGTATGGGGTGTCATCAGATAGCCGGCAGGTAAAACAAGGTGACTTGTTTATAACCTGTTTAGGGGAGCCAAAGCGGCAGCGCAGCTATATAGAGCAAGCGCAGGCAAGTGGAGCCGCGGCGGTAGCTATTGATGCGCAACAAGCATTGAAAATGGACGTGTCTAACCTCACTGTTCCCATTATTGGTGTAGCCAATCTAGCAGCTATACAAGGTCTAATTGCTGCTCGTATAAATAATGAGCCCAGTCAACACATGTCACTGATCGGTATTACCGGTACCAATGGTAAAACTAGCTGTAGCCATTTTATTGCCCAGTGTTTTTTAGATCTTGGCCAAACCTGTGGTGTGATGGGTACCTTGGGGTACGGTTTGCTTAATGCGCTAGAACAAGGGCCCAACACTACGCCAGATGAAGTCACCATGCAGGGGCAGCTAGGTGCAATGGTAGATGCAGGGGCTGATGCGTGTGCCATAGAAGTTTCATCCCATGGTTTGGACCAGGGGCGGCTAAATGGCTGCCGCTTTGAAACTGTGGTATTTACCAACCTTACCCAAGACCACCTTGACTATCATGGCACTATGCAAGCATATGGTGAAGTGAAGGCTAAGTTATTTAACTGGCCAAGCTTACGGCATGCAGTCATTAACTTTGATGATGATTTTGGTCGTGGCCTACTTAATGAAATAGCACCCTCAGTAAAAACCTACACCTACAGTGCCCAAGTTTCTGAAGTAGATTATGTGGACTTAGGGGTGTCCTCTATTACCCAACATGAACATGGCATAGAAGCTATGGTGAATACACCTAAAGGCCAAGTGTTGTTGCAAGTGGGGCTCATTGGCAGGTTTAACTTGAGCAACTTATTGGCCACTTTGGCGGTGCTCTTGTTACACAAGGTTGAACTATTCTCTGCAATTTTTGTAATGAACAAACTCACTACGGTATGTGGCCGGATGGAGTTAGTTAGTGGTGCACAGAATTCAAAAAATAAGCCACAGGCTATTGTTGATTACGCCCATACCCCAGATGCTTTAGAACAAGCCTTAATAGCTGCTAAAGAGCATGTTAATCGTGGCCAGTTATGGGTGGTGTTTGGCTGCGGTGGTGGTCGCGATGCAGGCAAACGTCCAAAGATGGCAAGTATTGCAGAAGAATGGGCTGATCATGTGGTGGTGACAGACGATAATCCTCGAACAGAATCTAGTGAGAAAATTTTAGCAGACATTGTGAAGGGCTTTAAGCGCCGAGAAAAAGTTTTAGTAGAAGGTGATCGAAGTTTAGCCATTGCCTTAACAATGAGTCGCGCTAAACCGGGTGATATTGTACTTATTGCCGGTAAAGGCCATGAAACCTATCAAGATATTCAGGGCCACAAGCACCACTTTAGCGATCAGGAACAGGTATTAATGGCACTTTCAGGGGGGTTAGGCTAATGAGGTCTTTTAGCTTAGCTGAACTTTGTAAAAAGGTACCTGGCAGTCATGTTATTGGCGAAGCCGCTTTTAGTGAGTTGTCCACAGATACTCGTCATTTGGTAGCGGGAGACCTATTTGTTGCTTTAGTTGGGCCCAATTTTGATGGTCACGAATTTATTGCTCAAGCGCAAAACCAAGGTGCATGTGCTGCGCTAGTTAGTACTGAAATAGATACAGACCTGCCACTGTTAGTTGTGCCAGATACTCGTATTGCATTAGGGCAGTTAGCAGTGCTTAAGCGTCAAACACTTAATGGCCAGTTTGTAGCGGTGACTGGAAGTAGTGGAAAAACTACAGTTAAAGAAATGTTACAAAAGGTGTTATTTCAGGCGGGCCAAGTCGAGGTAACCCATGGCAACTTCAATAATGATATTGGTGTGCCATTAACCCTCTGGGGTATGCACGACGACGTTGATTATCGTGTGTTAGAGCTGGGGGCTAATCATATTGGAGAGATTGCTTATACCAGCCGTATTGCCATGGCAGATGTTGCTATATTAAATAATGCCCAAGAAGCCCATCTATCTGGTTTTGGTGGTTTAACAGGTGTCGTTAAAGCTAAAGGCGAAATAATTTCGGGGTTGTCTGAGCAAGGTCAAGTAGTACTTAACTTAGATGACCCCCATGTTCATGAATGGCAAATTTTAGCCCAACCACGTCGTGTGTGGAGTTTTAGTTTAAGCAATAAAGAAGCCAGTGTGTATGCCAGTGATATACAGCGCACAGCTAGAGGTAGCCGTTTTGTTTTGCAC
Source organism: Oceanospirillaceae bacterium UBA1126 (assembly GCA_002312935.1). Taxonomy (GTDB): domain Bacteria; phylum Pseudomonadota; class Gammaproteobacteria; order Pseudomonadales; family Balneatricaceae; genus Njordibacter. The sequence goes on along the minus strand of DCAT01000083.1, from coordinate 6,452 downwards.
CTAGGTCAGCAGCATCGGCATGTAGACTTGCCTTTACTAGGGCAGCACAACGTTGCCAATGCCCTAGCTGCCGCTGCTGGCGCATTGGCTCTGGGGTTATCATTAGATCAAATCGCCCTGGGTTTAGGCCAGGTTAGGCCTTACCACGGGCGTCTGGAAAGTCATACATTAAGCAATAACCGCTGTGTCATCGACGATACTTATAATGCCAACCCAGGATCAGTAAAAGCGGCCATTGATGTACTAGAGCAGTGCCATGGAAAGCGGTGTTTTATGTTGGGCGATTTAGCTGAATTAGGCCAACAAGCTCGGCAGCTCCATCAACGTATTGGTTTTCAAGTTGCCGCAGCAGGTATTGAACAGTTTTATGGTTTTGGCCCGTTAGCAGAGGTTGCTGTGGAAAGTTATCTGCAACAAGGGGGCTCCTATGGTAAGGCTTGTGTTGATAAAAAAGATTTATCCAGCTGTTTTCAACAGCTCCCAAAAAGTGACTTAAGCTGTTTGGTAAAAGGGTCTCGATCCAGCCAAATGGAGCAAGTTGTAGAAACATTAATTAACCTTGGAAACTAGTCCATGTTGTTATGGTTAGCAGATTACTTATCCCAGTATTATAGCGCCTTCGGTGTTTTCCAGTACCTCACTATGCGCGGCATTATGGGGGTGCTCACAGCGTTGTTTATTGCGATGGCTATTGGCCCGTATATGATTGAGCAATTAAAGGCTAAACAAATTGGCCAATCTATTCGTGAAGATGGCCCGCAAAGCCACTTGGTTAAAGCAGGCACCCCAACCATGGGAGGCGCTCTGATATTAGTGGCTATTCTCATCAGCGCTTTGTTGTGGGGAGACTTAACCAATCGTTATATTTGGGTCACCATTGCCGTAACTGCAGTGTTTGGTGCGGTAGGTTGGGTAGATGATTACCGTAAAGTGGTCGAAAAAAACTCTCGTGGGCTCATTGCAAGGTGGAAGTACTTTTGGCAATCAGTGGGAGGGCTAGGGGCTGCTTTATTCTTGTACTATAGTGCGCAAACTCCGCAAGAATTGGAACTTATCGTGCCATTTTTTAAAAGTGTTGGCATTAACATTGGCGTGTTTTATATCCTACTCACTTATTTTGTCATTGTGGGCACGTCAAACGCTGTAAACCTTACTGACGGCCTAGATGGTTTGGCGATATTACCTACGGTATTGATCGCTGGTGCATTAGCCGTATTTGCCTATTTGACGGGGCACTCAGTATTTTCTGAATACCTGAATATTCCATACATTAGGGGTGCAGGAGAGTTGGTAGTATTTTGTGCAGCCATCGTGGGTGCAGGCATGGGTTTTTTATGGTTTAACACCTATCCTGCCCAAGTGTTTATGGGCGACGTTGGGGCATTGGCTTTAGGTGCTGCTCTGGGCGTTGTGGCGGTTATTGTGAGACAAGAATTAGTATTGTTAATTATGGGGGGCGTATTTGTAATGGAAACTGTCTCAGTTATCTTGCAGGTGGCTTCATTTAAATTAACGGGTAAGCGTATTTTTCGCATGGCACCGATACACCATCACTTTGAGCTTAAAGGCTGGCCAGAACCAAGAATTATTGTGCGCTTTTGGATTATTACCGTGATTTTAGTATTGATCGGTCTGGCAACCCTTAAATTACGCTAAGTTAAGTTCAACTTTAAAGAGACCTAATTGCCAATGTCGTTGATAGTGAGTGACCGTTACAGTCTTATAATTGGTTTAGGTAAAACTGGGCTAGCATGCGCTCAGTATTTAGCGCATCAAGGTGAGCGATTTCAGGTGGCTGATTCTAGAGAGTGCCCACCGTTTCTAGATCAGCTCACATCAGAACAACCAGAGACACCGATACATTTAGGCGATTTTGCACATGATTTGTGCCTTAGTGCTAGCCAAATCATATTAAGCCCAGGTGTTTCTATGCAAGAACCTGCTTTGGTTGCAGCGGCTAAAGCAGGCGTTCCTATACGCAGTGACATAGACATCTTTGCTCAGGCAGCGCGCTTAGCTGGTGTGCCCATAGTGGCAATTACGGGGTCTAACGCTAAAAGTACAGTGACTAGTTTAGTAGGGGAAATGGCAAAAGCAGCTGGTTTGAACGTTGCAGTTGGCGGTAATCTTGGCGAACCGTCGGTATCTTTATTAGCTAACGGCATAGATTTATACGTTCTGGAATTGTCTAGCTTCCAGTTAGAATGCACTACAGGTCTAGGGGCAACTGTGGCCTGTGTGCTCAATGTGAGCCCTGATCACATGGATAGGTATGACAACCTCATGGCATACCACCAAGCAAAACACCGCGTTTTTCAAGCATGTAAAGCTGCAGTTATTAATGGTGATGACGCGCTGACTAACCCTTTAGTGCCAGAGTCTGTTACTCAAACACGGTTTAGTTTAGGTGATCCTGATGTGGGCCAGTTTGGTGTGCGTAAAGAGGGCGATAAGGAATGGTTAGTAAAGGGGTTGCTACCCATCATTGCGGTAAAGGAAATGGCAATGTCTGGTCGACATAACGTTGCTAATGCCTTGGCTGCAATGGCCCTAGGTCAGGCCGTTGGCTTGCCAATGGAAGCAATGATTGACACTCTAATGCGGTTTACAGGTTTGCCCCATCGATGCGAACCAGTGGCTAACATTGGGGGAGTTGATTACATCAATGATTCAAAAGGCACTAATGTAGGCGCAACTGTAGCGGCGTTGGAAGGTTTGGGTCCAGATGTTGCTGGCAAAATTATTCTCATTGCTGGAGGTGTCGGTAAGGGAGCAGATTTTTCTGACCTGGTTGGGCCATTGTCACGATATGGCAAGCACACTTTATTAGTCGGTGAGGACGCGCAATATATCGAACAGGCATTAGCTGATAAAGTGAAGTTTAGCCATGCAATAGGTATGCAAGAGGCCCTCACTATGGCCCACGGGCTGGCTGTTAGTGGAGATTTGGTGCTGTTATCTCCAGCGTGTGCTAGCTTTGATGCCTACACAGGATTTGAAGCAAGAGGCGATCACTTCGCAGAATTGGTGAGGGCTTTGGCATGATCTCGTTCTCTGAACAGTGGCGTACGGTAGTCAGCGAAAGGTTAGATTTAGCACTACTTTTGCCCGCCTTAGCCTTGTCACTTATTGGTTACATCATGATCACATCAGCTTCCATGGATGTGGTAGCGATTAAGTTTAACGATCCTTTTTACCAAAGTAAGCGCCAGCTATTATTCATCATTTTAGGTGGCGTCAGTCTGATGGTGTGCCTACTTACGCCGGTACAGGTATGGCAAAAACAAAGTCCATACTTGTTGTTGCTTGCACTGCTGTTGTTGGTTGCCGTATTGGTTCCCGGATTAGGGCGAAGTGTGAATGGAAGTACGCGATGGATTCCTATAGGTTCACTAAGCTTGCAACCTTCGGAGTTTGCCAAAATAGCAGTGGTAGCATTTATGGCTGGTTACTTAGTGCGTCAGCAGGATGAGATTCGAAATCACTTTTCTGGGTTCTCAAAATCGCTAGTGGTTCTAGGTGCGTTTATAGTGCTGCTTTTGTTAGAGCCAGATTTTGGTGCGGTAGTGGTGATGATGTGCGCCGTATTAGGCATGTTTTTTTTAGGGGGTATGCGTAAACGCCATATTTCTATCGTACTTGTGGCTGCTGCAGCCCTAGGTGCAATCACTATTTTTGCTGCTGAGTACCGAGTGAAACGTCTAATGACCTATCTAGACCCTTGGGGTGATCCATTTGGTAGTGGCTACCAATTAACCCAGGCCCAAATCGCGTTTGGTCGAGGTGGCTGGTTCGGTGAAGGCTTAGGTCAAAGCATGCAAAAGCTATTTTACTTGCCTGAAGCTCATACAGACTTTGTGTATTCAGTATTGGCTGAAGAGTGGGGAGCGTTTGGTGCTTTAATTGTTGTGGCTCTGTACGGTGTGCTCATCGTTCGCGGCCTGCACGTGGGCCAAAAAGCTGAACGCCTGGGCCGCCATTTTTCTGCCTACTTAGCGTATGGTTTGGTATTATTAATTACCGCTCAAGCGATGATTAATATTGGCGTAAACTTGGGGCTATTGCCGACCAAAGGCTTAACTCTGCCGTTTGTTAGCTATGGTGGCAGCAGCATGTTGGCATGTGCCAGTAGTTTGGGAATTTTGTTGCGCATATCATTAGAAAATAATACAGAATCTGTGGGATCCTCAAGTGCCCATTCGATCCATGGCGAAGTTTCTCAGCGCGCATCAGCACCTGCAAGTGGGCTAGGTACAAAACCGACCCCGGGGCTTGAAGATGTGGACCAATGGTTTGGTACTGAACATAAAAAGCCGGGGCAGCTTTATGATTAGGCCCAATAATACAACTCATATCAAGCGTGTGCTTATTATGGCAGCAGGCACCGGTGGTCATGTTTACCCAGCTTTAGCAACGGCTGCGATCTTGAAGAAGGAAGATTGGGAGGTAGAATGGTTGGGCACTGGCAGAGGCATAGAAGCCCGCTTGGTGCCAGAAGCAGGATTTAAACTAAACTGTATTGATGTTGTGGGATTGCGCGGCAAAGGTTTTTTGTCTTTATTGCTTGCACCGTGGCGTTTATGTAAATCTTTGCTGCAGTCGATTAAAGTGGTCTATCGATTTAAGCCCCACTGTGTTTTGGGCATGGGGGGGTTTGTCGCAGGGCCGGGTGGTTTGGCGACCAAGTTGTTAGGTGTGCCGCTCATTTTACATGAACAAAATGCAATTCCTGGCCTTACCAATCGTCTATTGCGCCCCTTTGCCAAGAGAACCTTACAAGCCTTTTCTGGTAGCTTTTCTGATGGAAAAGCGATCACTGTAGGAAACCCATTACGATCTAATATCACACCAAATAAATCAGAACATGATGGGCTTAGGGTGCTGATTGTAGGTGGCAGCCTTGGTGCGATGGCCCTTAACCAGCGGGTACCTAAAGCAATGGCGTTATTAGCGGCCGATGAAAGGCCGCAAATATGGCATCAGACAGGGCCGAAACATCACCAAGAGACTCAAGCTGGGTACGATAAGGCTAAAGTTGTTGCCAAGGTGGAAGCCTATATCGATGACATGGGGCTAGCTTATGCTTGGGCTGATTTAGTTATCTGTCGTTCGGGAGCCCTAACGGTAAGCGAATTAGCCGGTGCTGGAGTGGCTTCAATATTAGTGCCATATCCCTACGCTGTAGACGATCATCAAACGGCTAATGCAGCGGTTCTAGTTAGCGCTGGAGCAGCCATTTTATTGCCACAAACACAGCTTTCACCCGATACCTTAAGTGAAAATATTAGGGCTTTACAAAGCCACCCAATAACCCTAAGCACTATGGCCACGGCAGCGTTAACCTATGCCGCACCAAAGGCCGCTTATACTGTAGCAAAGCACTGCATGGAGATTGCCCGTGGTTAAAATTGTCCCACCAAATCAATATACAATTCCAGAAATGAGACGTATAAAGCGTATTCATTTTGTAGGTATTGGCGGTGTTGGAATGTGTGGCATCGCTGAGGTGTTGCTCAACCAAGGATATGAGATTAGTGGCTCAGACATCAAAGTAAGCCCAGTGACTCAGCGTTTGGCTAGTCATGGAGCACAGATTTTTATTGGACATCAAGAAGCCAACGTCCGCGGTGCTCATGTTGTGGTGGTATCTACAGCTGTAACTGAAGAGAATCCGGAACTAATGGCTGCGCGCGCTCACCGTATTCCGGTTGTGCAACGGGCCCAAATGTTAGCCGAGCTAATGCGTTATCGCCATGGTATTGCCGTCGCAGGAACCCATGGAAAAACCACCACTACTTCATTGGTTGCCTCGGTTTTGGCTGCGGGTGGACTAGATCCAACCTTTGTTATTGGCGGTAAACTGACAAGCTCTGGAACGAATGCCAAGCTAGGAGCGAGCTCCTACTTAGTCGCTGAAGCTGATGAAAGTGATGCATCCTTTTTACACCTTCAGCCCTTAACGTCTATCGTAACCAATATTGACGCAGATCATATGTCTACCTATGAGGGAGACTTTAACCGATTAAAGAAAACCTTTGTTGAATTCCTCCACAACCTGCCATTTTATGGCTTGGCTATTGTGTGTGTAGATGACCCAGTGGTGTGGGAAATATTACCTCAGGTAAGTCGGCCACTAATGACTTATGGCTTCGATGAAAGTGCAGATGTAAAGGCCATCAATCTTGTCCAAGAAGGAATGGTTACTTCATTTACAGTGTGTAGAAAAGGCCATGAAGACTTAGATATTGCCCTTACTATGCCAGGTAAACACAATGTGCAAAACGCTTTAGCAGCCATTGCCGTTGCAACAGATTTAGAAGTAGCAGATGAACATATTGTGTCTGGTTTAAATGAATTTTCAGGAGTTGGGCGACGTTTTCAGGTGTTGGGTGATTATCCGGCACAGCAAGGTATGGCGACCTTGGTGGACGATTATGGACACCATCCAAGAG
>DCAT01000182.1:22001-35421 GCA_002312935.1 Oceanospirillaceae bacterium UBA1126 | reverse complement strand
GGTTCTTCTATTTCGTATGGTGCATCAGCAGGGTATGTTGAGCTTTCATTTAAAACAGGTTTGTGGGCATGCGCTTGGGCTAAAAACGCTAAAAGAACAACAGCTAACAGTGGTTTTTTCATTGTGGTTACAATTCAATTTGTTGTTTCAACACTCTACGCTTTTGTAAAGCTCAAAGCACTTAGAGTCCTCTTTTTTTACTTTTTTTTACAGTGAAATCAGCTGTATAAATCATGTCATTTAGAATTTAATCTATGTAAATCAGCATCTTAAAACTTGTTTCCCATGGTAAGCACAGGAAAGCTAGTAAAGCCAAATCTACCTTCTTTTTCTGCTTGTTCTAATTGAAATCGCCATTGTTGTACCTTTTCTTCTTCCACACCCTGACTAATGGCAAAGTTAGCAAGCACCATTTCGGCATAAGTTGCGGGTGAGTTTTCGTGGCGCTGGGTCATCACAAAAGCCAATGACTCAGTGCGAATGTTACTGATGCCATGCTTAGCCAATCTGCCAGGCAGCTCCATAGGTAACATTTGGTGATGACAATGAGACTTAAAAGCTTCATGAATGATGTTGTTAAGCTTATCGTCAGCCCCATAAAATTTGAAGTTATCCCACAACACAGACACATTAACAAAATTAGACTTAGGCTTTAATAGCCGTGCTACTTCAGCCAATGCAGCGTCCACGTCGTCGATATAGTCTAACGTTTGAATGGATGCAATTGCATCACAAGACTCATTAGCTAGGCCAATATTGTTAGCCATACCACATAAGAATTCAACATTACGCAAGACATCACAACGCACTTTTGCAGCCTCTAACTGAGTTTCGCTCGGATCAAGTCCAAAGGCTTTACCGCTAGCACCCACAGCAAGACCGATGTCTTCAATTAAATGTCCAGCACCGCAACCCACATCTAACACAGCGTTACCCACCTGCAGGTTAAGTGCACTCATTACTGCAAGACGACGCGCCACACCAGCACTGCTACCAGCCATTTTTTGCTGCAGCAGACTTACACTACCTTCAAACTTCATATTTATTTTCCTTTAACCACAATGCAGAAGAGTGGGGTAGTTTGAAATGAATTGAAACAACCCATTAATAGGCTGTTATACACAATATGTCGATATGCGTAACTGTTTAGACACAGTTAGAGGGGCTGCCCTAGTCAGGCCATTCTTGACAGACTTAACTTCTAGATTTTACCCATAACAACAAAGCAATAGCAGCCATGATAATAGGTGTACTGTAATTTTGCACACTGGCTAGCATTGTGCCAGAGGATATTAGTGATGCATTTAATAATGCAAAAACAACCCAAATAATAGCTGCTAAGCGTGCAAATTTAGCCATACTAGCTGGCGCCCATGTAGGTACCATCCATTGTATGCTGGCAACAGCTGCTGCAGCTGTTGCCGTAAATTGCATTTGTGCATGAAGTGGTGCAGTTAACTCAACGCCAAATAGATCACCAGCGACCATTGCTGGAGTTAACGCCATCATTAAAACCCATAGGCCGGTATAGCCAGCACTGATTCGCATTATTAAAGACAAACTCACTATTATTCTCCTCACTAAACAGATAGTTCATGCCTAAGACGGTGAGCTTTATTACGCCCTCTTGGCAAAGTTGATTTTATTCAGCATAAGAGCATCCAGAGGTTTAACAAGCTGCTTATAAATACTGGTCATGCTGACACTTCTAGTATCAAACCATAAACGGTCTGACTATTGACTACCTATGCGCTAATAAAGCTTAGATAGTCCTTTTGCTGTGCTGAAAAAAGCAATACTATTTAATACGCTTAACTGGAAACCTTAAACTTTTAAGAGAGCGTTTAATCGTCTTGAGATGCGTCATGGTTTCTTCACCAAGCTTCATAGTAACGCCTACAGCAAGAACGTCTATCACCACCATTTGGGTAATACGGGAGGACATGAGTGTGTTGAGTTCTTTGTCTTCATCTAAATCGATATACAAAGGAATCTGCACTTGCTCAGCTAGAGGGGTATCACTTGGGCACAAGGCAATAACTGTTGCACCAGCATCCATCGCCAGTTGTGTAGTGTGAAGTAGATCTTTAGTACGGCCCGTTTGAGAGACTGCGATCACTACATCGCCAGGCTGCAAGGTAACAGCCGCCATCGTTTGCAAGTGAGGGTCTGAATAGGCCGCAGCCGAGATATTGAGGCGGAAGAACTTATGCTGTGCATCACTACAGATAGGGGCAGAAGCGCCAAAGCCATAACAATCAACACGCTTAGACTGAGCTAAAGCAACGATCGCTTGCTCTAAGTTAGCGGCATCTAAATCAGATTTTACTCGCATTAGATTACCCATCGTGGAATCAAAAATCTTTTCTTTAAACTGCTCCACTGAATCACGACTATCTAGACGAAATTGCTGATAAGAGGTATTAGCACCTACAAACTGAGCAAGTTTAAGCTTAAAATCTTGGAACCCATGAAAGTCTAGTGCCCTGCAAAAGCGCACTACAGTGGGCTCACTTACTGCTGCCGCCGCCGCTAAATCGACAATACGCATTTGTACAATCTTGGCACGATGTTCTAGAACATAGTCTGCCACCTTACGCTCAGACTTGCGTAACTGCGGGTGGGCTTGTGCGATAGTTTTAAATAAATCGAGGTTAGATGTAGACATGGGTTGAGCCGAAGCAATAAGCAATTGGTAACATTCTACCCTATTCGCTTCAGCTCAATCCACCGCCTATACTCAAAATTGTAAGGAGATATCCTTATGGCTAGCCATACACGCAGAGATTGTGGTGGCAACATCATCACTCATACGTTCTTGTAGACGCAATCCGATGCTATCTTTAATCGCCAGGTCGTAGCTCACCAGAGCTGGAACCATGTCAGTTAGTGCACGTTTTCTCCATATGATTTCTGCTGATAGCAAAGCCATAGCTTCACTATGGTAGCCCATGGCTTTTTCTGGATTATATTTACTGCCCTTTAGCGCCCTTCGTGCTTTAGAGAGTTTAGACTTGATGCTGCTCACACCAGCAAACTCCCCCAATTTTCGCTCTTGTAGCTTAATCGCTGACATCGCATCCTTGGCGTCTAATTGGTCAATGTTAGCAGCAAGTTCGGCCACACCAGGTTCAAGCTCAGCTAACTTAGGGGCTTGGGTTATCCACAAACGCATCTCAGTTATGCCTTCATAAGCTTCATCAGCGTTGCGGCGATATTGATTACGAGACTGCTTTTCTGCCTTGTTGAGTTTCTCAAAAATAGGCCTTTGGGTTGCCCATACTGCAGGAATGCTAGCTTCTAAACGCTGATTCAACAGCCCCAGTTCATCAATACGTAAGGCTAAACTAGATCTACGATCAGCATTTAATTCAATATCATCAAGTCGGCGTAATTGTAACTTAGCGTCTTCGACCAAGCGTTTATTGCGACGCACATTAAGCTGGATCTCACGCACTTGCTGATGCAATGGCTCATAGTTTTGTTCGAAGTCTGTGAGTTCAGCCTTAGCCTGATAAATGCTTTCTACTTTAACAAATGTCTGGCGTGCCTTAGTTAAACTATCGCCTAACATCTGTGCTGCCGCGGAAGACACATAGCTTGTGTCTGCCGCCGCCATCGAATCTATGGCCGCTACCAAACTAACTTTTTGATTGGCGTAAAGAGTAAGCACTTGCTCCTCTAAACACGGCTGAATGCGGGGGTTCATAGGTGGTGGTGCTGATTCAGAAGTAAGGTAGGTGCGATTGGGAAGGTAATTAACTAAACTGGGGAAAAAACCAGTGATGATTAACGCCAATATCTGCAGCCCAATAAATGGTACCACGCCTTTGTAGATCGACAGCGTCTTCACTACTTGGTCCGCCACACCCCGTAAGTAAAAGAGTGCAAAACCAAAAGGAGGCGTGAGGAATGAAGTTTGAATATTTAAACCAATCATTACCCCAAGCCATACAGCAGTAACATTTGCGCTAGGATCGGCCAACAATATTGGCGCCACAATGGGCACCACTACTACGGCAATTTCAATAAAGTCTAAGAAGAAACCCAATACAAAGATGACGACCATGACTACGAAGAACTGCACCCAAAAACCACCAGGAAGACTTGTTAGCATGTGTTTCACTAACTCTTCTCCACCAAAGGCGCGGAAGGCAGACGTGAGCATCGCAGCACCAATAAGAATGATGAATACCATAGAAGTAGTTTTAGCAGTTTCTCCCATTACTTCATGCAAGGTAGTGCCTGTTTTAAATACCCGCCAGCCACTCCAAGCAATGGCCATGAGCAATGCTGCTGAAGCAATCAAACCCAGTGTAACGCCAAGGCGGTCTTCATCAGTATTTATGCTTTTTATATTAAGGTTAAAATTAGCAACAATAAACCCTAAGCAAATGACCGCTGAAATTGCTATAAATGCTGGCCAATAGCGTTTTTCGTCACGGTCATGCAACCGGTAACCAGCCATCAACATAGCGCCTACAGCACCTACAGCACCTGCCTGATTAACCGTTGCGACTCCCATTAAGATGGATCCCAGAACCACAAAAATCAAAGTAAGAGGTGGTAATAGTGCCATTAATACTTTGACTAAGAATTGACGGTCATAAGCACCAGAATAGCCAATTGGTGGCGCCATTTTAGGACGGATGATAGCAGTGAAAAGAATATACAATATATACAAAGCAACCAATAAGAGGCCTGGGATAAAGGCCCCCATAAACATATCTCCAGCACTGGCAGAAGTTATATCCAGCACTGAGGGCATGGAAAATTCACCCGTGATTTCACGATAGGCAGCCTTGCGCATAGCACTGGCTTGATCAGCTGCGTTGCTGAGTTGGTCGGCTAATATAATAAGCACGATCGACGGAGGGATAATCTGGCCTAAGGTGCCAGAGGCACATATCGTTCCTGTGGCCAATGAGTGTGAATACTTATTACGCAACATGGCCGGCAAAGAGATCATGCCCATGGCAATCACCGTTGCGCCAACAATACCCGTGGTAGCGGCAAGCAATGCCCCCACGATAACGACAGAAATGCCCAAACCACCAGGTACTGGGCCAAACAACTGAGCCATGGTGACTAACAAATCTTCTGCTACTTTAGAGCGTTGTAGCATAATGCCCATAAAAATAAATAACGGAATAGCGATCAGAGTATCCCGCTCAACGTTCCAGTAAAGACTTCTAAAATTTGTCACCCCAGCACTAAGCCATTGCACTGGGCCACCTTCATGAAAGTAAGCGTCTGGATTGTCAGCAAAAATCCATCCCGCTAGAGCAGCTAAACCAATCGTAATAATGGAGGATCCTGGCAAAGAGAATGCCACCGGAAAGCCAGAAATAAGTGCCGTAATCATTAGTAGGACTAAGATTCCTAAAAACAGAAGTTCCATAACCGAGTGTCCTAGGGGTTAGCCGTAGTTGTCGCTGTTTCACCACGAAGCACACCAAAGTGCTTGAGCAAATAACTTGAAAATTGAATAACCATAGAAAAAGCAAAGATGGCTAAAAAACCTACCATGATGTATTTCACATACATACCATAGCCACTTTGAGACACTTCTACGCTGAGTAACGGGCTGTTAATGCTACTAGTTCTATCCCACATGCCCAGCGTGAGAATAGTAAAACAAAGGGGTAACCCAAGTAAGCTCACCCCAAATATATTAACCCAAGCTTTGGTGCGTGCCTTAAAGTGGGTATAGGCCACATCAACACGGATATGCCCTTCAACCAGCAAGGTATTGGCAGCCGCAAATAAGAATAACGCAGCATACCAAAACCGGACTAGATCACCCATAAAAGCCTGTTCGTATGAGAAAACAAAACGTGTGATAACGATCAAAAATTCAGCCACAACCACTAACAGTGAAAGCCAAATAAAGCCTAACCCTTTAGTGCGCAGGGCAATGAAACATGCCAATAGCATTAACGGGAGGTGTACATAAGCACCACGAAACTTGGGTTTGCCTAATTCACTGGTGAGGCCTTTACCAACAATAGGCTCTAGCATCAGCTCAATTCGCAAGAAAGACACTAACATGTCAGCCATGCCTACCAACAATACCATCCAAAAAGCAGCTTTTATACTTGTGGCTGCCCAATCTGAGACCCGAACTGAAAGATTATGATAACTTTCGGCACGTAATTTAGAGACATGAATGGCTGCTAAAATTGGCGCTGCCAAATAGCTCAATACCTGAAGCCATCCGAGGCCCGTGGCCGGACCCGTAGGTGATTTACCGAGTAGGGTATTCACTGCTCCTGGCCATAACGCCCAGAAGTTTAAAAAATTATTAAGCACAAAAATAACCGTGGCATAAACCACAGTAAAAGCTAGACTGCGAAGCAGCAAATCTTGCTTAAGTAAAACGCTAGGAGAGCTCAATGAGCTAGGCGAGTGTTGCATGGTTAAAACCATTAACTTAGGGGGATGTAAGAATAAATAGGGCATACCCGCGCACCTAGTGTGCGCAGGGTATGCCCAGAGCCAACGATTAACCGCCTAGTGCGCGGTTACGCTGAGTTAGATACGCTTGATCAGAAATTTCTGCCCATGCACCGATATCGGTACGTGCAGTAACAAAGCTCTGATGAATACGATTAGCCAAATCACTATGCTCTTGAACTTCGGCAAACACTTCTTCAGAAGCTTCAGCAAAGCCATCGTAAATGTCATCGTTGAACTGGCGAAGCTTCACACCTTGATCATTCACTAAACGCTTAAGCGCCGCACCGTTCTTGGCATTGTACTCTGACATCATCACGTCATTTTCCATAGAAGACGCTGCTTCAATCATGAGTTGATCAGATTTGCTCAACCCATCCCACCAAGTCTTATTCATGCCACAGGCTAGCATAGCACCTGGCTCATGCATTCCTGGGTAATAGTAGTACTTAGCGGCTTCGTAGAACTTCATTAACTCATCGTTCCAAGGACCAACCCACTCGGTTGCATCAATAGAACCAGAGATTAGGTTTTCATAAATCTGACCCCCTGGTAAGGAAACAGGAGAACCACCTAACTTAGCCAATACGTCGCCACCAAGACCAGGCATACGCATCTTCAAGCCTTTAAAGTCATCTACACTGTTCATTTCCTTGCGGAACCAACCACCCATTTGGACGCCAGTGTTGCCACACATTAGGCCTTTAAGGCCGTAATCTGCACCCAACTCATCCCATAATTCTTGGCCACCACCAAAACGAATCCAAGCGTTCATCTCTGTGTAGGTTAGGCCAAAAGGAACAGAGGTGAAGTAAGCCCAACCTGGGTGTTTACCTTTCCAGTAGTACTCAGCACCGTGGTACATTTGAGCATTGCCTGAAGCTACCTCATCGAATGAGTCAAACGCTTTTACACGTTCATTGGCAGCATAATATGTTACTTGTATACGGCCATCACTCATATCATTTAAACGTTGCGCAAAACGCTGAGCACCGGTACCTAAACCTGGGAAATCTCGGCCCCAAGTTGCTACCATAGCAATTTCTACGCGTTCTTTGGCAATAGCTGGTGCAGCAATAGTAGAAGCAACTGCTGCTCCACCTAGACCAACCAAGCCTTTCTTTAATATCTCACGTCTTTCCATTTCTAAGTTCTCCAGTATTATTTTTTTTTAGTCAACACAATAGAAAAGTAACTCACTCACAATCGTGATATTTACCTTATCTGAAGTTACAATAGGTGTTAAGTTAATGCCCTAACTAACCCAAAAATTATCGTAGCTCCAGTAAACATACGCTTTTAGCTCTAGGCTGGCAACTAGACTTAAGTGTAATGGTCAGATCAGTTGGGCAACGCACTATAGATTTGATTTAGGTGATATATAAACGCTTACTTGCCACACTCACACGGATACAATAATGGATGTTTCTCGCCTTTTAGATGAACTCAACAGCTCACAACGTGAGGCTGTTGCTGCGCCTGAAGAAAACTTACTAATATTGGCAGGCGCTGGCAGTGGTAAAACCCGTGTACTGGTACATCGGATTGCATGGCTAATTGAAGCAGAGAATATTTCTCCTTGGTCCATTATGGCAGTTACTTTTACCAATAAAGCGGCACGAGAAATGCGTGCTCGTATCGAAAGCCTCATGGGCCTAGATACACAGCAATTGTGGGTGGGTACATTCCATGGTCTGGCTCATCGACTTCTGCGGCGCCACTGGCAAGAAGCCGGCTTACAAAAAGAATTTCAAATTTTAGATAGCGATGACCAGCTCAGCATCCTTAAAAGGCTGTGCAAAGAAATGCAGTTAGACGAAAGCCGCTGGCCTGTTCGCCAGTTTCAGCAATTTATTAATGGCTGTAAAGATGAAGGCAAGCGAGCACAACACATAGAAACCCATGGTGACTTTCAACTGGATACGCAGGTAAAAGTGTATGCAGCCTACCATCAGGCTTGCGAGCGTGCTGGATTAGTAGATTTTGGCGAGCTCCTGCTTCGCAGCCACGAATTATGGCTCAATAACAGTGCTTTATTGGCCCATTACCAAGGCCGTTTTAAACATATGCTGGTGGACGAGTTTCAAGACACCAATACCATTCAATATGCTTGGCTTAGGGTATTGTCTGGCTCTGCCGCTAAAGTAATGGCTGTGGGTGATGACGACCAATCCATATATGGTTGGCGTGGTGCAAAAATAGAAAACATCCAACACTTTGAGCGCGACTTTGGTAATGCCATTACCGTTCGCTTAGAGCAAAACTACCGCTCTACTGGCACTATACTTAAAGCAGCAAATGGCGTTATTTCAAACAACAGTGGCCGCCTTGGCAAAAATCTATGGACTGACGGTAAGGACGGCGAACCCATCGCACTGTATGCAGCATTTAATGAAATGGATGAGGCGCGCTTCATCGTTGATCAGATTGATCAGTGGCAAAAAGAGGGTGGTCTACGTGCCGAATGTGCCATTCTTTATCGCTCTAACGCCCAGTCTCGTGTACTGGAAGAAGCATTAATTCGGGCACAAATGCCTTATCGAATTTATGGTGGCCAACGTTTCTATGATCGCCTAGAAATCCGTAATGCCCTGGCTTATTTACGGCTTATTAAAAACCGTAATGACGATGCCGCAATGGAGCGGGTATTCAATGTGCCTACCCGGGGAGTAGGCGCAGCAACTGTGGCTAAAATTCGCCAAAACGCCCGTGCTGAAGGCTGCTCAATGTGGGACAGCACCAACCAAACTCTGGGCCATAGCTCACTGCCTGCGCGCGCACACAATGCCATTGAAAGCTTCGTTAACCTTATCAACCGACTGGATGAAGAAACCAGCGAGATCGCCCTACATGAAATGGTGGATCTTGTTATCCAGCAATCTGGCTTAGTACAGCACCACCTTAAAGAGAAAGGTGAAAAGGCCCAAACACGTATAGAGAACCTTAAAGAGCTAGTGAGTGCCGCCAAAGAATTTGCCAACTCTTGGAACCCAGTTCAGGAGTCTAACGACCCTGATGGCGAGCTAGACCCAGTGGCTACTACCCCATTAGCAGCCATGCTAGACCAAGCAGCGCTTGATGCTGGCGAACAACAAGCTGATGAATCAGAAGACAGTGTGCAATTAATGACCTTGCACTCAGCCAAAGGCCTTGAGTTTCCAGTGGTATTTTTAGGGGGTGTTGAAGAAGGCTTATTTCCTCACAAAATGTCACTTGAAGAAGGAGATCGTTTAGAAGAAGAGCGCCGCCTTTGTTATGTGGGCATTACTCGTGCTATGCAAAAGCTGTTTATTTCCTATGCTGAAAGCCGCCGCTTACATGGCCAAGAAACCTTCAACCGGCCCTCACGCTTTATTGCCGAAGTGCCAGAAGGTTTAATGAACGAAGTGCGACTTAAATCTAGCATTAGCAGACCAGTCACTGCCAGACCCACCCCAACCAAAAAGTATGACCGTTGGGGTCGTCATCAAGTGCTAGAAACCCCCGTGGTTGCCTTAGGTCAAAGCGTACGACACCCTTTATTTGGTATAGGCACCGTAGTAAATTCTGAAGGATCTGGGCCTCAGGCACGGGTGCAGGTGAACTTTGAAAACGAAGGCAGCAAATGGCTAGTGTTAGCCTATGCGAAGCTAGAAAACCTATAGGTATAGACAATGAACACCCCAACCCCCACCGTGAGCCCACAATTTGATACCACTTTTGCTAGCCTGCCAGAGCGTTTTTATAGCTATGCAAAGCCCGTTCGCGTAGCTAATGCGACACCTATTATCCATAACCCAGTTCTTGCCAAAGAGCTAGGCATAGACCCTCAATGGCTAGCATCTGATGAAGCCCTGCAAGTGCTAGCTGGCAATCAAACCGCCATGGGTTCCACACCAATGGCTCAAGCCTATGCAGGCCACCAATTTGGTTCGTTTAACCCCCAATTAGGTGATGGCAGGGCGCATCTTTTAGGTGAAATTGTTTCACCCAGTGGCAAGCGCTTTGACTTGCAGCTTAAAGGCTCTGGGCCAACACCCTATTCTCGTCGTGGTGATGGGCGCTCACCCTTAGGCCCAGTGCTAAGGGAATACCTGCTTAGTGAAGCAATGGCAGCTTTAGGCGTACCGACGACCCGCAGCCTTGCTGCTGTAGCAACAGGCGAGACAGTAATGCGCCAAAGCCCGGCACCAGGTGCTGTATTAACTCGCATTGCACCCAGTCACATACGCGTTGGTAGCTTTGAAAATTTTGCCATGCAGGGCGATGATGATGGCGTTAAAACACTAGCAGATTATTGTCTTCAGCGGCATTTTCCACATCTAATAAAGCAGCCACAGCCATACTTGGCATTGCTCAATGAAGTGATAGAGCGCCAGGCTAAGCTCATTGCTCAATGGCAAGGGTTTGGCTTTATTCATGGCGTAATGAACACCGATAACGTGCTCATTTGTGGTGCCACAGTCGACTATGGCCCCTGTGCTTTTATGGACGAGTTTAACCCTGATAAGGTGTTTAGTTCTATTGATCGCCAAGGCCGCTACCGTTATAACCAACAGCCTGGCATAGGCCAATGGAATGTCACCCGTCTGGCGCAAGCACTGTTGCCAATTTTAAACACAGATAGCGACCAGGCACTAGTAGATGCACAACAAGCACTTGATGACTATGCAAAGCATTATGGTATGGCATATCAACGCATAATGAGTAATAAGCTTGGTATGGGTGAGCCACAACCTGGCGATCAAGTATTAACCCAGCAACTCTTGGCCATAATGGCTGAGCATCAGTTAGATTTTACTTTGTGCTTTAGGTATTTAGTGGATCAGATAGCCACACCCACACAGCACCAAACTCTTGGTGACAGCTTTATTGCCCCGCACGAGTTATCTGTGTGGCTGCAACAATGGCAGCAACGCTTAGCCACAGATCTACAAACCAACGAGCAACGCTATGAGCAAATGAATCTGGCTAATCCAGCATTTATTGCCCGTAATCATCAGGTTGAGTTGGTTATAAGAGCCGCCGAAGATATGGGTGATTACCAACCCTTTTACGCCTTGTTAAAGGTGGTCCAGTCTCCTTGTAATTACCAGAAAAAACTAAAGTCATTTGCCCTTGCTCCAATGCCACAAGAAGCAGTGCAGCATACTTTTTGTGGCACTTGACCGCGCCCAAAGACGCTAGAGTCGGCAGTTAAAGTGCCGATCTACACCTCTAGCAAAAAGGTTACTGGGCCATCATTAGTAAGACTTACCTGCATATCGGCGCCAAACCTTCCTGTAGCCACAGAAATATTTTCTTTTGCCTTGGCTACAAAGTAATTATACATGTCTTCACCAAGGGCTGGTGGAGCCGCGCTAGAGAAACCAGGCCTCAGGCCTTTTTTGGTATCCGCGACTAAGGTGAACTGACTAATAATAAGTATATTGCCACCCACCTGTTGTACGTTGTGGTTCATTTTTCCATCTACATCAGCAAAAAAACGATAGTGAAGCACTTTGTGTAACAGCTGGTCTGCTTTAGCTTGGTTGTCGTTTTTATCCACACCCAATAGCAACATAATGCCGTGGTCAATCTGGCCAATGCATTGGCCTTCCACTTCTACTTTGGCTTGGGTAACTCGCTGCATTAGGGCTTTCATGAGTTATGATCCAAGCCATGGTTACGACTATAGCCATTGACGCTAGGGCTAGACCAACCCATCAAAGTCTCTGGCCTGGGCTGATATATTTCCACCTTGAGTGGGTAACACTTGGATGTATCACTAGAATGCTCGCTACTACAATCACCACCTGGGCAAGCTGATAGAGCACCTAGCAAATCAATTTCTGCAAATAGGGCCAAATGATCCCCTGGCCTTACTGGGCTGGCTTTCATGAAATATTGATGCGTATCTTTACTAAACCCTGTGCACATAAACACATTTAGCACATCGTGTACCATGGCCTCTGCGGTATCTAGGGGTAGCTGAGTGTGAGCTAACATCGCTCGCGTAAGGTTGGAGTGGCAGCAATGATGGTACTCGTCCTGACCTAAAGCCTCATTAGTATAGGGGTCACAACGGGTGCCAATCACATCGTGCACGCTACCCCCAAAGCTATCCCAACCATACCAATCTAGCGTGTCATCAATCACCGTAGCCATGGGCCTTAGGTAGGGCAAATTACTCCATAATTTATCCCCCGTGCTCACATGAGTGCCGTGTAACGCCCGGGTTTTACCACTAAAAAACCGTTCGTTTAAGTTGTCTTTGTGCCATAGGTTTAAATCCCCTACTTGAGGGCCTTCTACACTGACAATACGAAATACATGTCCCTTTGGCACTACGAAACTGCGCGCGTCTCTGGCAGGAATGGTAATGCAATCCACAAGCGTCATGCCTTGCTGTAAGTTGCTGTAAAATGCCTCATCAAAGGCAGGTAGGGTGTCATTGGGATAACACACCACTGGCGCTATATCCAAGCGCTGCTGGGCGTCTGCTGGTGGTGCATAGTGAGGTGTGTTTTTCATCGTTTGGCCTTATTAAAATGGATGCCCTTAAGCAGACTTAATCACAAATTTACCAACCAATTCGACATACTTTAAAAAAGTTAATATAGAACATGGGTTTAACAGCATGAAGTGGGTTTTAAGCAGCCTACCACCACCCTAATGTTCTACCATTGCCAGCAATAATAAGAACACAGGTTACCACATGTAAAACTATCCAGAACGTTCTGAAAGCGAGTGCTTTTTTGACATCAGTTTGAGCTATTGGGAGGAACTCCGGCTTGTCATCGTCACTCACACCAATAGGCATTCCGACTGTTCTAGCCCATACTTTTAAAAATCTTCGTTGCCCACTCATATGTGTATCTTCAATTGTAAATTTTAGACTTTAAGGCAATTTAGACTTAGTTAAAAGCTAAATTTCAATTCATGATTAAAGGGGTACTTGTATCACCCAGCAGGAAGTCTAGGCACCCTAGCCTATATGGGTGAC
>DCAT01000182.1:0-21624 GCA_002312935.1 Oceanospirillaceae bacterium UBA1126 | reverse complement strand
CCAACTATCTACGTCTTTTTGAACCACATGAAACTGTTTTACCCCTTCAGCTGAACAATAGTCCATAACGTCATCAACTGTTGTGCCACTCAACTTAGCGCGATTAACATAAGCTCGAAGCTTGCTTTGCTGGTCTTTAGTCACAGACTGAGAGTTTCCAACCCAGTAGATAATATGGGCTAAAGCCTCTTTATGCTTCTTTTCTTGTCTTAAAAGGTTAGCTAAATCTTTACTAACGGGTGAATCAAGCGCTACAAGGGCATCTACACCTGCGCTATGGCTAGCCACATGCTTACTATATAATTGCTTTTGGGATTGGAGTAAGTCCCAAGCCTCGGTATTGTTTTTTTCGCGCATGGCTATCTGCGCTTCATTTCCTTTATCTAGCGCTAACACCAAATAGTCTGCATCTGCAGCCACGTTAGCTGCAGGCTCAGTATCAAAGTCTTCTTCTGTTACCACATTAGAAAGGGCTTCATCCCTTCCATTGTTTTTATTATGCTGCTTGGCTGCCATATGTTTGTTAAATTTCTTCCATAACCAAGCCGATACCAGCACAACAATTAATATATATAAATAGTCAATCATAATAATTACATTCCATAGTAAATTAACCAGAAGCACTTACCTCCAGTTTAAGGGGGTAGGCCACGCCATACGATCATAACCACTTCAATGCTGAAGTTCTAGTTCAGCACTATTAGAGATAAGGGAGAGATTGCCTAAAACCAAACATATGAGTATTTCTCTATACCAATGGACTAATAGTTCTTTGAAACCTAGTTAAATATTTAACCACAAATTCTTAAGACGTCTCCCCTTAGCAATCAATTGACTCTCTTTTGAGGTAGCAATATAGGTATTATTACTTATAGCTAGCTAAAGTATTTTCTGATAATTTTGTAGCCATCAGTGCAGTTTAAAAGTACTGCTCTGTTTTGGTCTCGAGGCACTCCAGGGCCTCGTTGGCCAAGTTTTTATACTCCATATTAGCGTGCATTTACACTGGTTAGGCGCTAAGCATTCTGTTTAATGGGGGCGTAAGAGTGCATCGGTGAGTTATGCGTATTTAACCGCAAACTCACGAGTTGCCTTGATAAGGTTATCTACAATACCTGGCTCTTGCTGGGCGTGACCAGCGTCTCGCACAATATGTAATTGGCATTCTTGCCAAACATCATGAATCTCAAAAGCCTGTTCTGCCGGGCAAATCATGTCATAACGACCATGCACAATAATGCCAGGTAAATGGCTAATTTTGTGCATATTTCTTAATAATTGATTAGGCTTAAAAAAACACTGGTTAACAAAATAATGACATTCAATGCGAGCTAATGCTAAAGCAAAATGACCATCTGCAAAGTTATCCACCAAAGGAGGATTAGGCGCTAAAGTGGCAATGCTACCTTCCCAAGTGGCCCATGCTTTTGCTGCTGCAAAACGCTTTAGTTCGTCAGAACCACATAGTAATTCATAATAGTGGTTAACCATTTGTCCAGTTGCTTCAGCAGCTGTGTTGAGAAGTGGCTTTTGAAATACGCGCCAATAGTCTGCAAACATGCGGCTAGCGCCACCCGTTTCGTAGATCCAGTCCACATCTTTTTTACGGCCTAAGAAAATACCCCTCAATATAAGCCCTAATACCTGACCTGGATGTGCCTGGGCATAAGCAATAGCAAGCGTGCTGCCCCAAGAACCACCAAATAATAGCCATTTAGAGATGCCCAGCTCGCAGCGTAGCAGCTCAAAATCGCTAATTAAATGCTGTGTTGTATTAGCCTCTAAGCTGGCATGTGGCAGGGAACGCCCTGCACCACGCTGGTCCATTAAAATAATATGGTAATTATTAGGATCGAAGAAACGCCGTGATGATGGCCCACAGCCACCGCCTGGACCACCGTGCATGACCACAACTGGGATACCGTGAGGATTGCCACACAACTCTACATAAAGGCTGTGCCCATGGGTTGCGGGAAGAAAAAATTCTCGATAGGGTTTGAGTTCTGGATAAAGTTGTTGCATGGTGACGACTCAATATAAAAATATGTTTAGTAATAATGACCCAATTTACACCCTACTGGTGGCAAGATCAGCCCCAATATCGTAACACTGAAGCGCCTCCAGCCAAAGTCGATTATGTTGTTGTAGGTGCAGGCTTTACTGGTTTAAGTGCAGCACTAACCCTAGCAGAAGCAGGCTGTCAGGTTATTGTGCTAGACAGTGAAGCTATCGGCTTTGGCGCAAGCACTCGTAATGGCGGTATGCTGGGCTCTGGCCACAAAATGTCTGTGGCTGATGCACAGAAGCATTATGGGCCAACTATTGCTGCCCAATTGCACTGCGAGGCCAATGCTTCACTAGACTTCACCAAAAAACTTATTCTTAATCAAAACATCGATTGTGATTTACACACCTGTGGTCGTTTACGTACTGCATGGACACCACAGGATTACACAGCCATGGCTGCAGCCAATGCCGGGTTACAAAAAATTCAACCGTTTGCAGCGCGCATGGTGCCACCCGATGAAATGGCAGAGCATATTGATACAAAATTGTATTTTGGTGGCTTACTCTACAAAGACCATGCCTCTGTACAACCTAAGAAATTACACCAAGGGTTACTGGAGTTGGCATTACATGCTGGCGTAAAGGTATTTGGTGAGCAACCTGTTATTGCAGTTAAGCCTCAGTTAAATGGTTTTAACATACGCACTAAGGGACAGAATATACATTGCCAACAGGTGCTCATGGCCACTAATGGCTACACCCAACCTAGCGTTTCTATGTTTCTTGCCAAGCGTGTTATGCCAGTACCCAGTTTCATTATTGTCACCGAAGAACTAGGAAAAAATAGGGTGCAAGCGCTATTGCCTGGTGGTCACTGTATGGTTGAGACCCGCCAGCGATTTTGCTACTATCGCGCCACACCTTGCGGCAAACGCATAATGTTTGGTTCCCGTGCAGCATTGCACGCTATTACTCCGCAACAGGCATTAAACAGTCTAACAACCAAGCTAACAGAGGTATTCCCCAGCCTACAAAATACGAAAATTAGCCATTGTTGGACTGGCTTTACTGGCTTCAGCTTTAGCAAATTGCCTAACATAGGCTGCCACAATGGCATTTATCACGCCATGGGTTACGGCGGCAATGGTGTTGCTATGGCGCCCTACTTGGGCCACAAAGCTGCCCTTAAAATGCTCCACCCAGAACAGCAGTTTTCAGTGTTTGAGCAAACCCCCTTACAACGCCGAATTTACCATCACGGTAGCACTTGGTACATGCCTGCAGCCAGCGCTTGGTATAGAACTAGGGATTGGTGGGATAATAGACAACGCACTAAGGCCCTTAGTGCCCTTAATCAGAAAAGCGACTCGCTATAATTGGTCTTGGCCATTGGCTTATCCATTTTATAGACCACGTGTCCCCATAAACCAGCACATACATTTACATTTTATAAAGGAATTAGAAATGAGTAAAATACTAACTAGCCATGTAGGTTCACTGCCAAGAACTCAAGAAGTTGTTGACTATATTTTTTCAAAAGAAAATCAACAGCACTTCGATGAAACTGGGTTTGACAAGTGTATGACAAGTAATGTGCTGGATACTGTAGAGAAGCAAAAACATGCAGGTATAGACATTGTTAGTGATGGAGAAACATCAAAAATATCATATGCTACCTATGTCAAAGATAGATATACCGGTTTTTCAGGTGATAGTCCTCGTAACCCTCCAGAAGATTTAAAACTTTTTCCAGGCTTTCTTAAGCGCCTATCAGATGATGGTGGCACACCACAATATGCGCGGCCAATGTGCACTGGAGAAGTAAAGTCTAAAGGGCAGGGAGAGCTACAAAAAGACATTTCTAATTTAAAAGCAGCCATGGCGAAAAATGGAATCGAAAGAGGCTTTATGAATGCTGCCTCACCTGGCGTTATTTCTTTATTCTTACAAAATGACCATTACTCAACCAGGGATGCTTATTTAGCAGCCCTTGCAGATGCTATGCGAGATGAATACGAGACTATTGTGGCTTCAGGGTTAGATTTGCAGCTAGATTGCCCAGACTTAGCTCTTTCTAGGCATATGTTATTTAGCCATTTGTCAGACTCAGAGTTTATAAAGGTTGCAGAGTCACATGTGGAAGCTCTCAATCATGCGCTACAGAATGTGCCAGAAGAAAAAGTGCGGATCCATATCTGCTGGGGTAATTATGAGGGGCCTCACTGTTGTGACATTGATATGAATAAGGTGTTTAGCACTTTAATGAAGGCCAAAGCGCAATATACTTTATTTGAAACCTCAAACCCTCGTCATGCTCATGAGTGGACGGTCTTTCGCGACCGTAAGAACGAAATACCAGACAATAAAATACTTGTTCCTGGTGTAGTGGATACCACTACAAATTTTATTGAACACCCTGAATTAGTTGCAGAGCGTATACAAAAGTTTGTTGATATTGTTGGTACGCAAAGAGTAGTTGCGGGTTCTGACTGTGGCTTTGGTACCTTTGCAGGTTTTGGCGCGGTAGATCCAGACATTGCTTTTGCCAAGTTAAAATCACTTTCTGAAGGCGCTGCACTTGTAAGCAAGCGCATGGGAGGTCTCTAGCTTTATTCTTTTTTTACCATTTGGCAGCTCTAGTAAATTAGGCTCAGTTAAGTGAACAAAAGTGGCACCAAACGCTAGATAATAGCTGCGCCTAAGCGTTACATGGCACGTGTAAAAATGTAACGTTTTAGGCAACCTTTACCGCAGTGTTAAACATTAGCTAAAACCATGACGAGATTGAATACGCCTAGGCCGCACCTAATACATTAGTCACCTTGTAAACGTATTATTATTCGCCATATAAGCCTACAATGGTAGGAGATGAGTGGTTCTGCTTGGCAAACAGGCAGTTAAATGGGAAGCATGGACAAGATTACGGCAAACCGGTCTTGAGCCAACACTGCCCCCGCAACGGTGAATCGTTAGGCGATTTAGTCCGATACCAGCCCCTCAAAATGTAATCAGAAACCTAGCGTTTATACTGGGTTTCACATAAATCGTGCGGTGGGTGCGATGGATACTGCTATGCTCAAATCAAACTTCCCGTTTACTGCCGTTGTTGGCCAATCTCCTGTTAAGCTTGCGTTAACTTTGCTAGCTATTGATCCTGCGATTGGTGGTGTGCTCGTTAGTGGTCCCCGTGGCAGTGCCAAGTCGACCTTGGCTCGCAGTTTAGCAGACCTCAACATTGCCAACCTAAGCCAATTAGTTACTCTCCCCCTAGGGGCTAGCGAAGAGATGGTGACTGGCACTATAGACCTACAAAAAGTACTTGGTGAACAACAGGTTACCTTTGCGCCAGGGCTTTTAAGTAAGGCCCATAAAGGCTTACTTTATGTAGACGAAGTGAACCTTTTACCAGATGCCTTAGTAGACTTATTATTAGACGCTGCTGCTAGTGGCGTGAACCATATAGAACGTGATGGCATTAGCCACCAGCATGAAGCCGAATTTACCCTAATGGGCACTATGAACCCCGATGAAGGCGACTTACGGCCACAGTTGCTAGATCGTTTTGGCTTTGGTGTGGCTCTTGAGAATACCTACAGCGCCCACGAACGAGTAGAAATTGTGCGTCGCCGCCAAGACTTTGATGCCAACCCTGAAGCCTTTTTAGCAGACTATGCTAAGCCACAAGAGGCTTTGCGAACCCGTATTCAAAAGGCACAAGTGCAACTCAGCCTAATTAAAGCAAGCGACGAAATGCGTTTGCAAATAGCCCAACGCTGTGTGGCAGCCCAAGTAGATGGGGTACGAGGTGATTTAGTATGGCTTCGGGCTGCTCAAGCCAATGCTGCACTTCGCCAAGGCGATAACGTCACTTTAGTAGACATCGATGCCGTTGAAGAACTAGTACTGATGCATCGCCGTAATGAGACTGCCACCCCCAGCCCCCCGAATACCCCTAACGATAAACCAACCCAAAAGCCACCACCTTTTGAGCGCCCAAGCCAAAGCAAACCAAAAACAGAACACCACAAACGTGAAGAAGACTGGGGAGAAATGGCCCCAACTCAGCAAACAACGGGACAACTACGCCATATTGCTCAAAGTAAAAACACCCCTAAGGCCATTCCAAACCTAACCGCCAGTGCTGGTAAGGGCATACAGGGCCGAGGGAACAGTAGGGCAGCTCGGCAATGGTCTAAACGTATTAATTGGTTTTCTAGTTTAATTGCAGGCCGTAATAAAACCAATGCCGTCGACTTACGCTACCGCCGCCAACGAGGTGCTGACCCAGTAATGCACCTAGTGCTGCTTGACACATCCGCGTCGACCTTAAATGGTGATGGCCAGAGCCAGGCTAAAGGCTTAGTAGCAGGAATGGCTCATCACGCTTATTTAGCCCGCCAGCAATTAGTGCTGCTGGGCTTTGGTAATGACCAAGTGTCTGAATTATACAGCCAAGGCCGCGCACCCAAAGCCATGGCCCCTTTGCTTAACACCTTTGGCGCAGGTGGTGGTACCCCACTAAAACAAGCCATTGTCCACGCTAGCGCCTTTGCAACCCGGTTAGTTAGGCGAAACCCAGCGACCCGCATTATTAATACTATTATTACTGACGGTCGTGTGCAGCAGGACTTATCAGGCCTCAAATTGCATGGTGAGTCTGTTCTGGTAGACATTGAACAAGGCCAAGTAAAGCGTGGCCGTGGGCAGCACATCGCACATGCTTTAAACGCACAGTATTTAACCTTATCCCAAGCGAGACTTGTTTAATGAGTAAAACCCATGAAGAACGCATGGCAGCTAAAAAAGCTGTTATTGATGCTCGTATTGCTAAAGCCACAGAGGAACGCGGCGTTACCATTCTATTGCGTGGCAATGGTAAGGGTAA
Organism: Oceanospirillaceae bacterium UBA1126; assembly: GCA_002312935.1. Lineage (GTDB taxonomy): Bacteria > Pseudomonadota > Gammaproteobacteria > Pseudomonadales > Balneatricaceae > Njordibacter. The sequence goes on along the minus strand of DCAT01000182.1, from coordinate 14,732 downwards.
AAGTAGCTCTGCCTTTGGCACCATGATGCGATGCTTAGGCCACGGCAAAAAAGCAGCTGTAGTTCAGTTTGTTAAAGGACGTGTTGAAACGGGTGAATACAAATTTTTTAAAGACTACCCGGGCCTGGACTGGCACGTGATGGGTCATGGTTTCACATGGGAAACGCAAGATAAATCTAACGATATTGCGGCCGCACAAAAAGCTTGGGAGATCACCCAAGGCCTATTACAAGACCCTAGTATCGACATGCTAGTACTCGATGAAATGGCCTATGTGTTTAAGTATAACTATTTGCCTTTAGAGCCTGTGTTAGAAGCTCTAGCTAACCGCCCACATCACCAAACTGTGATGATTACTGGCCGAGTAATGCCTGAAGCACTGGTCGACTATGCCGACACTATTAGTACCGTAAAAGATGATGGCCATGCGTTTCGCATAGGCGTTAAAGCTCAAGCTGGTATTGAATATTAATGACATCAATCACTCCTAAACCTGCTTCAGCTTCTGAAGCCACGGTAGCGCATTGCCCCGCATTATTTTTAGCGGCGCCTGCGTCTGGCCAAGGAAAAACTACGATTACTAGCGCCCTAGCTCGTTATCATAAAGACCTAGGCCGCAATGTGAGAGTGTTTAAAATGGGGCCTGATTACCTAGACCCACAGATTTTAGAACAAGCCTCTGGCCAGCCTGTCACGCAGCTAGACCTATGGATGGCAGGGGTGGCCTATTGTCGCCATCAATTTTATTTGGCCGCTCAAACTGCTGACCTTATTTTAGTAGAAGGGGCGATGGGACTGTTTGACGGCGAGCCTTCAAGTGCAGACCTAGCCTCCACCTTTGGCATTCCTGTTGCGCTAGTGATGGATGTTAAGGGCATGGCACAAACCGCTGCTGCAGTTGCACTAGGTTTGGCGAATTTTAGGGACGATGTCGAATTTTATGGCTTAGTTGCCAACAACTGTGGCACCGAGCGTCATGCCCAGCTAATCCGTGATGCCTTGGATGGCCGCATGCCATTGCTAGCAAATCTAGCGCGAGACCCAGACGTATCGCTGCCAGAGCGCCACTTGGGCCTAGTGCAGGCGCACGAGGTACGTGAGGAGTTAGAACAACGTTTTAACTTAGGCAAAGCATGGCTAGGTGAGCAAGCTATTTGTAATTTACCACCGTCAGTGGCTTTTGTTAGCCAAGATATAGCCCCACCAGAAAGACTTTTGGCCGGTACCAAAATTGGTATTGCTCGTGACGCGGCGTTTAGCTTTATCTATAGCGCCAATACCCGCTTGCTAGAGGCGATGGGAGCACAGCTTAGTTATTTCTCCCCCATGAACGATACCCACTTACCTGCCGTGGATGCCCTATGGTTTGCTGGAGGCTATCCAGAGCTACATGCTAAGAAACTGTCTGAAAATAGCAGTATGTTAAAAGACATTCGAGCTTTTAATGCTCAAAGTAAACCTATTTTAGCCGAGTGTGGTGGCTTTTTATATTGTCTGGAAGACTTAACCGACTTAGATGAGGTCACCCATACCATGGCTGGCATTTTAGAAGGCCAAGGGACTATGCGTGGCAAGCGCGGCTGCCAGGGTATGCAAGCAGCAATGCTGCCAGAAGGCGAAGTGCGAGCCCATGCCCACCACCGCTCGCGCAGCCAAAATACACCAGCACCTATTGCGCATGGTAAGCGTCAGCGACATCCAGCACCTGGTGAATCTATTTATCGCCAACAAGGCTTAACCGCCAGTTACTTGCACTTATTCTTCCCTTCTAATCCAGAAGCTGTGGCACAGTTATTTAGCAAGCCGATTGCACCAGGTGCATCAAACCAACCTACTCCACAAAAGCAGACACAAGGTTAATTTAAGTTATGTGGCCCGAATCTAGCGAACAAAAACAGCCCCTGCGTACCGGTTTGACTACCGGCACTTGCGCTACGGCTTGCTGTTTAGCTGTGGGTCATTTATTGCTTGGTAGGGTTAAAAAAACTAGTGTTAGCGTTACCCTACCCATTAAAAGGCCCAACGCTAAAGAAGCCAGCCACAGAGCAAGCAAACACGTAGATCTAGAACTGACGTTAGTGGAAATGCGCACCGCCACTAGCGCATATGCGCAAACCACTAAAGATGCAGGTGATGATCCAGATGCCACTCATGGGGCCACTATTTGGGTATCGGTAAAATTAGTTGCGCAAAAAGGCATTAGCTTCATTGCGGGCAAAGGAGTAGGCACAGTCACTCGCTCTGGCTTGGTGATAGACGTTGGCCAAGCGGCCATCAACCCAATACCTAGACAAATGATGAGTGAGCATCTCACACGTCTTGGTGTATTTTATCAGTACACCGATGGTTTTGAAGTGACAGTTGGTGTAGTAAATGGTGAAGAAATTGCCAAAAAAACCATGAATGGCCGCTTGGGAATTCTGGGTGGTTTATCCATTTTGGGCACAACAGGCATTGTGCGCCCTTATTCTTGCAGCGCGTGGATTGCATCCATTCATCAAGGGCTGGATGTGGCCGCTTCAAACGATTACACCCATGTGGCAGCCTCTACCGGTAATGCTAGCGAAGCCTTTATTAGTGAGCATTATGGGCTTAATGACATGCAGCTTATTGAAATGGGAGACTTTGCTGGTGCGGTTTTGAAACACCTGAAAAAGGCCCCTGTAAAACGCGTTACTATTTGTGGCGGTTTTGGAAAAATTAGCAAGCTGGCAGATGGCCATTTAGACTTGCATAGCAGCCGCTCATCTATCAACTTAGTCAAGCTGTCAGACGTGGCCCGCAAGCTAGGTGCAGATGAGGCGTTAGCAACATCCATAGAGGCCTGCAATACCAGCTTAGAAGCGCTGGGATTATGCCAACAACACGGCATAGATTTAGCCGACGCTGTTTGTCAAAACGCCCTAAATTTTGCGCAAACAACAGTGCCAAGCTCTGTGCAGCTAGAGGTATTTGCAGTGAACAGGCAAGGCAAATTATTAGCCAGCGCCTTTGGTGCACAAACCCCTAATAAAGAGGCAGTGCTGTGAAACTATTGATCTTAGGTGGCACGGCCGATGCTCGCCATTTGGCTAAAGTCATGCACCAAGCCCAGCCATCATTGGAGTTAGTCTACAGTGTGGCTGGTCTTGTACGCCAACCAAACGTGCCAGCTACCGTAGTTAGTGGTGGCTTCACCCAGTTTGGCGGCCTGAGCGCCTACTGCACAGCACAACATGTTGATGGCATTGTTAATGTAACCCACCCATTTAGCACCACCATGGGCGATCATGCTCAGCAGGCTTCTAGCGAATTAGGTATAAACTACTGGCGTTTTTTAAGGCCAACGTGGCAGCAAAAGGCAGGTGATGATTGGCGCTTATTTAGCACCAAAGAAAAACTGCTACGCGCACTTTCTGGCTATGAGCGTGCATTACTTACCCTAGGCCAAGTGAGCCCTAAGGAGCTGGCTTTTTTAAAATCAGACCAGCACATTTGGTTGCGCACTGCCGTACAGCCGACACACCCATTGCCCAGCCACGTTAATTGGATCAAAGCCATAGGCCCATTTAATGAAGCCTGCGAGCTAGCATTATTAAAGCAGCATCACATTCAAGTGATTGCTAGCAAAAACAGTGGCGGTAGCGCTACAGAAGCCAAGCTTGCTGCTGCACGCACCCTCAAAGTGCCCGTATTTATGTTACAACGCCCAGATATCAAAGGCCCTACAGAAGAGGACTTTGGTGCATTAATAGATCGTTTACAGGCGTGGGCTGAAACGCCAATGGCAGTAATAGCATGATGACTCAAATAAACCAGACACTAAAAAAAATGTCCATCACCATCAAAATGGCCACGGCCATAACGACTAGGTTTTTTTGATATGACCTTTGTATACCAGCCTAATCCCCACGCTATTGAGCAAGATAGCTTTCGCCAGATTCGGCAGCTAACAGATCTATCAGGTTTGAGCACAGATGCCCAACAAGTGGTGATGCGTGTTGTCCACAGTGTGGGTGACCCCACCGTGGCGCGTCAGATGCGCATCAGTGTCAATGCGTGCAAAGCAGGCCGTGCTGCACTGGCCAACCATAACGCCATATTATGTGATGTAGAAATGGTAAAGCAGGGTATTACCAAGCGTATGATCCAAAGCCCACCCCTGTGCTATTTAAACCATGAAGATACGGCGGCAATGGCCAAAGCGCGAGGTGAAACTCGCTCTATGGCCGCGTTAGATCTTTGGGGTGATCAGCTTAAAGACAGTGTAGTGGTGATTGGTAATGCGCCCACCGCATTATTTCGCTTATTAGAAATGATCAAATCAGGCGCAGCTAAACCTGCGTTAATCGTAGGTATTCCTGTAGGTTTTGTAGGCGCTGCTGAGTCTAAGCAAGCCCTCTGGGACATCCATAATAAGCTAGGCATTCAGTGCATTACCTTGCTTGGCCGCCAAGGTGGCAGCGCTGCTGCGTCTTCTGTAGTAAACGCATTACTGCGCTGTAACATTGGCGAGCGTTACTAATGCCCAAAATCACGGTTATTGGCTTAGGCATTTGCCAGCCCCCATTATTGAATGAAAAGGCCCTAAGTGCCTTGCGCTCTTGCGACTGCGTTATGGGGTCGCCTAGGCAGCTAGAAAGTGTTGGACAACTGCCTGCTCCACCTAAGCCTGAGCAGGGGCCTACTTCACATCAAGTACTCTTGGCTTTACCCAAGCTCGAGCACATTGTTAATGACATCAAGGGCTTTGATCATGTGGTCATTCTAGCCTCAGGAGATCCGCTGTTATTTGGTATTGGCAAATATTTGCAACGCACATTTAGTCCAAAATTAGGTTATGACGTTGTCTGTATTAGTGGTGTTTCAAGCTTACAAGGCGCATGCGAATTAACCGGCCTCTCATTACAAGATGCGCAGTTAGTGAGCCTCCATGGTCGGCCACTAAGCCACCTTAATCGGCATTTACAACCCAATCGCAACTTATTGATTCTTACTGATAAGTACAGTCATCCTAAAGCCATAGCTAAAGCCTTAGTGGCAGCAAACTTGCCACACTCATTAATGCATGTGTGCGAGCGTTTAGGTTATGAGGATCAAACGTCTCAACAATTTGATGCAAAAACACTTTCGCAATCTAGCCAGAGCTTCGACCCACTTCACGTGACAGTAGTTCGCACTTTGGGTGGTGGTAATGTAATGCCTAGCTTCCCAGGCATAGCAGATGCCCACTTTGTAACTGATGGAGAATCTGGCAAAGGCCTGCTTACAAAACGTGAAGTACGGCTTAATATTCTCAGTTTGTTGCAGCCCGCACCCCAAGATACAGCATGGGACATAGGCGCAGGGTGTGGTGGCGTAGCCATTGAATGGGCACTTTGGAACCCTTTAGGACACGTATATGGCATTGAACATCACAGCCAACGTGTGGCTTGTCTAAATGCCAATATAGATGCTTTTGGGGTGAGTGCTAACTTACATATTAAGCAAGGCAGAGCGCCTGGTTGCCTAGTAGACCTACCCAATCCAGACAAGGTTTTTATTGGTGGTAGTGGAGGTGATCTTAGCGCCATATTGCAGTTAGCTTGGCAACGCATTAAGCCTGGTGGACGCCTTGTAGCCAGTGCCGTTACCGAGCCTAGCAAGGCAACATTGAGAGACTTTACCCAGCTAGTTGGCCAACAACCTAAGGATTATTTACAAGTGTCTATAAGCCGCCAAGACACTATTGCTGGGCAAGATATATTGCGGCCTGCCTTACCAATCACCTTAATGAGCTGGCATAAAGCCCTAGAGACAGAAAACTAATGCATAACTTCCAAGCTAAATCAGGTGTATTTTACGGCGTAGGTGTAGGCCCTGGTGATCCATTATTGATCACTTTAAAGGCACACCACCTTATCCAAAGCGCCGATGTGATTTGTTATTTATCTAACCAAGTAGGCACTTCACAAGCCCGTGATATCGCTAACCTAAGCATAACAAGCCGCAGCACCCCTGCAGAGGAAGTGGCTATTCCTATGCCCATGAGCACAGAGCGCACTGCTGCTAACGCTGCCTACGATTTGGGTGCAACGCAAATTTCTGCACACGTAAAATTAGGAAAATCTGTGGTCTTTTTATGTGAAGGCGACCCACTATTTTTTGGGTCTTTTAGTTATCTACTAGAGCGTTTGAGTGATTCACATGAGTGTTTTGTAGTGCCTGGAATCTCCTCTGTAAACGCTGCAGCATCAGCGTTGCAGCAGCCCCTTACACTGCTGCAAGAATCCTTTGTGGTAATGAGCGGTCGGCACACTGATGTGCAACTAGAGCAAGCCCTAATTAGCCACGACAGTGTGGTGATCATGAAAGCAGGCCGGGCCCGGCCCCGCATCCTTGCCATACTTGATAAAACAGGGCGCACAGCAGATGCTAATTACCTTGCGTACATAGGCCGTGACAACGAAGAAATTTTAACTCACGTGTCACAGTTAGCTAATACAACAGGCCCGTACTTTTCTTTGTTTGTAGTCCTTAAGCAGGGGCGCCTTTCGTGATCCGTATTTTTGCCTTAACCGATGCTGGAGCGCGTCTAGGAAAGCGTTTAAAAACACTGCTGCTGACTAAGGATCCACACACCTTGGTTTCATTTGAGCTCAAACCTCAGCCCTTTGCCAAAACTGTTCAAACGGCTTTTACCCGCGAGGAACGGCTTATTCTAATCTGTGCCACCGGCATTGCTGTGCGCACTTTGGCGCCCGTTTTATTAGATAAATACCGCGATCCTGCCGTATTAGTGCTCGATGAACAAGGTCAGTTTGTTATCCCGTTGCTGTCTGGCCATGAAGGTGGTGCTAACGAATGGGGTCGCCAAGTGAGCGACCTACTAGATGCACAGCTCGCCATGACCACTGCTCAGCCATACCTTCAGCCTGTGTATACCGTAGGTATGGGCTGTGAGCGCGGTTGCAGTAAAGAGCACTTATTAGAATTTTTAAACCAATGCTTGTTTGAAAAAGGCCTCACTATTAACGACATTGTCAGCATAAACAGCATTGACATTAAAGCTGATGAGCAGGGCCTTATCGACTTGGCTCAAAGCCTTGGGAAAAGTTTCCAAACTTATTCAGCTCAGGCTTTGGCTGCTGTAAATGACCAACTTATTAACCCTTCACAGTATGTGTACGACACTGTAGGGGTGTATGGCGTAGCAGAGTCTGCCGCACTCTGGTCAGCTCAACAGGCCACTGGTAATGAAGCCGAGCTACTGCAAGCTAAACTAAAAACACCTAAAGCAACTTGTGCTATAGCCCGAGCATTTCCGCCCGGTGCTGGTTCAATTGGCGAACAAGATTAACCCTTAAACCTATCCAATAAGCACGAGATCAACATGAGTAAATTATTTATCGTCAGCACCGGCCCAGGTGATGCACAGTTAGTGGCGCCTCGTGCCCACGCTGCTATTGCTGCCAGTACAGACCTAGTGGCATACGGCCTCTACCTAGATATTTTAGGTGATGTATGTGACGGCAAACAGCACTATGACTTACCCCTAGGCGAAGAAATTGGTCGCGCCCGTTTGGCGTTAAATTTGGCTGCAAGTGGCAAGACTACTTCACTCATTTCAAGCGGTGATATTGGCATTTATGCCATGGCTACCTTGGTATTTGAATTACTCGACATGCAGCTAGAGGGCAAGGAGAATCACCCAGAATGGTTAGATGTAGAATTGGAAGTTATTCCAGGAATTTCTGCCATGCAAGCTGGTGCCAGCCGCGTAGGCGCTATGTTGGGACATGACTTTTGCACTATTTCTTTGTCAGATTTGCTCACACCTTGGGAAACCATTCTTAAGCGGATTGAAAAAGCTGGCGAAGGCGATTTTGTAGTGTCTTTCTATAACCCTGTGTCTAAAAAACGTGATTGGCAGCTTAACAAAGCCCGCGACATTTTGTTACAGCACCGCCCAGCTTCAACACCAGTATTAATCGGTCGTCAGCTTACGCGCCCAGAAGAGCAGGTGACCATCATTCGTTTAGATGAATTAGATGCCAAAGACGTGGACATGTTTACCCTTGTCTCCGTGGGCAACAGTGAATCTAGGCACATAGTAAATGGCACCAAAGAGTGGGTTTATACCCCTCGCGGATATAAAAAGAAGCTTTAATCACAAATTTTTGGCAACACACAGGACAAAATTATGACTGTATATTTTATTGGCTCAGGCCCAGGTGATCCAGAGCTAATGACCCTTAAAGGTCAACGTTTACTAGATGCAGCACCCGTGGTGCTATTTGCAGGATCATTGATACCAGATGAAAATATGGCAACGGCACGTTCACGCGGCGCCCTAGTCATAGACACTGCAGCACTAGCATTGGATGCTCAGGTAGAGCTAATGGCCGATGCTCACGCCAAAGGCCAGCATGTGGCCCGTGTACACTCTGGCGACCCCTCGTTATATGGTGCCACTGGCGAGCAAATGCGCCGCCTAGAAGCATTAGAAATTGATTACGAAATTATTCCAGGGGTAACAGCCTATTCTGCATCAGCCGCATGGCTGGGCAAAGAGCTTACCTTATCTGGCATTTCACAAACAGTAATCCTTACCCGCTACGAAGGCAAAACCCCCTTCCCAGATCGTGAGCGTTTGCCCGCATTAGCTGCTACAGGGGCTACCTTAGCTATACACCTAGGCATTACTCGTATTCATAAAATTGTGGAAGACCTAGTCCCCCACTATGGCGAAGACTGCCCAGTGGCTGTGTGTTACCGCACTAGCTGGCCAGACCAAGACAAGGTGACGGGTACGCTAGGTGATATAGTGGCTAAAGTGCGCGCTAAGAAATTTACCCGCACAGCGTTGATTTTAGTAGGTCATGTATTAGATGCTGAGAACTTTGATGATTCGTACCTATACGATGAAAACAAGGCCCATATCTACCGCAAGAAAGATCATAATAAAAAGATAGGATAGTTAAAGCGCTTTTCAAGATAGGTAAACAGCCTCTTGTTGAAGTAAAAGCCCTATGAAGGGGCTTTTTGGTTATTATGTAGGTCCCTTTTGTTTCGTATGAACATTATGTCTAACCAGCCTTCCACAACAACCATACGTATTGGTATGGTTGAATTCATTTTCCTCATGGCATCATTGATGTCTGTGGTGGCTTTGTCCATTGACGCCGTGTTACCAGCGTTGGGTTTTATGGCGCAGGAATTTAGTGTAGGCGGAAGTGAAATTCAATTGGTCATCACTAGCCTATTTGCCGGCTTTGCCATAGGTCAACTCATCTATGGCCCTGTCTCTGACCGTGTAGGTCGATTGCCTGGAATTTATGTGGGTTTTGCCTTTTTTATACTGGGCTGTATATTAGCAATGTCTGCACAGTCTTTAGAGATGATGCTTATTGGGCGCTTTTTACAGGGTATAGGCGCATCTGGACCACGCATTATGGTGTCGGCCTTAGCGAGAGATTGTTTTAGCGGCCGAGCCATGGCACGCATCATGTCACTGTCTGGCGCAGTATTCATGATCGTGCCCATTTGTGCACCTATGCTAGGGCAGATATTGCTTTGGTTTGGGCCATGGCAATACATTTTTGCCATGTACATCATCTTAGCAGCGTTACTGTGCATCTGGACTTGGCTGCGACTTGACGAAACACTAACCCACGAAAAACGCCGCTCCATTCACCCTAAAGTGCTGTGGGAGGCATTTGTCCTTGTACTAAGCAACCGTGTTGCGGCGGGATATACTTTAGTCAGTGGTTTGGTATTTGGTGGTTTTTTGGGATACTTAAGCTCCAGTCAGTGGCTATTTCAAAAAATTTATGACGTCGGCGATGCCTTCCCTCTATATTTTGGCGCCTTAGTATTTCCTAACTTAATTTCTTCCTACCTCAACGCTAAACTGGTCATGCGTTGGGGCATGTTTAGACTGGTGCAACTAACCAATCTACTGGTCTTCACAGGTTCCTTAGGGCTGTACATGTACGCCCAGTTTTACCATGGTGTGCCACCACTAATGCACACAATGGCTTTTTTGTTTGTAATTTTTTCTGGCATTGGTTTTCAGTTTGGCAATCTCAATGCCTTGGCCATGGAACCTTTGGGTCAGGTAGCCGGGATGGGGGCTTCTGTGGTGGGTGCTGGATCAATGTTCATTTCTATTCCTATTGGGGGTTTGATCGGCATGTCGGTAGATACAGATATTTTCCCAGTAGCCCTAGGCATGGCTGTTTGCTCACTGCTGTCTATGTTGGTGATGCATTGGGTGCGGTTTGGTTTTGGTAAACCCAAAGCTGGCGGCGGTATATCTAGCTAGGCTCAAGTGCTGCTTGAATCGTGATAACTGATCAAGCGGCTCTACCCGCTTGAAAAAGCGTCGCGTTAGGGATAGTTTACGCCCCTGGAAGGCTGATTTAAGTGGCTTTCTGTGCCAAAATGGCGGGCAATTTCAAACACCCTTTTAGCATTCGATTAAGCACAAGGTTATCCCATGCAACTGAAAAAAATCCCAGCTACTGTTGTCACCGGTTTTCTAGGTAGTGGCAAGACCACTTTATTGTCTAATGTCTTGCGTCAAATTTCTGGCGGTAAAGACCCCAAGCGTATCGCAGTCATCGTTAACGAATTTGGCGAACTGGATATTGATGCTGATTTACTGCGTAATTGCCCATTAGACTGTGATGATGAAGGTGAGGCACCAACCAGCACCCAGCAAGGTATTTATGAACTAGCCAACGGTTGCATTTGCTGCACCGTAGAGGAAGAGTTTTTGCCAGTCATGTTGGAGTTGGTAAAGCGTCGTGATGACATTGACCATATTCTTATTGAAACCAGTGGTTTAGCTTTACCAAAACCCCTTGTGCAAGCCTTCAATTGGCCCGATATTAAGCAACACTTTACCGTTGATGCAGTGATCACGGTAATTGATGGCCCTGCGGTTGCTGCAGGTCGTTTTGCCCACGATGCTGAGCAGGTTCAAGCGCAACGCTTAGCTGATGAAAGCCTTAACCATGACCCTGATCTAGCCGAGTTACTTGATGACCAGCTAAGTGCTGCCGACCTAGTCATCGTATCCAAAAGCGACCTTTTATCTGACCAAGAACGCAGCAAAGTTGAACAGGTAATTACTGCGAAAGTGCCTTCTGCCGTCAAAACTGCTTACATTGGTCAAAATGAAGACGGCACAAGTGATGCGTCTATCGAACTAATACTGGGCCTAGAAGCTGCTGCAGAAGAACGAATCGAAGCCGTGCACACTCACCACGATCATCACCATGATCATGGTGGCCATCATGAGCATGCCCATGACCATTTTGATTCCTGTGTCGTTCACCTAGGCGAAGTAGATGGTGAACGGTTACAAGTGGCGCTAGCAGAGCTGCTTTCTAAGCAACAAATATACCGCGCTAAGGGGTTTGCAGCGATCCCCAATAAACCAATGCGTCAGGTCATTCAGGCTGTTGGTCAGCGCTTAGAAAATCACTTCGACCGGCTGTGGGCTGCAGATGAAGCACGCTCTACCTCCTTAGTTATGATCGGCAAAAATCTACATGTTGACGAACTCACCAGCGCATTAAAAGTTGCTGAGGTTTAATCACCCAACATGCATTTGCTCGCAGCACAACCTGGTGGCTTCGTTGAAGAAGAGGGCATTATAGACCTAGGCCAAGACCCCGCTAAAGTGGTAATTTTGGCTGCCGCCGATACTAGCCTTGCTATGCTAGCCACTGCAGCTGAACAACTTGGTAGTGAGCTACCATCTATTCGACTAGCAAACTGGAGTCACCTGCTAAAACCGGCAGCTTTTGATCTTTATGAGCACAAGGTGTTGGAGCAAGCAGAATTAGTGATGGTCTCATTACTGGGTGGTGCAAGTTATTGGAATTATGGCTTCGAACGTCTGCAAGCATGGCAGCAGGCCAAGCCTAATCGCCAACTCATTTTGGTGCCGGGAGACGATGCACAAGACCCACAGTTAACCCAAGCCAGCTCTTGTAAGGCGGCTTCTTGTCAGCTTGTATGGCAATACCTGCGCCAAGGTGGCGTGAGTAACGGCATTAATTTATTGCGCTATTTAACTCAAGAGCTCAACCAAGGCGTACCAACATCATTAGCTTTAAAAGCCAAGCAGCCTCAATGGCAACCCCCCGCTGAACTTCCCCAAGCGTTGATTTATCAACCAGGCGTAGCTCAAGCTAGCTTCATGGATTGGCAAAAACAGGCCATTGCACAGGGTTTAAAACACGCACCTGTAGTGGCTCTATTATTTTATCGCAGCCATTTACAAAGCGGTAATACCCGCATGTTTGATGGTTTAATGGCAAGTTTAGTTAGCCAAGGTATGAACCCCATTGCTCTTGCCGTTACCTCGCTTAAAGACCCACAGGCACTAGCATTAGTAAACCACACTTTAAAGCAATCAAACTCTAAACTGGTACTAAGCAGCTTGGGGTTTGCCAGCAACAAGGTAGATGCACCAAGCCTTAGCTCTTCACCAACACACTTTAAACTACCTATTGAAGGTGACATTCCTGTTTTGCAGTTGGTACTTTCTTCTACCACACAAGAGGCATGGCGTGAGCACAAACAAGGGCTAAGGTCCCGCGATATTGCTATGCAAGTGGTATTGCCAGAGATGGATGGCCATGTGCTCACCCGAGCAATTAGCTTTAAGTCCATGGGTTACTACAGCAAACTATGCCAAATAGACCTTATGGGGTATGAGCTCGAACCTGAAAGAGCACAATTTGTGGCGCGCTTGGCTAAGGGATATTGTAGCCTTGGCAATAAAGCCAATAATGACAAACGTATTGCCCTAATACTTGCCAACTATCCCACCAAAGATGGCCGCATTGGCAATGGTGTGGGTTTAGACACCCCACAATCGGCCATTAATGTGTTACACGCTATGCAAAACGCGGGTTACGCCGTTGATACGATACCAGAAAATGGTAATGGCTTAATCGAAGCTCTATTAGAATCTGTTACTAATAACCCCAATACATTGCACCACTTGCCGTGTTGGCAAAGTTTAGAAGCTGCTGTATACACGAAGCATTTCTCTAAGTTACCACCTAGCTGCCAAGATGCTGTGCTGCAACGCTGGGGTGGTCCAGAGCAAGATCCAAAATATAGACAAGGCCGTATCATGTTGGCAGGCCTGCGCTTAGGTGAAACCTTTGTAGGCATCCAGCCAGCCAGGGGTTATAACCTAGATTTAACGGCCAACTACCATGACCCGGACCTAGTTCCCCCCCACAGTTATTTAGCCTTTTATTTTTGGTTGCGCCATGTTTATGAGGTAGATGCACTCGTTCACCTTGGCAAACACGGCAATCTAGAATGGCTACCCGGTAAGGGCGTGGCGCTAAGTGATGAATGCTGGCCCGATATTGCCCTTGGCCCAATGCCTCATTTTTACCCATTTATTGTCAATGATCCAGGTGAAGGTGCTCAAGCGAAGCGTCGGGCTCAAGGGGTGATTATTGATCATTTAATGCCACCCATGGCCCGTGCTGAAACCTATGGGCAACTCGCTGATTTAGAAACTTTGGTAGATGAGCTATACCAAGCCACAGGTCTAGACACAGGTCGTGAGCTCTGGCTAAGGGAGCAAATTGTTGCCACCTTGGCTAGTAGTCATCTTAAACAAGAACTGGGGTTAACTGCCAACACGACTGAAAGCGAAATGCTAGCCGAGCTTGATACCTATTTATGTGACATAAAAGAAGCTCAAATTCGTAATGGTTTACATATTTTAGGCCAGTTACCAGAAGTAGATGAACTCAGCGAAACCCTAGTAGCATTGCTGCGTTTACCCCGCGGTGAAGCCAACGAAGAACGTGGCATTTTGCACAACCTAGCCCTTGATCTAGGCCTAACCGAATACGACCCTCTGGCCACCAAGGTTAGCCCTTGGCTTGGTGCTAAACCTCAGTTGTTAGCTCAGCAAAATAACGCTGTATGGCGCTCCACAATGGACACAAGGGAGCGCCTTGAATCATTAGCACTAAGCTTAGTAAATGAGTACTTACTTTCAGAAAAAAATAATGATATTAACGCTTTAGAAAAAATTCTTCCAAGAACAAGCCAACAGTTACATTATACTAAAAATACTATTTTAGTGGCTTTAGAAGATAGCGCTGTGCGTGAAACTCAAGCCCTTATTCAAGGACTAGCAGGCCAGGCAGTAGAACCTGGCCCTAGTGGCGCACCAACACGGGGACGCTTAGATACCTTGCCTACTGGGCGTAACTTTTTTTCCCTAGACAACCGCAGTGTGCCATCTGCAGCAGCATGGGCGTTAGGCCAACGATCAGCCCAAGCCCTTATTGAAAAGCACTTACAAGAGCATGGCGACTACCCCACTCAGCTTGGTTTATCTGTTTGGGGCACAGCCACCATGCGCACGGGTGGTGATGATATTGCCCAGGCGTTTGCGTTAATGGGGATCAAACCTATTTGGGCTATTGGTTCACAGCGAGTGACCGATTTTGAAATCATTCCTGCCATGCAATTGGGCCGCCCCCGCGTTGATGTCACCTTGAGAGTATCTGGGTTTTTCCGAGATGCTTTCCCTAATGTTATGAAGTTATACGATGCCGCTGTGCAGGCCTTGGCGAGCTTTGATGAACCCGGTTTAGGCGACCAAAATGGTAACACTATTCGCCAGAACGTTGCGCAGCGCAAGGCAGAACTAGAAGCCCAAGGGGTTAGCTCTGGAGACGCCCAGCGTCAAGCTAGCTATCGCGTTTATGGCAGTA
>DCAT01000191.1:18173-19704 GCA_002312935.1 Oceanospirillaceae bacterium UBA1126 | reverse complement strand
CGCACCGTGGGGCCAAGCCTAGGTCAGGAAAATATAGACCTTGGTTTAACCTCTGTGCAAATTGGTTTGGCTCTTGTTGTGGTATTCATGTTGGCATTTTATGGCGTGTTTGGTGTTATTGCTAACGTAGCGTTGGCCTTTAACTTACTTTTAGTGGCTGCAGTAATGTCTTTACTAGGCTTCACCTTGTCATTGCCAGGCATCGCCGGTGTGGTGCTAACAGTGGGCATGGCAGTAGACGCTAACGTGCTTATCTTCTCGCGCATTAAAGAAGAGTTGAGAGCAGGCATGGCACCACAATCGGCTATCCACGCAGGTTACGAAAGAGCGTTCAGCACTATTTTTGATGCCAACATCACCACTTTATTGGTGGCGATTATTCTGTACGCTGTGGGCACAGGCCCTGTGAAAGGCTTCGCAGTAACATTGTCTATTGGCATTGTCACCTCTATGTTTACAGCTGTCATGGTGAGCCGTGCCATGGTAAATGGTATATATGGTGGTAGAAAGATTACAGATATTAAAATATGGCCTTTGTTTAGGGGAGCAGGTAAATGAGCGACATGAAGATTGTTAACTTTATGGCCCTGCGTAAAATAGCAGGAGCTATGTCTATTGCTCTGGTTTTAGGTGCGCTGATTTCCTTGGCAGTAAATCAACTGCAGTTTGGTTTAGACTTTACCGGCGGCACGTTAATTGAAGTGGGCTATGAGCAGGCCCCAAGTTTAGTTGAGGTGAGAAACCAACTACAGGGCGCTGGCTTTGACGACGCCGTAGTGCAGAACTTTGGGTCTGAAAAAGATGTGTTGGTTCGTCTTGGTCAAACCTTTAACGACAAGGTAGGTGAGCAAGTACTCACTGCTTTACAGTCAGCATCAACTTCCAGTGTTGAGCTTCGTCGTTCTGAGTACGTTGGTGCTCAAGTAGGCGAAGAACTTACCGAGCAGGGTGGCTTAGGCATGCTGCTGGCGCTGGCTATTGTAATGATCTACGTAGCTCTGCGCTTTCAAATTAAATTTTCGGTGGGTGCAGTGGTGGCTTTAGTCCACGACGTAATCATTGTATTGGGAATCTTCTCAATATTTAAACTGGACTTTGACCTAACGGTATTGGCTGCAATTTTGGCAGTGATTGGTTACTCGTTGAACGACACGATTGTGGTGTCTGATCGAATTAGAGAGAACTTCCGTAAAATGCGTAAAGGCACTACCATTGAAATTATCAATGAGTCTTTGACACAAACATTGGGCCGCACTTTAGTGACATCCATTACAACGCTTTTGGTGTTAATGGCACTTTTAGTGTTTGGTGGTGAGTTGATTCACGGCTTTGCGTTAGCGTTGACGATTGGTGTTCTCGTGGGCACCTACTCTTCTATTTATGTAGCGGCCAACGTATTGATACTGCTAGGGATTACCCAAGAAGACCTGATTGTTCCGCCAAAAGAAGAAGTAATTGAAGGTGAAGGTTTTGAAGAAGGCGAAGGCTTTGAGCAGGATTTAGAAGAGCAGTAGGAAGAATGGCGTTGCTG
>DCAT01000191.1:0-17813 GCA_002312935.1 Oceanospirillaceae bacterium UBA1126 | reverse complement strand
ATCTATAGGCCTAAGATTAAGCGGTATGGACCGCTTTAAGCATAAGCTTGAGTAGCTTAGAGTTAGCACAGACTAGCTCGCCGTTATTCAAAGGGGAGCCGCCGGTAAAGTTGGCTGCCAAGGCGCCCGCTTCCAATATTAGCAATAAACCAGCGTCTGCTGTATCGTCTAAACTGCTGTGCCATAGCGCATCTATGCGCCCAGCCGCAGTGTAAGCCAGTGCCATATTATTGCTCAGTTGAGCATAGTTAGTGGCGCCTTGGCTAAATAAATTGCGGGAAATAGCTTGGCCGCGATCAAAGTCTGACAGATCTTCGCGGTTTTGGTTACCACCACCAAATATCTGAGACCCAGCCAGCGTAGCGCGTTTACTAACCCGAATCCGGCGGCCGTTAAGTTGGGCGCCACGGCCTTTACTGGCGCAAAATTCTTCACCACTGCAAGGGCAAATAATAATAGAGTGGGCTAACTTACCGTCTTCGTAGCAGGCCATAGTTAAGGTAAACATGGGTAAGCTGTGGGCATACTGGTCCAGGCCGTCAATAGCGCTGATGCGCCACACTTTATTTGGCGCCTCTGCTGGGGGGTTCATTTCACCAGCAACGGCGCCAATCACACCCTGCTCTGGGTGGGCTTTATGGATTTCATAGGCGATAGTGCGTTCGGCACCTTCACACTGCTTGCGTATATGGGCATCGAGTTCCTGGCCTTCTTCGTGTATAAGATCCAGTCGTTCCATTGATCTGACGAGTTGTTCGCTAGCGATACGCGCGGCACGCAGGCCAATGTTAATTAGCGGAAGCATGGGTGAATTACCTTAAAGTTTATAAAGAACGGGACGCAAATGCGTCGAAGGCGCGCAGTATAGCAAAAAAGTGGTAAAAAAACCCAGTTACGCTTACAGATTTGCGTTCTAACCACGACAAAATTATGGAATATCGCTATTATTGCGACTTCGAAATTTATTCACTCTTAGGTTAGCGGCTTTCATGCAAAATTTAATGGCCAACGCGCGCATTGTCTTGGTAAATACTTCGCACCCCGGCAACATTGGTGGTGCGGCCCGAGCCATGAAGAACATGGGTATGCACAATTTAGTGTTGGTAGAGCCGCGGGAATTTCCCAGTGGTAAGGCGGATGCTCGCTCTGCGGGTGCACAAGACGTTTTGGCCGATGCCAAAGTAGTGGGCAGCTTAGCAGAGGCTATAGAGGGCTGTGGTTTAGTGGTAGGGACTAGTGCCCGCAGTCGCAATATTCCGTGGCCTTTACTAGACCCCAGACAAACCGCTGCGCAGGCCTTAGCGGAGCTGCCGCGGCATGACGTTGCGTTTGTGTTTGGCCGCGAAGACCGTGGCCTTACAAACGAAGAGTTGCACCTGTGTAATTTTCACGTACATATTCCTTCTCACGAAGACTTTAGTTCGCTCAACCTAGCTGCAGCAGTGCAGGTGGTTACTTATGAATTACGTATGGCCATATTGGCTGGAGAAAAAGGTGATGCGCCTGTGCCTATTTGGGGAACTGAATGGGACGAAGAGTTGGCGACTAATGACCAAATGGAAAAGCTGTTTGAGCACATGCAGGAAACCTTAGTAGACGTTGAGTTTTTAGACCCAGAAAGCCCGCGTCAGCTAATGGCACGCTTAAGGCGCTTGTATGTTCGCGCCCGAATGGATCGAATTGAGCATAACATTATGCGTGGTATCTTAACTGCCACGCAGCGCACGTTGAAAAAGCTGCGTTAGACACCATATAATCGACATATGCCTAGTAATTTACTAATGCTGTAGTTTAGGCTAGCGTTGCGCCGCGCTCCATTAATTTAGGATTAAGGTCATGTTTAGACATCTGAAAGAAGATATCGCCTCTGTTTTTCACCGCGACCCAGCGGCAAGAAATTTTGTTGAGGTGCTTACCTGCTATCCCGGCTTACACGCTTTGTTGTTGCATCGCATAGCCCACACTTTTTGGAATATTGGCCTTAAGTGGTTAGGGCGTTACCTGTCTACCGTAACTCGTTGGCTTACAGGAATAGAGATTCATCCTGGGGCACAAATTGGGCATCGTTTTTTTATTGATCACGGCATGGGTGTAGTGATTGGTGAAACAGCCATTATTGGGGACGACGTAACCTTATACCACGGGGTGACCTTAGGTGGTACAACATGGGACAAAGGTAAACGTCACCCCACGCTGAACGATGGTGTGGTAGTGGGTGCTGGGGCAAAAATATTGGGCCCTTTTGAAGTAGGTAAAAATGCTCGCGTGGGCTCCAATGCTGTGGTGACTAAAGCTGTTCCCGCAAATGCAACCGTGGTTGGCATTCCTGGGCGTATTATTGAAAGGCCCAGCGAGGCTGAACAAAAGTTACGCCGAGACCTAGCTGACAAGTTTGACGCCTATGGCATGAGCTCAGACCTGCCAGATCCGGTGGCTAAATCTTTATCTGCTATTTTGGATCATATGCATGCAGTGGACAGGAAATTGCATTGTATGGCGGCTAAAATGAAAGAGTTAGATGCAAGTTATGTAGACGAAAACCTGCCGGCCTTGAATGTGGCAGACTTTGAGGCAGCCATTGATCCTGCAACTGATAAACCAGTATAAAATGGGCCTTTAATAGAAGCGCTTTAATACTTGACTAATTTAGTCAGGTTTTAGTAAAATGGCGTATGATTAGAATTAAGGCGGTTTAATGAAGCTCACTACCAAAGGCCGTTACGCGGTGACTGCAATGTTAGATCTTGCTATCCATGCGTCTGATAAGCCAATAAGTTTGGCTGATATTTCAGAACGCCAAGTGATCTCATTGTCTTACCTGGAGCAGCTTTTCTCTAAGTTACGTCGCCAAGGTTTAGTGCAAAGTGTTCGCGGTCCAGGCGGTGGTTATTGTCTGAGCCGAGAAGCAGAAAATATTTTTGTGGCGCAGGTGATTGACGCAGTCAATGAAGCTGTTGATGCAACGGGCTGCAGAGGTACAGAAAACTGCCAAGCAGGAAAAATGTGCTTAACGCACCACCTATGGACTGACCTGAGTAATCAAATTCATTCCTTTTTGAGTGATATTAGTTTAGCTGACTTGGTTAGCCAAGGTGAAATGCAAGCCCATGCGCAGCGTCAAATAGAACAAACTAATACCGCTGAGTTCCTAAATTTTGTAAGTGAGTAATTATCTGCTCATCTGTTTTGAAGATTGACTAATAGCTGTACGTGACAGTGGAGAATATACATGAAATTGCCTATTTTTTTGGACTACTCAGCAACTACACCTGTAGATCCAAGGGTTGCGAAATTGATGTGTGATTGTTTGACGCAGGAGGGTAACTTTGGTAACCCAGCGTCACGGTCTCACGTGTATGGTTGGCAGGCAGAGGAGGCGGTAGAGAATGCTCGTCGCCAGGTTGCTGATCTAATTAATGCTGATCCAAGGGAGATTGTTTGGACATCGGGTGCGACCGAGTCAGATAACCTTGCTATTAAAGGTGTGGCGCATTTTTATCACAAAAAAGGTAAGCACATTATCACCTCAAAAATTGAGCATAAGGCAGTGTTAGATAGCTGTCGTCAGCTTGAGCGTGAAGGCTTTGAAGTGACTTATTTAGAGCCTACATCAGATGGTATTATTAGTGCTGAACAAGTTGCTGAAGCTCTGCGTGAAGACACTATTTTAGTGTCCTTGATGCATGTGAATAATGAAATTGGAGTAGTGACAGACATTACGGCCATTGGTGAAGTAACCCGTGCCAATAAGGTGATATTTCATGTTGATGCCGCCCAAAGCACTGGTAAAATAGCCATTGATTTAGCGGTATCTAAAGTTGACTTGATGTCTTTCTGTGCCCATAAGACGTATGGGCCTAAGGGTGTGGGTGCTTTGTACGTAAGCCGCAAGCCACGTGTTCGTTTGGAAGCCCAAATTCATGGTGGTGGCCATGAGCGCGGCATGCGCTCTGGCACCTTAGCCACTCATCAAATTGTCGGCATGGGTGCTGCGTTTGCGATTGCACAAGAAGAAATGGCCTCTGACAACGCCCGTATTGCAAGCTTAGGTAAGCGTTTGTGGGATGGTGTTAAGGACATGGAAGAAGTGTATATGAACGGCCATCCAACACAGCGAGTAGCAGGTAACGCCAACATAAGCTTTAACTATGTAGAAGGTGAGTCTTTGCTCATGTCTTTACGTGAGTTAGCCGTTTCTTCTGGCTCGGCGTGTACGTCGGCTAGTTTAGAGCCGTCGTACGTATTGCGTGCCTTGGGTATGAATGACGAGCTGGCGCATAGTTCAATTCGTTTTAGTATCGGACGCTTTACTACGGAAGAAGACATTGATCAGGCGATTGAGTTATCACTTAACGCTGTGACAAAATTACGCGCGTTATCGCCTTTGTGGGACATGTACAAAGATGGTGTCGATTTGGACACTGTACAGTGGGCGGCGCACTAAGAAAGCGTGCTGAAGGCCCAGTGGTCTTGGCATAATAAGGTTGTGTAATTTACACAGCCTGCACATACAATAGATTGAGAGGATAAGCACATGGCATATAGCGAACAGGTTCTTGACCATTATGAAAACCCACGTAACGTGGGAAAAATGGACGAAGCAGACGCGCATGTAGGCACAGGCATGGTCGGAGCACCAGCGTGTGGCGACGTAATGCGTCTACAAATTAAAGTAAACGATGATGGTGTCATTGAAGATGCTAAGTTTAAGACCTATGGCTGTGGCTCTGCCATAGCGTCAAGTTCATTAGTTACGGAATGGATGAAGGGCATGACTTTGGATCAAGCTGGCGAAATTCGTAATTCCAATATTTCTGAAGAGTTGGCATTACCACCGGTAAAAATTCACTGTTCTGTGCTTGCTGAAGATGCGATTAAAGCCGCAATTCACAACTACAAAAGTAAACAATAACGCCTAGGCGTTATTAAGTAAGAATAAGAGGAAGAGGACGTCATCATGGCCATTACCATTACACAGGCAGCCGCCGACCATGTCACTAACTACTTAGCTAATCGCGGTGAAGGTGAGGGTGTGCGACTGGGTGTCCGTACCACGGGTTGCTCAGGTATGGCTTACATTTTAGAGTTTGTCGATAAGATATCTGCAGATGATGCAATCTTTGACAGCAAGGGTGTGAAAGTGGTGATTGATCCGAAAAGCTTGTTGTATTTAGATGGTACAGAGCTAGATTATGCCAAAGAAGGTCTTAATGAAGGTTTTCAATTTAACAACCCCAACGCCAAAAGTGAGTGTGGGTGTGGTGAAAGCTTCAACGTTTAGGCAGTTTTTGGTATTTTAGAACTATGGATATTAGTCAAGATTATTTCTCTTGTTATGGTTTGTCTTGTGATTTTTCATTGGACCCTGTGGCGCTGCGCCAATCTCATCGACAGCTACAGCAGCAGCACCACCCTGACCGCTTTGTGTCAAAGTCTGATAGTGATCAAAGACGGGCGGTACAAATAACGGCGTATTTAAACCAAGCCTACGCAACCTTAAGCGAGCCGTTAAAGCGTGGCATTTATTTGCTTCAGCTTCAAGGCATGGAACCATTAGCGCCGACCAACACACAAATGCCAATGGATTTTTTGTTGCAGCAAATAGAGTTGCGAGAATCCCTAGAAGAGATATCTCAGGCCCAAGACCCAGAAACACAAATGGATTCTATGTCATCTCGACTTCAGCACCAGGCTAGCCAGTTAGAAAGCGAGTTCGCTCAGGCTTATGGTTCGTCAAACTTTGAAATTGCAGAAACAAGCGTGCGTAAGCTTCAGTTTATCGTTAAGTTACAGCAGCAATTAGACGCCCTTGAAGGCGCATTGCTCGATTAAGGAATACACACATGGCCTTGTTGCAAATTGCAGAGCCCGGTCAAAGCGCCAAACCTCACCAACGTAAACTCGCTGTCGGTATAGACCTTGGCACCACTCACTCGCTAGTGGCCAGTGTTCGTAGTGGGCAAGCAGAAACCTTAGCTAATAGCCGCGGTGAACATTTGTTACCCTCTGTGGTGCGTTATTTGGCCGACGAGCTGCCTCAGGTAGGCATTAAGGCTCAGGCTCACTTGGTAGATGATGCGGCTAACACAGTAATGTCTGTTAAGCGTTTAATGGGTCGTGGCATTGATGATGTAAAGCGCCTTGGCGAAAGCATGCCATACCTATTTGAAGCCTGTGATCAGGGCATGCCCCTGATCAACACTGTGTCGGGTTTAAAAAGCCCTGTGCAAGTTTCCGCAGACATTCTTCGTGCTTTGGTGCAGCGCGGAGAGAGTAGCCTAGGGGGTGAATTGGTCGGTGCAGTGATTACGGTGCCTGCTTACTTTGATGACGCTCAGCGTCAAGCAACTAAAGATGCTGCTCAATTAGCGGGTATTCAAGTATTGCGTCTACTTAATGAGCCAACGGCTGCCGCAGTGGCGTATGGTTTAGAGCAGGATCAGCAAGAGCAAGGCACTATTGCTGTATTTGACCTAGGTGGTGGCACGTTTGATATTTCCATATTACGTTTGGAGCAGGGTGTTTTTGAGGTGCTTGCAACTGGAGGTGATTCAGCCCTAGGGGGAGATGACTTTGACCATGCGCTTGCTGAGTGGATGCGTCAAGAGCGCCAAATACCAGCACAGCTAGGCTTGGCTGAGCAGCGTTTTTTGCTGCGCTTAGCCCGAGCAGGGAAGGAGCTATTAAGTGATGTCTGCAGCACCGAATTATCATTTGACGGTTGGCCAGGTGATGCGACCTATGCAGACTTAGAGCTCACTCGTGAGCGAATGAACCTATTATTAGACCCTATTATAGATAAAGCTGTCAGAGCAACTAAGCGCACCTTACGTGACGCCAAAGTAGCGCTAGGTGACATTGCTCGAATCGTAATGGTGGGGGGCTCAACTCGTAGCCTCCGAGTGCAGGAAAGAGTAGCAGACTTATTTCAGCAGCCACTACTAACCGATATTGACCCAGACAGGGTAGTAGCTTTGGGTGCAGCGCGTCAGGCCGACGTGTTGGCAGGCAATCAAAGTGGCGAAGAGTTATTGTTGCTTGATGTGTTGCCATTATCCTTGGGTTTGGAAACCATGGGTGGTTTAGTGGAGCGAGTTATCGATCGCAACACACCTATTCCAGTGGCTCGTGCTCAAGAATTTACCACCTATCAAGATGGCCAAACAGCGATGGCTATTCACGTTTTGCAAGGCGAGCGAGAATTGGTGCAGGACTGCCGGTCTTTATCCCGTTTTGATTTGCGTGGTATTCCTGCAATGGCAGCGGGTGCTGCTAAAATCCGAGTGACCTTTCAGGTCGATGCTGATGGCTTGTTAGAGGTGAGTGCTCGTGAATTAACCTCGGGAGTGGCTGCGTCAGTGCAAGTGAAGCCGTCTTATGGGCTTTCTGATGTGCAGATTGCAGACATGATCAAAGCCAGCTGGACTAATGTAGAGGACGATCGCAGCGCCCGTAGTTTGCGAGAACAGCAGGTTGAGGCGGATCGTCTTGGAGAAGCGATAACGATGGCGCTAGCGGAGGATGGAGCGCGTCTGCTTACCTCGCAGCAGCAACAGGTTATTGAGAACCAGATGCAGCAATTAGTTGTGGCTCGAAATGGCCATGACCATCATGCGATTGCGAAACAAATTGAAGAAATGGCTAAGGCCAGTGATGCCTTCGCAGCGATGCGTATGGATGACAGTATTAAGCTTGCCCTGGCGGGCAAGTCTGTAGATCAGCTGTAAAACAACTGCAATAACAGTGACAAGCCTAGGAGCTAACTCAAATGCCACAAATTATTATTCTGCCAAATGCCGAACTCTGCCCGCAGGGGCACGTATTTGAGGCGCCTGCAGGGCAGACTATTTTAGATGCCGCTAAAGAGAACGGAATTGATATAGAGCATGCGTGTGAAAAATCGTGTGCTTGCACAACATGCCACGTTATCGTGCGCGAAGGGTTCGATTCAATGATTGAGTCGGACGAGCTAGAAGATGATATGTTAGATAAGGCGTGGGGTTTGGAGCCAGATTCCAGGCTCAGTTGTCAAGCTGTTATCGCTGAGGATAATTTAGTAGTGGAAATTCCAAAGTACACTATTAATATTGTGTCTGAAGCGCATTAAAGCTAATTAAAACCTTGGGAGGTGTTTATGAGCATGGTTTGGACAGATACGTTAGATATTGCCATTGAGTTGTATGAAGCTCATCCAGATGTAGACCCGCGAATGGTGAGGTTCACAGACTTAATGGAATGGGTTATGGCTTTACCAGACTTTAATGATGACCCCAAGCATTGCGGAGAAAAGATCTTGGAAGCTATTCAGACGGCATGGATAGGTGAGTTAGATTAACGTCCTGCAGTCTATTAAAGGCGTATAAAACAGCGTACAATTACGCGGTCAAAATTCTCGTACGTGTTAGTACGTCTTTGCTTTTTTAATATTAACCCATTTAATGGGTCCCACTGTTTGGAGAATACCATGGCGGTAGAACGCACTCTGTCCATCATCAAGCCTGATGCTGTAGCAAAAAATGTAATCGGCAAAATTGTTTCTCGGTTTGAAACTAATGGCCTTAAAGTTGTTAGTATGGAAATGAAGCAGTTATCAGAAGCTGAAGCTCAAGGTTTTTACGCTGAGCACAGCGAACGTCCTTTCTTTGGGCACTTGGTTTCTTTTATGACGTCTGGCCCTGTTGTTGTTCAGGTGCTTGAAGGTGAAGGCGCAGTAAATAAGAACCGTGATCTAATGGGCGCTACTAACCCGCAAGAAGCTGCTGAAGGAACTATTCGTGGCGACTTTGCAGAATCGATTGATGCAAACGCGGTACACGGATCTGACTCTACCACGTCAGCCGCTCGTGAAATTGCCTACTTCTTCGGTGGCTAATAGTCGTCGGTTAAAGTAGGCTGTTATGGCTTTGGCTAATTTTTTAGCGGCAATAACAGCATGCAAGGTGCGGCGTTCCTAGTGAACGCCGCATTGCGTTTAGACCAAATAAATGGCTGCGCAAAACTATGGATTAATTACAGGTTTTAAAATGTCCGAAGTCAGCACAAAAATGAATATTCTGGGGTTTTCACAGGCGCAAATGGAAGCCTTTTTCAAGACCATGGACGAGCCGAAGTTTCGAGCAGTTCAGGTGATGAAATGGATTCATCAGTTTGGTGCGGATGACTTTGAGAGCATGACTAATGTAAGTAAAAAATTGCGTGAAAAGCTGACTATAAGCGCTGAAATTGTAGAGCCTGAAGTCATTTACCGTGGGGACTCTAAAGACGGTACCCGTAAATGGGTAATTGCCGTGTCTGGTGGCAATAAAGTTGAGATGGTACTGATACCTGAGGGTGATCGCGCCACCTTGTGCGTTTCATCTCAAGTGGGCTGTGCCTTGGACTGTAGTTTTTGTTCTACGGGCAAGCAAGGTTTTAACCGTAACTTAACCTCAGCTGAAATTATTGGCCAACTGCGTATTGCTATTAAGTCATTTGGCCCTGTCGACCCAAATGGACCACGCCGGGTGACTAACGTTGTTTTTATGGGCATGGGTGAGCCTTTACTTAATTTTGACAGTGTCACGCCAGCCATTGCGCTGATGATGGATGATAATGCATATAACTTGTCCAAGCGCCGTGTCACCTTAAGCACGGCGGGTGTGGTTCCAGCAATCGATCGCTTGAGCCAGATCACTGATGTATCCCTAGCTATTTCTTTACATGCCCCCAATGATTTGTTGCGCAACGAGCTGGTGCCAGTGAATAAAAAGTACAATATCGATGCATTGTTGGATGCCTGCAATCGTTATTTAGAAAATCTGAGCGATAAGCGGGTAATTACCATGGAGTACACCATGATTGATGGTATCAACGACCAGCCTAAGCATGCCCGCGAATTGGCTCAAGTGCTAAAGCGTGTACCCTGTAAACTTAATTTAATTCCTTTTAATCCATTTCCAGGCTCAGATTACCGTAGAAGTCCAAGACCACAAATCGAAGCGTTTCAGCGTATTATGGCTAAATCAGGCATTATTACGACAATTAGGTCTACTCGTGGGGATGATATTGACGCTGCCTGTGGCCAGTTAGTAGGGCAAGTTAAAGACCGTACGCGTCGCAGTGCAGAGCATGCTGCACGTATTCAAGCTAAGCAAATTTAGTTAAGGAACTTCCCTATACTGGCAGTGTCCAAAAATGGGCGTTATGATGGGTCTATAAAACACCATAGATAAATCTGACTAATATTAATTAACTCAGCGTCGAATAACAATAAAAGGTACTGATAGTGAGTGATTTGGAACCATTAGATATGCAGGATCAACCAGAATTAGACGGACAGTTGCCAGGCTTTCCTGGTCATTTATTGCGCCAAGCTCGCGAGGAACAGGGCCTGTCTCAAAAAGAAACAGCCCGTGATTTACATTTAACCTCAAAAGTCATTAATGCTATTGAAGAAGATGACTTTGAGTTGATTCCAAGCTTTGTATTTGCTCGAGGGTATATTCGCTCATATGCGCGTCATTTGGGTTTAGATGGTCAAGCCCTAGTGGCCGAGTTTGATTTGGCCTATGGTGTGCCTAATAACAGTGCCAAGCCCATGTCAGCTATCCGTAAGGGTGTCCAGCAAAGTAAGCCCGGTGATACTTGGGTTAAGTTAATTTCAATTGTCTTTGTTGTGGGTTTGGTAGCGGCGTCAATCGTTTGGTGGCAAAGCCAAAATGGTAGTCAAATGTTGCCACAACTATCCAGTGGTGCAGCGCAAGAGCTCCCCAGTGACGCCTTAGTTGAAGACTTAGATGCTGATGATGCTGACCTCGATTTACTTTTACTTTCAACAAATGAGAGTGAAGTAGATGCGATTGTGCCAGAAGCTGAGTCAATTATAGAGAGCGAAGAGGCACAAGTTGTTGTGGTTGAGCCGGTGGTCGATCCAGTTGCAAACGCGGCAACAGAGCAAGCGCCCAAAGAAGTTACTGATGCCGTTGTGCTGCTGCCAAACCAAGCACAGTTAGTCATGGTGTTTGATAAAGACTGCTGGGTAGAGATTAAAGATGCTAATGGTAAAATGGTACTGTCAGACTTGTACTCTGCAGGAGATACCATAGAACAAGTGATCACCGCGCCTATAGAAGTGTTGTTGGGACGTTCTTCTGGGGTTGCTACTATGACATTTGATGGCCGAACAATTGATCTAAAGCCACATACACGTAAAGATATTGCGCGCCTTACGTTAAGCAAATAGACCTGCATTAGTTAGCGACACCTCCATTAAATAAGGAACACATTTTGGCGTCTATAAAAGCCATTCGCGGCATGAACGATATATTGCCGGCTCAAACGCCGTTGTGGCAGTTTTTTGAAGCACAGGTAAAGTTAGTGTTTGACCAGTACGGTTATCAAGAAATCCGTATGCCCATCGCGGAAAAAACAGATTTATTTTGTCGCTCAATCGGCGAAGCCACTGATGTGGTTGAAAAAGAAATGTACACCTTTGCAGATCGCAATGGTGACAACATGACCTTGCGGCCAGAGGGCACAGCGTCCTGTGTGCGTGCTGCTCAAGAGCATGGGTTAACCTATAATCAAGTGCAACGTTTGTGGTACCACGGACCTATGTTCCGCTATGAGCGTCCACAAAAAGGTCGCCAAAGACAGTTTCACCAGTTTGGTGCAGAGGTCTATGGTTTAGACGGTCCAGATGTAGATGCCGAACTAATTATAATGACAGCGCGTCTGTGGCGGCAATTAGGTTTGCAAGGTGCAGTAAAATTGCAGTTGAACACGTTAGGTAGTGCCGCAGCTCGGGCCGCCTATCGAACTGATTTAGTGGCATTTTTGCAAGCTAATATGGCTTTGTTAGATGCAGACAGTCAGCGTCGTGTCACGACTAATCCATTGCGTGTGCTAGACAGTAAGGATGAAAGCACTCAGGCATTGTTAGACGGTGCACCTAATTTCTATGGTTACTTAGATGATGAATCTCGTGTGCACTTTGAGCGGTTGCGTGAACTTTTAGACGCCGCAGGCATTAGTTATGAGGTTAACCCTCGTTTAGTGAGGGGATTAGACTATTATTGCAAAACTGTCTTTGAATGGGTCACTGATAAATTAGGTGCGCAGGGTACCGTATGTGGTGGTGGCCGTTATGACGGTATGATTGAGCAGCTAGGGGGTAAGCCTACGCCTGCTGTAGGTTGGGCTATGGGGGTAGAGCGGATGATTTTGTTGCTACAAGAAATGCAGCAAGAACCGGCTGGCCTTGGCCAACAAGCTGATGTGTATTTAGCCCATATGGGTGATGCAGCAACCGTTCGCACCATGCAATTAGCAGAACAATTGCGCACTGACATCCCGGGCTTACGTTTATTGTGGCACTGCGGTGGTGGTAGTCTCAAAAATCAAATGAAAAAGGCTAACCGTTGTGGTGCTAAACTGGTGCTTATTATGGGTGAAGATGAGTTAGCCCAGGGTCAAATCCAGATTAAGCCACTGCAAGGGCAGGACGAGCAGCAAAGCATATCTCTAGATCAAGTATCAGCGCACGTTGCTGAGCTTATTTAATAATTACTACAAGCAGCATTAAGGGAGTTTTTGGTCGTGGCCGAAATGAAGACAGAAGAAGAACAGGTAGAAGCACTTAAACGTTGGTGGCAGGAAAATGGTAAGTCACTAATACTCACCATTGCAGTGACCGTGGGCGGGGTATTAAGTTGGAATGCCTATCAGGACCATCAGGTTAACCAGGCAGAAACAGCCAGTGCATACTTTCAGCAGCTAATGAATAGTTCACCAGCCGGGCAGTTAAGTGATACTGAAATTGCTGAAATACGCTATAACAGTAAATTACTTAAAGCCGAGTTTGGTTCTAGCTCCTATGCTCAGTTTGCTGCCCTTATGTTAGCCAGAGTTGAAGTTCAGGATGGGGATTTGCCTGCAGCAGCAGCCGAATTACAGTGGGTGTTAACGCAACAGGGTGATGCTGAAGTTAATGCGTTGGCCACTATTCGTTTGGCTAAGGTGCTAAGTGCGCAAGATCAACATAGCGAAGCATTGGCTTTGTTGGTAGATGGTGATGATGCGTGGCAGCTAGGTCGGTTAGAAACTCGTGGCGATGTATTGGTTGCTCAAGGCGACTTAGATGCTGCTAGAGAAGCGTACTCTGCAGCCTCACTGCTAGCTATGGCTGGTGGTGTAAACAGTCCGCTGTTAGGTTTGAAGCTAGATAATCTTGCGCAATAGTGTATTTAGTGCCTAATGCAATGGTAAAGAGATCCCCAAATAATGACTAGGATAGAAATTGTTAACATGAGTGCTAGGCCGTTAAAGCTGTTTATTGCTTGTCTAGTGTTGATCACTGTTAGTGCGTGTTCATCAACTGGTGGAGATCTACCAGATCCTACCCCACTGGAGGGGTTTGAGCAGCAAGTTGAGCTCGTTGAACATTGGTCTGTGTCTGTGGGCAAAGGCGATATTGAAGGTAGTTCAGTAATGCAGCCTGTGTTATCGGCCAATGCTATATTTGCAGCCTCTGGTCAGCAGTTAGGGTCCTTTAATTTAGATACAGGAGCGGTTAACTGGAAGACTGATCTTGCTCAGCCAGTGGCTGCAGGCGTAGGCCAAATAAACGAACAATTATTTGTGGTGACCCGCAGTGGTAAGCTAGTTTCTGTAAGTAGTGTTGATGGGTCTGTGTTGTGGCAGGTGAATGCGTCTAGTGAGGCTTTAGCAGCGCCGCAAGCTAATAGTGAAATTGTTGTCGTGCAAACAGTGGATGGGAAGGTAAGCGCCTATTCAATAACTGATGGCAATTTCCAATGGTCTTATTCAGCAAATCTTCCGAGCTTAACCCTGAGAGGCACTAGTACGCCACTTGTTACCAAAAGCTACACATACGCAGGCTTTGCCAGTGGTAAGTTAGTGGCTTTGGATAATCAAGTGGGTAACGTGGTGTGGCAGAAGAGTATTAGTTCTGCGCAAGGTCGTTCAGAAATTGAGCGTTTATCCGATGTAGATGGCACATTAACGCTGATAGACGATTTGCTATATGTGACTAGCTATCAGGGCAACATTGCAGCTATTGATGCCTTAACCGGCACCGTTAAGTGGCAGCAGCCAGTGTCTAGTATTAGTGGTACAGCCATAGTGGGTGATGCGGTTTTGGTTGTGGATGCTCAGGATGGTGTGCTTGCTTATGACCAGGAGCTAGGCCATGTGTTGTGGCAGAGTGACGCCCTTAAACATCGTATATTAACCGCTCCTATGGGGTTGGCAGGTAATGCATTAGTCATTGATACGCAAGGCTATGCGCACGTACTTAAGCTTAGTAATGGCGAGGTTGTAGGTCGTCAAAAAATGGCCCTAAAAGGTGCCCGTATTGGTAGCAAGAGCTACCAAGATAATATTTTCTTACTCAGTCTAGATGGCCGTCTTACGCGTCTTGGCTTGAAATAATTGGTTTATTTATGAATCCCGTAATTGCCCTTGTTGGGCGCCCTAACGTGGGCAAATCCACACTTTTTAATCGCTTAACGCGCTCTCGTGATGCTTTAGTGGCAGATTTTCCAGGCCTTACTCGTGACCGAAAATACGGTGAAGGTAAGACTGAAGAGCGAGACTATATCGTTATTGATACTGGCGGTATTAGTGGTGATGAAGCCGGTATTGATCAAGTGATGGCCGAGCAGTCGTTGCTGGCAATCGACGAAGCAGACGCAGTATTATTTTTAGTTGATGGCAAGGCGGGTCTGAACCCTTCTGATGAGTTGATTGCCGACCATCTTCGCCGCTGTGATAAACCTTGCTATTTGGTAGTAAATAAAACTGATGGTATTGATATTGACGTAGCCTTAGGTGACTTTTATGGCCTAGGTCTAGTCGGTTTGCCGCGCCCTATTGCGGCGTCTCATGGCCGTGGTGTGAGCCAGTTGATTGAAGATGTATTGGCACCGTTTCCAGAAGACGAAGGGTTCCCGCCGGATTCAGAAGGAGGCATTCGCATTGGTGTCGTGGGTCGGCCAAATGTAGGCAAGTCTACTTTGGTCAACCGTATGTTGGGTGAAGACCGTGTTGTGGTCTATGATGAAGCGGGCACTACGCGTGACAGTATCTATATTCCCTATCGCCGTAACGACAAGCCGTATACCTTAATCGATACTGCAGGTGTGCGCCGTCGTCGTAGTGTTACAGAAACGGTGGAGAAGTTTTCTATCGTTAAGACACTACAAGCCATTAAAGATGCCCATGTTGTTGTGTTAGTCGTTGACGCTCACGAAGGTCTAACAGAGCAAGACATGCACCTGTTGGGCTTTGTTATTGATGCGGGCCGGGCATTAGTGATTGCTGTCAATAAATGGGATGGCATGTCTGTTGATGATAAAGCTCATGTGAAACATGAGTTACAGGCCCGTTTGGAGTTTGCTAAATTTGCACGCATTCATTTTATCTCAGCATTACATGGTTCTGGTGTAGGTGATTTGTACAAATCAGTTGAAGAGGCCCATGGCTGCGCCTTCACCAAATGGAGCACCAACAAGTTAACCACATTACTAGAAGACGCAATACTAGACCACCAACCCCCCTTGGTGCACGGGCGTCGAATTAAGCTGCGTTATGCTCACCTAGGGGGCTCTAACCCGCCTTTGTTTATAGTGCATGGTAACCAAACAAACGCATTACCTACTACCTACAAGCGTTATTTGGAAAATAAGTTCATTAAAGTGCTGAAGATCCGTGGTACGCCTGTGAGGTTTGAATTCCGTACCAGTGATAATCCTTTTGATGGCAAAAAGAATGTTCTGTCCCAGCGCCAAATTACTAAAAAGCAGCGACTAGTGAAGCATGTTAATAAGGCAAAGAAAAAGGCCAAACAGAAGTAATATGTGGCGCTATTGTTAGGCGCGCAGCGACGCGGTAATCCTTATGTCATTAACGAGTCTTAATCAGTTACTCCACTTGCTAGCCGATGGTGAGTTCCACTCAGGTACGGCCTTAGGCCGGCACCTGAGTATGACTAGAGCTGCTGTTTGGAAGCAGCTCAAAGGTGTGGAAGCATTGGGGGTAAACTTACATCGCGTACGTGGTCGTGGTTATCGTATTTCAGGTGGCTTAGATTTACTAGACGTGGAGGCGATACAGCGCCAGCTTCCCATTCTAGACCCTAGCTTTAATGTGCAGTTGCACATGTCCCTTCCATCTACCAATCAAACCTTAATGCAGCACCAGCAGCAGCGGTCTATTCATGGTGACGTGGTGCTGGCTGAAGTGCAAACATCAGGGCGCGGTCGCCTAGGACGACAATGGCAGTCGCCGTTTGGCCAAAATGTTGCCTTGTCTCTTGGCTGGCATTTTCATGGTGGAGCCGTTGCACTAGAAGGGCTGAGTTTAGTGGTGGGTTTGGCGTTGACACACGCATTAGCCGATATGGGCGTAAAGCAAGTGCAGCTAAAGTGGCCCAATGATGTCTTAGTTGACGGCAAAAAACTTGCTGGTATTTTGCTAGAAATGCGAGGCGAAGCAACAGGCCCCTGTCATGTGGTCATTGGCATTGGTCTTAATGTGCATTTAATGCATGATGATGCTATCGATCAGCCTTGGGTGAGTCTTGCGCAGCTAGGCTATCAACTAAGTCGCAATGACGTTGTGGCGCAGATTTTATTACGTTTAAACGAATACTTGCGTGAGTTTGTGCAACATGGCTTCGGTGCTATGCGCGATGAATGGCAGCAATACCACTATTACCAAGACCAAAAGGTTCAGCTTCTGCTTCCAACTAAGTGTATTGAGGGTATTTGCCGTGGTGTGAACCAGGTGGGTGCGCTAATAATAGAACATAGCGGGGTAATAGAAGCTTATAGTGGTGGCGAGATTAGTTTGCGACCTATTGAGGAGCGCCAGTGACTGACTTGTTAGTAGATATAGGCAATACTCGTCTTAAGTGGAGGCTGCAGCAGCAAGGTGCAGTGCAGCGCTCAGGAGCGATATTGGTGTGTGACTTAAATATGGCTCAGCTGCAGGCTATCCTGCCAGAGTCTGCTGGCGCGATGTATTGGGCGAGTGTGGGTGATGATGCGCAGGGTCTTTGTGTGGCAGCTTGGGCACATGAAAAAAATATACCGTGCCATCAGATAACCACTCAAGACTGCTGGCAAGACCTTACCAATGGCTATCAGCAAACTCAGCAGCTGGGCGTAGATAGGTGGCTAGCCATGGTAGCTGCAAGGCAACATACCCACAACGCTGTCTGTGTAGTTGATTGCGGTAGTGCCATCACCTTGGACTATGTGAATGCACAAGGCCGTCATGAAGGCAGCTATATTATTCCTGGCGCAAGGCTTATGTCCCAAGCTCTAACACGTGATACTGCCCAAATTAATATTACCCATCGGGCCCTAGAAAATAGTCATCCTGGCACTTCAACAGCCCAAGCAGTATTAGCGGGGTGTTTCCAAATGGCTCACTATGGTGTTTGTGCTCTGGTGAGGGAGGCCCAAGGCCGGGGCTACGAAATACTGCTTTGTGGGGGGGATGGTTTGGCCATTGCTAACGAGCTTGGTGTGACTTATGTAGAACAATTGGTGCTTGATGGCATGGCGCAACTGGCTGGTTTGCATCAGCTCTAAAAAACTTTAATAAAATCATCATTGATGCTTGCATCCTACTAGTTCGTTCAGTATTATACGCACCTCCTGAGTTCAGGGGCACAGGCAATTTAGCCGGTATAGCTCAGACGGTAGAGCAACTGACTTGTAATCAGTAGGTCCGGGGTTCGACTCCTCGTGCCGGCACCAGTTCCTGATAAAGAATACTTAGGTGGGGTTCCCGAGTGGCCAAAGGGA
>DCAT01000171.1:6183-7692 GCA_002312935.1 Oceanospirillaceae bacterium UBA1126 | reverse complement strand
CTTATATAAACAATAGTGTCCATACATAAACAACATTAATAGGGAGAAGCGAATGGCATTTGAAACAATAATTTATCAAATTAAAGCGGGTGTTGGCGTACTTACATTAAACCGGCCAGCTACATTAAATAGCTTTAACAGCTTCATGCATGAAGAGGTTAACACTGCTCTTAAAGACGCTAAAACCAATGATGCCGTTAGATGTTTAGTTATAACCGGTGAAGGTAGGGGGTTTTGTGCTGGCCAAGACCTTAGTGACCGAGCAGCTAAAGTAACCGATGATGGGCCCGATTTAGGTGACGCTATAGAACGGTATTATAACCCACTAATTCGCAATATTATGACTATGGAAAAGCCTGTAATTTGTGCCGTAAATGGTGTGGCTGCTGGCGCTGGCGCCAGTATTGCACTTGCTTGCGATATAGTAATTGCGGCCCGTAGTGCCAAATTTGTGCAAGCGTTTAGTAAAATAGGTTTGGTGCCAGACTCTGGAGGCACTTTTAATTTACCCCGTGCCTTAGGGTTACCAAGGGCAAAAGGGTTAGCGCTGTTGGGCGATAAGTTATCGGCTGAACAAGCGGAAAAGTGGGGCATGATTTGGCAATGTGTTGACGATGACGTTCTAATGGAAGAAGCATTGGCACTTGCGGAGCGGTTAGCCTCTCTGCCACCTCTTGGCTTGGCAATGACTAAAAAATTACTTAATGATTCGTTTTCAACTCCATTGCATCAGCAGTTAGAAGTAGAAAAAGAAGCCATGCGTTGGCTGGGCAAAACAGACGATTACCAAGAAGGTGTGAGTGCATTTACAGAAAAACGCCAAGCGAAATTTACTGGGAAATAATATGAGTGAACACATGCAGATGCAGCAGGTAGCCGAGGATTGTGCACAGCATATGGTTGCCCAAGATGCGGCCTCTAAAGCCTTAGGGATTGCTATTGGTGTTGTAAAACCTGGCAGTGCAACAGCCACCATGACCGTCACAGCTGCCATGTTAAATGGGTTTAAAACTTGTCACGGGGGTATGATTTTTAGTTTGGCAGACTCTGCTTTTGCATTTGCTTGCAACTCTCAAAACCATGCTGCAGTAGCCGCAGGTTGCACCATTGATTTTTTACGACCTGCATTGTTAGACGATCAGCTTAGCGCTATAGCAACCCAAACATATCAAGGTAAACGCAGCGGTATTTATCACGTGGAAATCACCAATCAAAATGCCCAGCTAGTGGCCTTATTTAAAGGTAACTCTGCCCGAGTAAATGGCAGTGTATTACCTGATTTACTTACACCTAAAGCGTAACTGCCGGATATAACACGCCCCTTATTGCGGGCACTGAGGAACCACCAATGAAACATGCCTTTATCTGTGATGCTATAAGAACACCGTTTGGTCGATATGGAGGCAGCCTTGCTAGTGTTCGCACAGACGACTTAGGTGCGGTGCCTATTAAAGCACTCATGGATCGCAATGCCAGTGTTGATTGGGCGTGCGTGGATGATGTTTTTTA
>DCAT01000171.1:455-5798 GCA_002312935.1 Oceanospirillaceae bacterium UBA1126 | reverse complement strand
TATTAGCAGGGTTGCCCATTGATGTGCCAGGAATGACCCTAAATCGGCTGTGTGGTTCTGGTATTGATGCGGTAGGCACAGGTGCTAGAGCCATACGCAGTGGCGAAGCAGACTTAATTATTGCCGGGGGCGTTGAGTCTATGTCGCGGGCACCATTTGTTGTAGCAAAAGCTAATACGGCATTTAGCCGGCAGGCTGAACTGTTTGATACAACCATAGGCTGGCGTTTTATCAATCCGCTAATGAAACAGCAGTATGGTGTTGAGTCTATGCCCGAAACTGCTGAAAACGTGGCTGAGCAATTTAGTATAGACCGTGCGTCCCAAGATGCATTTGCATTTTCAAGTCAAACCCGCGCAGCAAAAGCACAAGTGGATGGTATTTTTGCAGAAGAAATTGTGCCAGTTAGGATACCTCAACGGAAAAAACAAGACATTGTCTTCTCGCAAGATGAACATTTACGGCTAAGTAGCCTAGAAACCTTAAGTCAATTGGCTACGCCATTTCGTGAAGGTGGTAGCGTAACTGCAGGTAATGCGTCGGGTGTAAATGATGGTTCTTGCGCCTTGCTATTGGCTTCAAGTGAGGGTGCTAAACGCCATGGATTAACTCCACAAGCTCGTGTTTTGGGAATGGCCACGGCAGGTTTGGAGCCTAATATTATGGGGTATGGCCCGGTGGCGGCTACGCTCAAAGTGCTAAAAAATACGGGCCTAAGCCTGAACCAAATGGATGTGATTGAATTGAATGAAGCCTTTGCTGCCCAAGGCTTGGCTGTAATGCGGGCCTTGGGCATTAGCGATGACGCAGGCCATGTTAACCCGAATGGAGGGGCCATTGCGTTAGGGCATCCCCTTGGGGCTAGTGGTGCTCGGTTAGTGACAACGGCTATGTATCAGCTACACCGAACTAACGGTCAATATGCTTTATGCACTATGTGCATTGGCGTAGGGCAAGGCATTGCACTGATTATTGAACGCGTATAAATATACTTAATAATGATTACCATTTGTGCGTCTAGCAAATGCAGCATAACCAACTAACCCTGGCTAAACATGGTGAACAAGATGATTACAAACACGGCACAAGAAACAGAATTAGAACGACTATTTCAGGCCAAAATTGACGCTGAACAAAAAATTGAGCCTAAAGATTGGATGCCAGATGCCTATCGTCAAAATTTAATTCGTCAAATGTCACAGCATGCACATTCAGAAGTCATTGGTATGCAGCCAGAAGGTAATTGGATTACACGTGCGCCTTCTTTACGTCGCAAAGCTGTGCTGCTGTCTAAGGTACAAGACGAAGCTGGCCATGGGTTATACCTATACAGTGCGACCGAAACCTTGGGTATTTCTAGGGCGCAAATGATTACTGCTTTACAAACTGGAACTGCTAAATATGCCTCTATTTTTAACTACCCAACCCAAACATGGGGTGACATGGGGGCGATTGGTTGGTTAGTGGACGGTGCTGCCATATGCAACCAGGTTTCACTGCAGCGGACTTCTTATGGCCCCTACGCCAGAAGCATGATTCGTATTTGTAAGGAAGAAAGCTTCCATCAGCGTCAAGGGTATCAAATTATGATAGAGCTGGCCCATGGTACCCCTGCACAAAAAGCCATGGCTCAAGATTCCCTTAATCGGTTTTATTGGCCATCACTTATGATGTTTGGTCCCCATGATTCAGAATCGGCACATTCAGCTCGGTCGATGAAATGGAAAATAAAACGTGAAACTAACGATGACTTGCGCCAAAAGTTTATGGACCAAACTGTTTCACAAATTAACTACTTGGGTTTAGAACACCCAGACAAAGCCTTGCAGTGGAATGAAGAGCGAGGGCATTACGACAGTAGTGAGTTAAATTGGGACGAGTTTTATAGTGTCATCAACGGCAATGGCCACTGCAACCGCCAACGTATCCAGCACCATGTGAAAGCTCATGAAGAAGGGGCTTGGGTGCGTGAAGCTGCGGCCGCATACAACCTAAAGAAAAAATTAAAGCTGGCAAAGGATGCAGCTTAATCTTCACATAACTAATAATTACGAGACACCATGACTACAGAAAAGCTTGAATTATTTGAAGTGTTTGTGCGCCCTAAACGCGGACTTGACCACAAACATGTAGGTAGCCTGCACGCTGAAGGTAAAGAGCAAGCGTTAGAATATGCCCGTGATGTTTATACCCGCCGCACCGAAGGTATTAGTATCTGGGTGGTTAAGTCACACGACATTAGTGCGTCTCAAGAAGATGACAATGAGTGTTTTTTTGATCCCTCAGACGACAAACCTTATCGGCATGCCACCTATTATCCACTGCCTAAAGAAATCACAACCATGTGAGCAGGAGCCTATTTATGACTCAATCTACTCAACATAAAGTGGATAGTAAGCAAGACTTGATTAACTACGTTGTGCGCTTGGGAGATGACGCCATTGTGCTAGGGCATCGTATTTCAGAATGGGTCAGTGAAGGTCCCTTTTTAGAAGAAGATATCGCCTTAGGTAATGTGGCGCTAGATTATATTGGCCGTGCGCGAATGTTCTATGGTTATGCTGCCACGCTAAGTGGAAATGGCAAAACTGAAGATGATTTTGCTTTTTTGAGGGATGAGCGTGAGTTTGAAAATTATTTGATTAACGAACTGCCCCGTGGCGATTTTGCCTATACCATTACTCGACAGCTATTAGTGGACCTATACAACAAGTACTACTTGCAGGCACTCATCCAGTCTGCAGACCCAACGCTTGTGGCCATTGCGCAAAAAGCAGTGAAAGAAACAACCTACCACTGCAGGCGCAGTAAATCTTGGGCGCTTAGGTTAGGTGATGGTACCGACGAAAGTAAGCAAAGAATGCAGTTAGCTATTGATGATATTTGGGGTTATAGCCACGAATTGTTTGAATCAGATGAACTAGAACAGCGTTTAATTAATACTGGCGTTGCGGTAGATTGCGCAGCTTTAAAACAGCCTTGGTTAGCTGATGTTGAAGCTATTTTTGAAGAAGCTGGGCTTACCACTCCAGAGCAAACTTGGGCTGTGCGAGGTGGCCGAAAAGGCTACCATAGTGAGCACTTGGGCCATCTTTTAACCCAAATGCAGTTTGTTTATCGCTCATTTCCTGGGGCTAAGTGGTAGTCTTATGACCGCTCTAATTCGCTCGTTAATCCCGATGAAGTCGAGCCTTCAATATGAACGTGAAAAATTTCGGCGTAACTCGCAAGTGCCACATTTGTGGGCTTTGCTAGATTCAGTGAAAGACCCAGAAATTCCTGTGTTGTCTTTATGGGACATTGGCATATTAAAAGATATTAGCCAGTGCGAGCAAAGTGTCACCGTTACGATTACACCCACTTATTCAGGCTGCCCAGCCATGGATGTTATCCGTGAAGATATTACTGCTGCGTTACTGAATTATGGTGTTGCTCAAGTAGAAGTTGCGCTTGAACTAACCCCAGCTTGGACAACCGACTGGATGACTAGCAAGGGCCGTGATCAGCTGCGTGGTTATGGCATAGCACCACCAAACGATGTGGTAAACCCGTCACATGGGTCACTGGTGCACACTGTTGAGCTAAGTGAAACAACGCAGGTGAAATGCCCCCACTGCGGTGGCCTTGACACCCGCATGGTCAGCGAATTCGGCTCTACGGCGTGTAAAGCACTATTTCAATGCAATGATTGCAGTGAGCCTTTTGATTTGTTCAAACATATTTAGGTAAGACTTGTGTCAGAGACTAATTTTTATTCGTTAATTATAGACGGCGTTAAACCAGAAACAGACACTGCAGTTCGGGTGAGTTTTAGTGTGCCTAAAGCGTTGCGCAACACCTTTGCTTTTAAACCAGGCCAATTTTTAACATTACAAACCCACATTAACAGCGAACGAGTTCGGCGATCTTATTCTATTTGCAGTGGCGTTGATGATGGGCATCTGCGCGTGGGCATAAAGCGGGTTAGGGGCGGGCTTTTTTCAAATTATGCTAACGACCAATTTAAAGTGGGTGACACCATTGAAGTGATGCCACCACAAGGTAATTTTAGCCCGCAGTTAAACCCTGCACATCAAAAAAACTACATGTGTTTGGCAGTAGGCAGTGGCATTACACCTATTTTATCAATTATCACCTCGGTGTTAAACCGCGAACCTAATAGCAAAGTAACGCTTGTTTATGGCAACAAACGCACCAACACTGTGATGTTTAAAGAAGAGCTTAGTTTTATAAAGAGCCGCTACCTAAACCGTTTTAAGTGGGTCAATATCATGAGCCAAGAAGACCAAGGCTCTGATGTATTAAAAGGTAAAATTGACAACAAAAAAGGCTATTTACTACAAAAGTATAAAATGATTGATATCCTCAACGCCAGTGAAGCGTTTATTTGTGGCCCTGAATCAATGATTTCTGAAGTGTCTCATGGCTTTAGGCTTGAAGGGCTTGCTAGCGAACAGATTCACTATGAGCTGTTTGCAAATTCATCAGCAGATTCTGACGTGATGTTAGAAAAATCAAGACGACGTATTCAACAATACGGTGAAGATAAAACCAGTAAAGTGACCGTTATTTCCGATGGACGGTCCATTTATTTTGACTTAGCTACAGTGGGTTCAAATATTTTAGATGCGGGTATGGACAATGGTGTTGAACTGCCATACTCCTGCAAGGCTGGCGTGTGTTCTACGTGTAAAGCCAAGCTAATTAAGGGTACAGTTGACATGGATATTAGCCATGGGCTTGAACCACATGAAGTAAAATCTGGCTATATATTAACCTGTCAGGCACACCCCGTGTCGGACGAAGTAATTGTGAGCTTTGACGATAGATAGGCATAAAGTGATTGATAAGAATAAACGTACTCAACAGATTCAACAACACATCAAAGACAACAGCATTAGCTGCACGTCCATGGTGGTTACTGTATTTGGTGATCTCGTGTCACAACATGGTAGTTGGGTCTCGTTAGCCAGCCTCATTCAGGTGCTAGAACCGTTTGGGTTTAATGAGCGTCAAATTAGAACGTCTGTCTATCGTTTAGTGCAAAATGATTGGCTTCAAGTTAATAAAGCGGGTCGCTGCAGTTACTATTGTTTTACCGACTCTGCAACAGGCCATTACGAAAAAGCAGCGCGGCGTATTTATGCTGCACATCAACCAGAATGGGATAATAACTGGACCTTAGTGTTACCCGTATCTGTGCCCGATGTGAAACTTGAAGAGTTTAGAAAAAGCCTGATATGGCAGGGGTTCAATACCTTAACAAGTGGGCTCTATGCCCATCCTTCCTCAGAACGGTCATCACTAGATGAGTTAATGCATGAGTTAGGTATTGTTAACGAT
>DCAT01000171.1:0-155 GCA_002312935.1 Oceanospirillaceae bacterium UBA1126 | reverse complement strand
CATGAGTTAGGTATTGTTAACGATCTTGTGGTATTCACTGCGTCCACATCAGACTTGAACTCACAGGGTGTGCTTAAAGATTTGATAAAAAACAGATGGAAATTGTCTGAGTTAGAAACTTACTATCATGATTTCCTTCGTTTTTACCGGCCTAT
>DCAT01000004.1 GCA_002312935.1 Oceanospirillaceae bacterium UBA1126 | reverse complement strand
CCGCACTAACCGTGTTACTTGGCACTTTGTATCCTTTGTTTTTGGATGCTATGGGTGGTGGAAAATTTTCTGTTGGCCCGCCGTATTTTAATGCAGCCTTTGTGCCGTTAATGGTATTGCTCATTATTTCGATGGGCTTAGGTTTGGGCTCTAAATGGAAACGAATCAACCCCAGTGAACTATGGAGACTATTGCGCTCTCCAGCGCTTATAGCAATTGTACTTGGTATAGCGTTTCCATTTGCCTACAGTGGTGAGTTTAATCCATCAACAGCGTTAGCTGCTGCATTGTTGGCGTGGCTGTTATTAGCGTCTTGGGTGGATCTAAGAAGAAGGCTGAGGCACCAAACTTGGTGGCAAGGTTTGCGCCAATTAAACCCCGGTTACTATGGCATGTTACTGGCGCATATGGGTATAGGTGTGACTGCTTTAGGCATTGCGGTTGTAAGCCATTACTCGTTGCAAAAAGATCTGCGTATGGATATTGGCGATAAAGCGACTCTAGGGCAGTATGAATTTACTTTTATGGGCGTTGAAAATGTCACTGGGCCTAATTTTACTGCCATCGAAGGTCGGGTTAAGCTAGTCAAAATTGGTGAGGAACCTGATTACTTATTACCCCAAAAACGGACTTATACCAGCCGTGGCCAAACGATGACAGAGGCTGCAATAGATCCAGCGCTAAGTCGCGATGTTTATGTGGCAATGGGTGAGCCTCTAGCGGAGGGAGCCTGGGCTATGCGCTTGCATATAAAGCCTATGATTCGTTTAATTTGGCTAGGAGCCCTGATGATGGCGTTGGGAGGAGTGTTAGCGGTATGGGACAAGCGTTATCGGCGAAAAAAACCAAGTATTGACGGAGTGCTGCCATGAACACCACCACAAAAAGGCTATTGATGCTGTTGCCAACGCTGCTAGCCTTTACTTTAGGCCTGTTTTTATACCAGGGTATTGGCCAAGATCCTAATAAAATGGAATCAAGTTTGATTGGCCTTCCGTTGCCAAAATTTAATGCTCAAACGTTAGTATCTCCTAGTAAGAACGTGACTCAAGCAGACATGCTTGGGCAGCCGGCTTTAGTGAACGTGTGGGCCACTTGGTGCCCCACATGTCGTGCTGAGCATGAGTTTTTACTCACAATTTCTAAACAGGAAAACATCCGTATTTATGGTGTTAATTACCATGACCAGCGCCCAGCAGCCCAGCAGTGGTTGCAAGACTTGGGTGACCCTTACGTATTTTCTGTATTTGACCCAAAGGGAGTGTTGGGCATAAACCTGGGTGTAGTGGGCGCTCCAGAAACCTACTTGATTGATGCACAAGGTATTGTTATTGACAAGCTTACAGGTGAGCTCAATGAACGGACCTGGCCTCCACTTCGCAGTCAATATTTAAGTTTGCTGCAGGAAACAAACTAATGGTAAAGGTTGCTTTAGCTAGTCTGTTTTTCTGTTTGGCAGGTTTGGCTGTTCCACTGGTTCAAGCAGACATTAAATCATACGAATTTGCAGAGCCAGAAATGGCCCAGCGGTTTGTGGACTTAACCACAGTCTTGCGTTGCCCTAAATGTCAAAACCAAAATTTGGCTGATTCAGATTCAATTATCGCTAAAGACCTTCGTGAGCAAGTACAAACGTTAATAAATACAGGCCAAACTAATCAACAGATTACTGATTTTATGGTACAGCGTTATGGTAATTTTATCTTGTATGACCCACCACTGAACAAAGCGACACTAGTGCTTTGGCTGGCGCCAATTGGTATGGTGTTTATTGGCTTGTGGGCCTTGTGGTTTTTTGGTCGTAAAACCCACGTTCAGGGTGCGATGTTATCACCATCTGAGCAACAAAAGTTGGATCAGCTTTTAGCAGAAAACCGGACTCCGGGCAGGGATTAAATAATGACTGAACTATGGGCAGCTATTGCTCTTTTACTGTGTTTAACCAGTGGTTTTGTGTTGTGGGCTTGGTGGCGACCCCTGCCAGTATCTACCTCAGCCAATAACAGGCATGAGGCGGTTGTAGCGCTTTATCGAATTAAACAAATAGAACTGGATGAAGAGCTTGCTTCAGCGCAGATCAACCGTAGTGACTATGATCAGCGCTTAGCCGAAATGCAACGGACATTATTGCTAGAAACATCAGATTCCCCAGCCCCTGTTAGCTCGCCCAATCATGCTGGGGGTCTATTATTGTTGTTCATCGCGTTAGTTATTCCGGTCGCTGGGTTGCTAACCTATATTCAACTAGGGTCATATGGTGGTTTGGAACAAAGTGTTAACTTACAAAATACCCGTTCGATTGCCGCCTCTTCAACCTCCTTACCAACGTTGATTAGCAGCCTTGAAGATGAATTGAAAAATAAGCCGAATAATCCAGAAGGATGGTATTTATTGGCCAATAGTTATATGCAAGCAGAGCAAACTGCTATGAGTATTGCTGCATTTGAGCAGGCATTAAATTATGTTCAGGCTGGAAGCCGTCAACAAGCGGCATTACTGGGCCAGTATGCGCAAGCTCTGTTTTTCAATGAAGGTGAGTTTAGTCAGCGTGTCAATGAGGCCATCGCTGCAGCGATGGCGCAAGACCCTAAAGATGTGTCAGCCTTAAGTTTGTTAGGTATTCAAGCCTTTGAAAGCGAAAATTATGATGTGGCTATACAGTTTTGGCAACGTGCTTTGCCCAGAGCGGGTGAGGGTCAGGGTAAAGCATCACTACAAGCTGGAATTAACAGTGCACAACAAATGCTCAATGAAGACCCAAGCATGGGATTAGGTGTGTCTTTACCGATAGAGGTTTCTTTGGCTAATGGGTTATCAATACCTGAGTCATCGCAAGCAGTATTATTTGTCTATGCTAGGCAGGCTGCGCAAGGTATGCCCCTGTTTGCAATCAAACTCAACCCTAGCAACCTGCCATTAGATGTGCTTCTCACTGATGCGATGGCTCTTCAGCAGGGAACCCGTTTAGCTAATTATAAAACCTTGAACCTTAGTGCCCATGTTGCTATGGCTGGCTTGGCTGGACAAAAATCGGGTGACTTTATCAGTCAAACCCTAGCGGTAACTATTGCTACTGAAGGCACTGGAAAAGTATATTTGACCATTGACCAAATCCTGAAGTAACCTACTCCAAAGAATAACAATATTAGAGTTTATAGATGCGCCTAAAGAGCATCAAATTAGCTGGTTTTAAATCATTTGTTGATCCCACCAAGGTCAGCTTACCTAGCAATCTGTGTGCTGTGGTTGGCCCCAATGGTTGCGGTAAATCTAACGTCATCGATGCAGTACGTTGGGTGATGGGAGAAAGTTCAGCCAAAAATTTGCGTGGCGAAAGTGCTACTGATGTAATTTTTAATGGATCATCTAGCCGCCAACCTGTTGGCCAAGCCACTGTTGAACTCATGTTCGACAATCAAGATCGCACCTTAGCTGGTGAATTTGCTGGCTACAATGAGGTGTCAATCCGTCGAAAGGTAACTCGTGAAGGCCTATCTACCTATTTTTTAAATGGTCAGAAGTGCCGTAGACGTGAT
This sequence comes from Oceanospirillaceae bacterium UBA1126, assembly GCA_002312935.1. Taxonomy (GTDB): domain Bacteria; phylum Pseudomonadota; class Gammaproteobacteria; order Pseudomonadales; family Balneatricaceae; genus Njordibacter. The sequence continues at coordinate 189 of DCAT01000004.1, read as the reverse complement.
GTTACAGATTTATTTTTAGGCACTGGCCTTGGGCCTCGGAGCTATTCTATTATTGAGCAGGGCATGATTTCTCGCTTAATTGAATCTAGGCCGGAAGAGCTACGTGTTTATATTGAGGAAGCAGCTGGTATTTCTCGCTATAAAGAACGCCGACGTGAAACTTCTAATAGAATCAGCCGAAGCCGTGAA
>DCAT01000153.1 GCA_002312935.1 Oceanospirillaceae bacterium UBA1126 | reverse complement strand
TCAGCCTTAGGGCGGTAGACACTGTCTACACCAGCTAAGGTAACACCGCGTAAAATAAAAGGCATTACTGTGGCTGGCAGGTCATACCCGTGGGCCAAACCACACGCAGCAACAGTGCCTCCATACTTCATCGATGCACAAATATTAGCCAAGGTGTGGCTGCCTGCAACATCGATCGCGCCAGCCCAGCGCTCTTTAGCTAAAGGCCTACCTTTTTCACTAAGTTCATTGCGGTCCATCACTTTGCTGGCGCCTAAACTCATCAAATAATCTGTTTCTTCAACTCGGCCACTAGAGGCCACTACAGTGTACCCCAGTTTGGCCAGTAAGCTAATCGCAACGCTGCCCACACCGCCTGCAGCACCAGTAACTAACACCTCACCTTTGTCTGGCGTCACACCATGCTGCTCTAAAGCCATAACACACAGCATTGCCGTGTAGCCCGCCGTGCCAATAGCCATGGCTTGTTTCGACGTAAAGGCACTGGGCAGTGGCACTAGCCAATCGCCTTTTACCCGAGCCATTTGGGCTAACCCACCCCAATGCCCCTCGCCTACTCCAAACCCGTTCAATACAACCTTATCTCCAGCTTTAAAATCTGCGTGATCACTCGTCTCCACCGTGCCTGCAAGGTCTATCCCAGGTACCATTGGAAAGCTGCGTACTACGGGGGATGCACCAGTAATAGCTAGGCTATCTTTGTAATTCAGGGTGGAGTAATCCACCTTAATTAACACATCGCCTTCAGGTAATTGTGCCTCTTTTATCTGGCCCAATTGAGCGGTGTATCCTGCTGCGTCCTTGTTGATTAGTAGCGCTTGCATGTTTAGCTTACTCTGGTAAATTTTTGTAATAAGTCAGATACAAGAATACGCTGAAATTGTGCTAAGAGCATTAGCTTTTGGTCTATAGTGGCTTAATGAATAAGGCAAATTAAACCCTTATAAACTCACGTTAAATATCTTTAGCGAGGCGCAAGCCATCATAGATAGCAGCATGGGTATTACGTGCAGCAACAGCATCACCAATACGGAATAGCTGGTAACTCCCCTCGGGGTTACGAACCTGAGTTTGAGGCAATCCCTTTATGAAAGCCCTATGATCTAGCTCCCCTTGGTTAGACGCACCATGCTTTAAGTCAAAATAGAGACCATCCAAAGGCAAAGTGCCATGATTAATGACAAGCTGGTCCACCAATCGAGTTTTGTTAATGCTGCCATAATCACTACTTAAGGTTAGTTCAATTTGATCGACAATGCGCCGCGCACTTGCTACTCGATAGGTCACAGTAAAGGTCACATCTTTATCTTGTAGACTGCGCATATAGGGTACTAAATTCATTGCCATAACATCAGGTGAGAAGCTTCGATCAGGTGTCATAATTTCCACCTTAGCACCGCTGTTAGCGAGCATTTCTGCAGCCTGCAATGCTGGGTGGTCACCAGCGTCATCAAAAATCAGTACATTTTTACCAAACTTAGCATCGCCAGAAAGAATGTCCCAGCTGGACACTGCAAGTTCGTTACCCGAGGCCAGCACATCAGTATCAGGCATGCCGCCCGTAGCAACAATAACCACATCTGGATTAAGTGCCTTAACATCATGCGCCTCAGCCCAAGTGTTAAATTGAAACTCAACTTTTTTTGCCTGGCATTGCGCCATACGCCAATTAATAATCTCCATCATGTCTTCACGCCTTGGCGTTTGTGCGGTGAGACGTATCTGCCCACCAGGCTTCGCTGCTGCCTCTAATACGACCACTTGGTGACCTCTTTCAGCCGCAACCCGAGCCGCCTCTAAACCACCTGGCCCTGCACCAATGATGACCACTTTTTTACGCACATCGGCCTTGGCAATATTATGGGGCATGGTGAGCTCCCGCCCTGTAGCTGCGTTGTGAATGCACAAGGCATCACCTGCTTGGTAAATACGATCTAAGCAATAATTAGCTCCCACACAGGGGCGTATGTCGGCCTCTTTACCTTGCATGATTTTGCGCACCAAGTGAGGGTCTGCCATATGCGCACGAGTCATGCCCACCATATCTAGCTTACCGTCGGCAATGGCGTGGCGTGCTGTGGCAACATCAGGTATTTTAGCGCCATGAAACACGGGGAAGCCCGTTGCCTCACGCACGGCTCCCGCAAAGTCTAGGTGAGGAGAGTTTTTCATACCCATAATCGGGATAACATCTGTGAGGGCCGCATCAGTATTGATGCGCCCACGAATGACATTGAGAAAGTCTACATGACCGGTATCTCGTAGAATTTTAGAAATTTCAATCCCTTCACTTGGGTTAATTCCCCCCGCATAAGCCTCATCTGCTGTGTAACGAACGCCAACAATAAACCTTTCTCCTACCCGGTCACGAATGGCTTGCAGCACTTCTAAGGTGAACCGGATTCGGTTGTTTAACGAGCCACCGTAAGGTGCTTCTAGAGTATTGGTTAAGGGCGACCAAAACTGATCCATTAAGTGCCCATATGCTTGCAGTTCTATACCATCTAAGCCTGCAGCATACATGCGCTCAGCGGCATCAGCATAATCACCAATAATACGGTCAATGTCCCAACCTTCTAATTTTTTAGGGAAAGCACGGTGAGCTGCTTCACGCTGGTGTGACGGAGACACAGCAGGCAGCCAATCACCTTTATTCCAACCTGTACGCCGACCCAGGTGGGTTAATTGCAACATGACGGCACAACCGTGCTCGTGGCACGCGTCTGCCATGTCTCTTAAAAAAGGCACAACCTCATCCTTATACGCTAATATATTGTTGAATACTGGCGGGCTATCCCTAGAAACAGTGGCTGACCCGGCTGTCATAGTGAGTGCAACTCCCGCTCTAGCGCGTTCCAAGTGATACGCAAGATAACGTTCTTTAGGCATGCCGTTTTCTGGGTAAGCTGGCTCATGAGAGGTCATCATAATACGATTTTTAAGGGTCAAGTGCTTTAGCTTGAAGGGCTGTAACAAGGGATCATTAGAAGACATAACTGAATACCTAAAAAAAGATAGAAGCAATCATCTTAAAATTTAACATTATTCTTATCATTCATAAACCAGATCATGTATCCGATTAGCCACTTACAGTATGGCGGCTATAAAAGTGATGCATTTCAATTTAGGCACTATCCCCTAAGCGGGCCGAATTGATGAACTGTTATATTCATTTACATAGGGTTTATGCGGCGACCTAAGTTAACTGAAGACTAGTGCGCCAAGAAAGCGCCTAGGTACTATGGTAAACCCACCCGCAACTAACATGCCGCCAACATACAGCGCTATCATGGCACGCTTGTGCTGCCCCGAGCCTTTTTTGGTCATTATCATGTAACTAGCCATTAAAAACGCCGGCCCAATGGTACTTAAATGGGCAAACGTTAACGTTTCATAAAGCGAGTCTAAAGTCATAATGATTATTTTTTGGGGTTAAATTAATTTTGCATAGCGCTTTAGCACAAGGCCTGCACACAGGGATAAAAATGCCATCGCCCAAAAGACTTGGGCATTAATATGTTCATACAACCCCCCCACTAGCGTCATACTCATACCCATTAATGCACCTAGAGCAAGAGCATCATAAAAGGTTTGGGCAGAGGCTGTTAATTGGTCTGGTACTTTTTGGGTAATGTATTGAGTGATCGCTAAGTGAGTTGCAGCAAAGGTAAAGGCGTGCAGTATTTGCACGGTAAAAAGTACGCTAACATTGCTCGACCATCCCAATGTAAGCCAACGCACAACGCCTGCAATGACTGCCATCCACAGCAAGCCTTTAACACCGACTTTACTTAACAGCCATATACCAATGGCAAACAGCACTGCCTCTGCAGCTACACTTTGTGCCCAAAGGAGACCAATGATTGATTCACTTATACCCGCCTCAAGCCAGTGTAAGGTTCCAATGGTATACAAGGCTCCATGGCTAGCCTGCAATAAAGAGCCAACAGCAACTATAGCTATAAACCCAGGTAGTTTAAACAACTCCAAAAACGCTAATTTACGGCTTGCTTTAGATTGCGGGCGGATATCCGGCAAAGATAAGGCAAAAACAATAACAATAGCCGCCAGCACCAAAAGTAATATTGGGTAAGCATCAATACTGTAAGCTGCTATGTAAAGCCCACTTAAGGTGGAAGACGCAATAAAAGCAACAGAGCCCCATAAGCGCGCACTACTGTATTTAAGCTTCCCAAGCCGAGCAGCAGCTATTGCTAAGCCATCTACCATGGGCACTTGGGTAGTTTGCAAAGCGCCCACCACAAACCAAACGGTGAGCATGGGCCAAAAGGTTTCAAACTGTACAAACAAACCAAACCCAAAAAAAGCCAGTACTGACAAGAGTAATATCCAGCGTTTTTTATGGCCGGTGACGTCTGCCAATACACCCACACCCAATCCAAAAAACACTTTACTCACAAATGCAGAGCTAAGGATTAGTGCCGCCTCTTGGGCATCTAAACCTCGGCTTACCATCCAATACGGCAGAAATGGCAACACTAAACCAAAACAACAAAAGTATGCGAAGAAAAATCCTGAAAATACAATCTGCCCGCGGGACTTAGTTAACACAGCGCTAGACGGCATGCTTTGAGAACCCCACATTTTCTGGCATGCTGCCCGCTAATAGATTAAAGTCCATGCCGTTTAAGGCGCTACCATACGTTACTCTATATGGTCTGTTGGGTGTTGTATCTTCCATAATATATCTCCATTTCACTGGTAAAGGCTGCGAGTAAAACTACGCAGCGAAAGTTTAGCCGAAGACAATACAAAAGTCCTGTTAGCTTAATGTCTAGATTGTATTGTGTGCAAGGCCTCGCCATAATAGGAGCCATCGCTTTTTACGCGCGCACAGGCCCCTCATGCCCAATACTGCTTCTCACTCAATCCTGCACAATGTTCAACGTCTTAAAGTGTTGAGTGCTGGCATTGCTAGCCTTATTTTAATGATTGGCATCGCTCGGTTTGCCTACACCCCAATGCTTCCCCTGATGCAACAACACGCAGGCCTTGGCGTTGCTCAAGGTGGCTGGTTAGCAGCCTTCAATTATGCTGGCTATTTTTGTGGTGCATTAATTGCAGCAAACATTAGTGATTTGGCCAAAAAAGATCGCCTTTATCGGCTAGGCTTATTGGTTGCTTTGGCCACCACTATAGGCTTAGGACTAACACAAAACTTTTGGTTATGGGGATTATTAAGGTTTTTTTCAGGCTTAAGTAGTGCAGCTGGATTATTGCTAGGATCAGGCTTGGTAATGCATTGGTTGCTGCGTCACCAGTTACGTTCAGAGTTAGGCATTCACTTTATTGGCATGGGTTCTGGAATCTTTTTCACAGCTCTTTTTGTTTACCTAGTTGCAGGTCAGATCAGTTGGCAGCAGCATTGGTTTTGGTTCACCGCATTAGGCTGTTTATTAGCCATCCCTGCGTGGTTTTGGTTGCCTAAACCCAATACTAGTGGCTATAACGTGGGTGGTGAAAAAATGGTCGATAGGCCACCATCACCACAGTTTCTGCAAACGTTTATGTTGGCCTATTTTTGTGCAGGCGTGGGTTACGCGGTTATTACCACTTTCATCGTTGCCCATGTAAATCAAATTACTGGAGACCATGAATATGGCTCAGTAACCTTTATGATCATTGGCCTAGCGGCGGCTCCAGCGTGCATTATTTGGGACCTAGTAGCCCGTAAGCTTGGCAATTTAAACGCCTTACTGTTAGCTTTTGTTCTACAGTTCACCGGTATGCTTATCCCCATTTTAAGCCCAGGTTTAATCTGGACCTTTATAGGTGCTGGCTTATTTGGTGGCACCTTTATTGGCATTGTAAGCCTTGTACTTACCATGGCGGGCCGATACTTCCCTACTCGCCCTGCAAAAATGATGGGTAAGATGACGCTATCCTATGGCGTGGCTCAGATAGCGTCTCCAGCCGCCGCTGGCGTTTTATCTCAATGGTCTGGCAGCTACCATTTAAGTATTATCATTTCCTGCGGCATCATGTTTGTAGGCTGTGGCTTAATCTACAGATTGCGTCACCACGAGTAACATCAGCTGCATTTTAGCCCCGCCTAGGCACCTAAGGCTAGCCGCCAGCCATGCGTGGCAGCCATAATACAATGGCAGGAAAAGACACTAGCAGGGCAATGGTAAAGGCATCTGCAATAAAGAATGGTGTCACACCTTTAAATACATCTTGCACCGACAAGTCATCACGTACCCCGGCAACAACGAAGCAGTTGAGGCCTATGGGTGGAGTAATTAAACAGAACTCAGCCATTTTAACCACCAGAATACCAAACCAGATTGCACACATGGGCCCTGACATACCGAACACACTGTCAGCCGCACTTACAGACTCGCCACCGTTAAGTGCCATCACGGCCGGATAAACTACCGGCAAGGTCAGTAATAACATACCAATGGCATCCATAAACATACCCAATACAGCATACGCTAAAAGGATAAATACCAGGGTTAACATGGGGCTTTGGTCAAGGGAAACAATCCACTCAGAAAAAGCCGTGGGCAAACCTGCGAAGCCCAGAAACCTGACAAAAATAAGTACCCCCCAAATGATGGTAAAAATCATCACCGCAAGCTTGGCCGATTCCAGCAATGCTTCCTTTAAGGCAGGCCAACGCATGCCATTAATTAAGGCAATACAGAACACGACGAAAGCACCCAGTGCACCACCCTCAGTGGGTGTGCCAATGGCGTCACCAAAGGGGTTGTAAACAAATAAAATAATGATAGCCACCACCGCCACAATAGGCAGGGCTGGAGGCAAGGACTTAAAGCGCTCACCCCAGGTATAACCTGAAACCGATGGGCCAAAGCCAGGCTTAAGCACCGCAATACCGACAATTAAGCCCGCATAAATTAGGGCTGAAAACGCCCCAGGCACAAAGCCAGCAAGCAGCAGTTTACCCACATCTTGCTCAACAATAATGGCATAAACCACCAGAATAGCTGAGGGTGGAATTAAAGAGGCCAAGGTGCCTCCCGCAGCCACCACGCCAGCAGCAAAGCGTTTATCGTAGCCAACCTTAAGCATTTCAGGTATTGCGATACGTGCAAACACGGCAGACGTTGCCACCGAGGCACCTGACACAGCAGCAAAACCGGCAGTAGAAAAAATAGTAGCCACAGCCATGCCACCAGGCAACCAGCCTACCCAGCGCTTTGCAGCTTCAAACAAAGCTTTGGTTAAGCCTGCATGGTAGGCAAGATAACCAATAAGTATAAAAGTGGGAATTAATGATAAGGCTTGGGCCGATATTTTTGAGTGAGGAACTTGACCTGCGGTTTTCGTAGCAACACCTAAGGCCCACCAAAAAGCGCTTGGATCAAAGCCTTTTTTGGCCCAAAAAATCCACACTAAGCCTACTAAGCCAGCTAATGCGGCAGCGAAGGCAACTCGCATGCCAATGACAACCATAACCAGCATGCACAGGGATACAACAATACCAATTTCAATACTAGTCATGGACGCTGAACCTCTTCATCAGCCGAAATATAGTGCGATTCTGCGGCTGCCTGTGTGGCTGCATCTAGCACCAATGGCACCGCAACAGGCACAGTTGCGTTGGTTACAAAAGCAACGCCAAACCCCCACAATTGGATTACCATACGCAATGCCAACACTGAAAACGCCAGTGGCACCATTAACTTAGCAGGCCAAAGTGGTAGGGAGATATCCATGGAACTGTCTCGGCTCCACCAAGGCGAAGCAAAGTCAAAACTACGAGAAAAATGTGACCAAGAACCCCAAATAAGCAAACATATTAACGCTAGAACACACAAACTGGTAAGCCATTCAAACAACCATAAAGCTCTGCCATTAAGCTGAGCCACCAACATGTCCATGCGAATATGGCCGCCATTACGTTGGGTGTAGGCAATACCCATAAACGCAATGAGGGGCATGGCTTGTTCGATCCAATCTACATACCCCGGTAGTGGCATATTAAAAAAATGCCGGCCTGCCACTGACACCACAGCTAAAAGCATGAGGCTAAATATAGCTAAGCCACTAACAAGGGCCAATGTTGATTCTAACTTATGTAACTGTTGGTCTATGCGACTCAGAACTGAGCCATCTTCAAGTACTTGACCTACACCTGCCATACAACCTCCAAGCCATGCCTACCCCTAGGGGCAGACGTAGGCTATTAGTGAGATGGGCCTACTTAGCAATCAAACCCGTAACAAGGTCATACAACTCTTGGGCTGGAAGCCCTTTGGCCGTATTATCAGCGATCCAAGAAGCCGCTGCAGGGCCAGCAACTTTAGCTTTAAAGGCTTCAAGTTCTGCGTCAGTATAAGAGATTGACTGAATACCTTTTGCTTCTAGGGTTGGGCCCCAGGCATTCATCGTTTTACCATTGTAGGTTGCAATATAGTGATCTAAGGATTCATCAACAGAACCTAACAAAGCGGCGCGATGAGCGTCGGACAAGTCTGCTAGTGCGTCTGAATTAACCACTACAGGGCAATTTACAGTGCCCGGGTTCAAGTTAGTTGTCCACCATTTGCCGGCCTCAACAGTGCCAAATGACATGTGCGCATGAGGCGCAAAAGCTACCGCCTTAACTACACCACTATCCAATGCCTGACGTACTTCAGATGCCGACATAGAGGTAGGTACTGCGCCCACTGCCGCCATCGCCTTACCTATACCGCCGGTAGCGCGCACACTAAGACCAGCATAGTCATTCAATGTTTTTGGTGCATCACCCACACCCACAATATTGTACTGAGGTAACGGCGAAGGCATCAAAAGGGTCGCATTCCAACGGGCCAAATCTTTTTGTACGGCCGGATGTTGATACACAGCTTGGGAAATCGATCGTTCTTGTTCAAGTGAGTTAACACCCAAAAAAGGTAGCTCAAGAACAGTGATAGATGGATTTTTATCACGGTGGTAACCTGCGCAAAACTGCGCCATTTGGAAGGCACCAATTGCAATGCCATCTAAGTTTTCTTTGTTCTTTGACAAGCCACCATAGGAAATATTGAGGGTGAAATCACCATTAGTTTTTGCACTAACAAGCTCTGCTAATTTTTCTACATGTTCGGTGAATGCGCGTCGCTTGCCCCACAAAGACACATCCCATTGCTCAGCTAATACTTCGCCAGAAACAGCTAATGCCACCGCTGCGCAGATACCCGTCTTAATTGCTTTATTAAACATATTAGTTCTCTTTAATTAAGTTTGATTATTTTTGTGGCGTCAGTTTACTGGGTGGGTAGAACTTTTGACTAGGAAGAAAATTGCTAATTAAGATAGAACTTGCCTGCGGAATTCCGCCGAGTTATAAAAAGCTAGATTTGTCCAAGTCTAGCTTAACCATCTTCTCATTCAAGGTGCGCCGACCAATACCAAGGCTTTCTGCGACCACTTCCATTTTACCTTCATGGTCAATCAGGGACTGGGCAATAAGAGCTCGCTCAAAGGCTGCTACTGCAGGCCTCAACATAGATTTATTAGCATTATTGTGGTTGCCTTCAACTTGCCTCATAGCTAACGAGACAGAGCTATCCCCTTGCTGGCTACGTACTACACGGCGTTCTGCCAGATGCTTTAGCTCTCTCACATTACCAGGCCATGTATGCGCCATAATACTGCTAATGTCTTCGGTATCAAGGGGCACTATGGGGGTGTCATAAAGGCGAAAATAGTGTTCACTAAAATAGTTAAACAACATGTAAATGTCATCACTAAAATCACGCAAACTGGGCATAGTAATGGCGAAATTATTAAGCCTAAAGGCCAAATCTTCACGCAATTGACCACTAATAATTTGCTGCTCTACACTGCCGTTGGTGGCTGAAACTATGCGTACGTTAGCGTGTTTAACAGCAATAGAATCAGACGGGTGATACTGGCCCGTATCCACCACCCTTAATAGCGCAGCTTGCTGCTTATTAGACAGGGCGCTGGGCTCATCTAAAAACAATGTGCCCCCCTCAGCCGCCTGCAGGTAGCAGGTTTCTTGGGTAGACGAACCAAACATCATGGCACCAAAGTGATCCATCGCCATCGCTGGACAATCTACCGTGACGAAGGGTTGAGATGAGTGTTGTGATAAGTTGTGTAACGCACGTGCCGCCAATTCTTTTCCCGAACCCGTCTCTCCATGCAGCATTACAGGAGCTAATATTTGGGCATATTGGTGCAATTCACCCCTCACTTTAACGAGCGCAGGACTGTTACCTACCAACAATTGATCCAAGCCAGAAAGCGCCGCTATTTGCGCATGCAATTGATGATTTTGACGCTGTAAGCGACATTGTTTGGCTGCATTTTGGGCTGCCATCAACAGACGCTTTGGGTCAAAGGGCTTTTCCAAAAAACTATAGGCACCCTGCTGCATAGCCTTCACTGCCATAGCCACATCAGCATGGGCTGAGACAAAGATAAATGGTGGGCAGGATTCACTGGCAAGGGTTTCTTCGAATAGCTGTAACCCACTGACGTTGGGCATTTTTACGTCTGAAATGACAATATCTGGATTGATGCTGATGATTTTTTTAACACCATTAACGGCGTTGGACAACTCGCTAACCTGCCACTTGGCTCGCTCAAATAAATGCACTAAAGAGCGCCGAACTTCTGCGTCATCATCTATAATTAAGACTTTGTAATTAGCATGCATGTTTTTCATTTAGGTTTAAACCGCCTGGGGGATGGTGACCACAAATTCAGCACCCTTGTGGATAGTATTTTGGGAACTGTTTTGGGCCCATATTTGGCCATGGTGCTCATTGACAATGGCTGCACTAATAGCCAACCCTAAACCCATACCATCGGTACTGGCCTTAGTCGTGTAAAAGGCTTCAAACAACTCCTCTGGGTCTTGAGCACCAAAACCAGCACCATTGTCGATGACTCTTAGCAACCAATTGTGCTGGTCATGCTCTAAGCTAATAATAACCTGCCCACTGTCATTAACAGCGGCAAAGGCATTGATCAATAGATTAACAATGACCTGCTCCAAGCGCAAACTCTGGCCCATAACGCAGGCTTGAACGCCGCTATTAGGGGCCCATTGCAAATTTACTTGGGCGGCATCACATTGGGCGCGCGTGAGTTTTATAGCGCTGGCAATAACTTGCTGGAGGTCCACTAGAGTATATTTAGTTTCGTCAGGTCGGGAAAAAAAACGCAATTGAGAAGTGGTGCTTTGCATACGCAACGCCACTGAGTGTAAATTAGCCAACAGTTGGCCCATATCTTCTCCATCAGGGTCAATTTCTGCTGCCGCAATATAGTTTTTAAACGCCGCTAACGGCTGCCCTAACTCATGAATCACTGCCGCCGAGAGCTGACCTAGAGCCGCCATACGGTTGGCTTGAACGAGTTTCTTTTGGGCCAAAGAAAGCCGTTTTTCTGCATGATGTCGCTCGCCTATTTCAGCCTCTAGATTGTCGTTCATTTGCACTAATTTTGCGCGATTTAGCTCACTTTTCATTAGAGATTGCTTAATTGATCTAGAACGTATTGTGAGCCCCCAACTAAGTAGTAACAATAACAACGCACTTACCACAAGCGCCACAAAGGCAGCATTTTTTTTGGCTACAGCGGGGTCTGATAACGAATGAAGCATCCAGCCTGAGGTGCCTATTTTAAAGGGCGTGTAAAGGTAATCTTTATTTTCTACCGACACAAATAGATCATCCATCGGGTACCAAGAGAGGGCTGATAAAAGCCCACCAGCAAACTGCTTTTGAGAACGAATCCTATTAATTTGAAGGGGGTTTAAGGGGGTGATGGTCTGATAAAGCCAAGCTCTTTGGCTAGCCAAAATAATCACTCCTGTATCATTACTGATAAAGCCTAAATCTTCTGTAGATTGCCAAAAAACAGACAGCGTTGCCGCATCAATTTTAGCCGCAAGTACACCAATCACAAGACCCTTTTCATTTATTACCGGGCTAGAGATAAAATAACCGGGTAATCCAGTAGTAGCGCCCACAGCAAAATAAGCCCCTTCATTACCGTTAATAGCAGATTTGAAGTAAGGTCTAAAACCATAGTTTTTATTCATAAATGACAAGCTAGGGTCTTGTTGGTAATTAGAAGTGGCTTTTGTAAGCCCTTGTTGATCCATTAGATAGATCGCCTCTAAACCAGAAAGTGTGGCATAGCGATGCAAACGTGCGTTGAGCTGGCTTAACTTGAGTTGCTGCTGAGCCTGTGGTTCTGCCTGTGCATTAGGTAGCGGTTTAAACAAGGTACTAATCACTGCAGGGTCTTCTGTCAGCACACTGAGCAGGGGTTTGTGCTGGTCAAGCATGCCCGCTAATAAAATCTGGTAATGGTTCGCTCGGTCTTGGGCGCCTTGTTTTTCGGTTTGAATAAAGGTTTGATAGGAAATTATATAACTAGCACTGGCAAAAATAATGACAAAACTCGTTAATAGCGCTAACCAACGCCACTTTTGTAATTTCATTAATACCTTCTCCTTTTATTGCTAACTTAATCTACTAGCCCAGCGCTAACCAACCTGCCACACCTACCATTAAGGTGCCTGCAATACGATTCATTAAACGCACGTTACCACTTTTTTGTAACACCTTGCTAAGGCTCTTCCCGCCCAAGGCATATAACATGAGACACATGGCTTCTAGGCTTAAGATAACACTTAACAGCATAACGAGTTGGTTTGGCAAGGGCAGTGCAGGATCTATGAAGGGTGGTAATAGGGCGATAAAGAAAGCCCACCCTTTAGGGTTGGCAATGGCGGTAATAAGCCCTTGACTGGCTAATTGGAAACGTCCGGTGTTTTTGGGTGCTCCATCAAGGTCGATAGCCATTTTTCCTCGCGAACGCCACAGCTGCACGCCCAAATAAAGCAAATAGCCCCCACCTGCTAGTTTAAGCACAACAAATAACTGTGGGTATTGAACAATAAGTGCTGCGGCACCTATAACGACTAACACAGCGACTAGCCCTACCCCAAAAAGCTCACCTAACATCATCCACATAGTGCGGCGAATGCCAACAGTCATGCCCAGAGTTAAAGACAACGTCATGCACATTCCTGGTGTTACAGATACGAAAAAGAAAGTGGGTATTAAGGCTAAGAGTAATGCGGTACTCATTAAGTTCGTCCGTTGAATTTGAGCTAGCTGCGCATAGTGCACGGGGTTGTATTCGGTGTCAATGGATGCGTCTAATCTAAGACATAGATGCACAAATCAGTTACCATCGCCCATTGCATTAGTCACATGTGTTACATAACTCTGCACCCACCATCCGTCTAAATTAAGGTTAGTTTAATGTTTCAAGTGCGCCAATTTTTTGAACAACTGTTTAATGAAATTATTGCCGTTTCATGGCCTCTTTTTAAGCTTATGGTGCCCATCATTTTAATTGTTAAGGTGTTGGAAGAAGTAGGTGGTATAGCACTTTTAGGGCAGTGGCTAGGGCCTCTTATGGCACTTGTGGGCTTGCCCCAAGAAATGGGCTTAGTGTGGGCAACGACCATTGCTACCAATATTTACGGCGGCATAATTGTACTATACTCATACGCTGCTGATAGCCATTTAACTGTGGCCCAAATGACAGTATTAAGTGGCCTACTGCTCATGGCTCATGGTCTGCCCATTGAGGTTCGGATTGCTCAATTGGCTGGCATGAGAATGCGAGTGGCCATTATTACGCGCCTTTTTGGCGCCTTTGCTTTTGCTTGGTTATTACATGTGTTTTATGACCAAACTCAATGGCTACAAGAACCTGCTCAAATGGCATGGCAACCAGAACCTATTGCCGATGGATTAGATCATTGGTTCTTTAGTCAATTAAAAGCTTTGGCTATGATTCAGATCATCATCATCGTGCTACTCGCTTTATTAAAAATTCTACGGGGTATCGGGGTAGAAAAGATTATCCAATGGATGTTGCGTCCAATACTTAAATTGATGGGTATTGGTAAAGGGGCCACAACAATAACCTTAGTGGGCATTACCCTAGGGCTCTCTTTTGGTGGTGGGTTATTAATTAAAGAGGCCCGTTCCGGCCATGTGTCTAAAAAGGATGTGTTTACGTCTCTAATACTTCTTGGTTTTTGTCATAGCCTTATTGAAGATACCTTACTAGTCGTTTTACTGGGCGCCCACCTGTCTGGTGTATTATGGTTCCGACTAGTGTTTGCTTTTATTTTTACCAGTGCCATGAGTTACTGGCTCACCAAGGTAAGCCCTGAGTTTCAACAAAAACACTTGCTGAACCCATAGCCAGGAGAGCAGATGCTAAAAATATCTAACCGTATTTTCATTCCCGCCCACGAAATTGAGCAACAGTTTATTCGCTCACAAGGTGCCGGCGGTCAACATGTCAACAAAACCTCTACCGCAGTACATTTGTTTTTTGACATTCGCGCCTCAACCTCTTTGCCAGCCTACGTAAAACAAAAACTCCTTAATACATCAGACCACCGTATCAGTGCCTCAGGCAAGATTATCATCAAATCTCAAGCCAGTCGTAGCCAAGATTCAAATCGTCAAACCGCCTTAGAACAGTTAGCCGAGGTGATTAAAGCGGCTATGGTGCAAGAAAAACGTAGAATAGCCACCAAACCCACCAAAGGCTCTAAAACCAGGCGTTTAGATACTAAAACTCAAAAGGGGCACACTAAAAAATTACGTTCAAAAGTGCAGGGGGTCTGAAACCACTCGATAATCCCCAGGAGCCAAATCGGCGGGTAATTTAATATGGCCCACTTGGGTGCGGTGAATACTTAGCACTGGATTACTATAGTGGCCAAACATCCGTTTGATTTGGTGGTAGCGCCCTTGGTTTAATATCACGTGAGCACTTTTATCAGCGGTTATACTGAGTTGCGCAGGGGCCGTGGTCAAACCTTCAAAAGCAAAATAAATACCCTCAGCAAAACCATCAACTTGCTCTTGGGTAATTGGGTTTCCTACGGTGACCGTATAGTGCTTGGGGAGTTTGGTGTCCGGTTGAGTGATTTTGCGAGACCACTGCCCATCGTTGGTTAACAGCAATAAACCCGTACTTTGCAGATCTAAGCGCCCGGCAATGTGCAAGCCACAGTACTTTGATGGCAGAAGATCCAACACTGTGGTGTGTTTATCGTCAACCGTGGCACTGACAATCCCTGCTGGTTTATGCAGCATCAGGTATATAGGCGTGTGGTGCCTTAATAACCTACCCTCAACTTCTAGTTTTGAAAACTGACCAATAAGCTGGTCACCCTGGTAACAAATAACATCGTCTAAAGTCACCAATCCACGAGCCAGCAGCAGCTGAACTTGGCGTTTTTTATAACCAAGCTCTTGACTAATAAATTTATCTAGACGGGCTGCGTAGGAAACCACAGGCGTGCCTCTACCCAGCTACCAAGAGCCACTCACTAGGAAGCTTTTATAGGGGATGAGTTTCTTTTTACTGGCATCTAGGTTTCCTTCAAACTTCACGGTCAATGGTGATGACATTTTTTTAGGGGTCTTAACAAACCAGTCTAGGGCTAACTTACCCCTTTGTATATGCGCTTTTTCTGTCACCATTTGAGACATTTTTTGACTTGCCAAAGGATCATTTTTCACTAGCAAGAAGTCGCCTTTATTTTGTACTGCCGATAAGGTTTTTTTTACTTTATGCATCGGCTTTTGCATCATCCAAGGCTCAATGTGGGCCTCTTTTCCTGAGCGCTTAACCAGTACAGGAAACAAAGGCGCCATAAAATCAATGATCCACCCATCAGCTTCAACCCACCAGTGGTGTTGCCTATCGTTACTTTGCAAGTGCCCAGATTGGTACTCTCCAAAGGCCAATATTTTAGCCTGTAAACCCAGATGATAGGCCGCAGAACCAACAACAGGAAGCGCTGCAATGCCATAATGGCGTTTTAAAATTTGCGCACCATATACGCTAAACAGCATACTAGCGTCATGGCTATTGACAGAGTCAGCAACTAATAGAGAGTGAATTGTTGAATAAATACGGCGGTAATCGGCGAGAGTAATGAGCATATGTGTGATCTAAAAAGGTAAAGTAATGGGCGAGTCACTATAAATGACGTGAGACCCTAAACATTAGATAGTCAGGCCAGCCATGTCGAATTCAATAGACATGGCTGGCCTAATTGGCATAGATGGCAAGAGCCAACTTAGTTAGCAGTTTACTTAATCATTACTCCAACCGCTAATAGACTTCACTTCTAAAAAGTCTTCTAAACCCCAAACACCGCCCTCACGACCATTACCTGATTGCTTATAGCCCCCAAATGGAGAGCCAGAGGCCCTAAAGGTACCGTTCATTTCTACCATGCCAGAGCGTAACCTTCGAGCAATGCGATTCGCTTTAGCACTATCCTGAGTTTGAACATAATTGGTTAAACCATAAACTGTGTCGTTTGCAATGGCAATGGCCTCCTCTTCTGTATCAAAGGGAATCATACATAGCACTGGGCCAAATACTTCTTCCCGAGCAATTTGCATGTCATTATTTACATCAGCAAAAATAGTGGGTTTGACAAAATAACCAGTCTCTAACCCTTCTGGCTTGCCGAGGCCCCCTACAACAACCCGAGCACCTTCATCAATGCCTACTTTAATGAGTGCTTGAATTTTGTTGTACTGCAACTCTGATACAACTGGACCTATGTGACGCCCATGTTCAGCGGCCCTGCCCACCTGCACCTTGGCAGCTGCGGTTTCGGCTAAAGCCAAAGCCTGTGGGTAAAAGCTCCGCTCTACCAACATTCTTGTTGGTGCATTGCAGGACTGCCCCGTGTTGTTAAAACAGTGGTAGACGCCTCGAGAAATAGCTTTCTCGTCAGCATCAGCAAACACAATATTGGCGCCTTTGCCTCCCAGTTCTAGAGCCACTCGTTTTACCGAATCTGCAGCATTTTTGGAAATAAGGGCACCCGCTCTAGTAGAGCCAGTAAAAGACACCATATCAACATCAGGGTGACCTGTTAATTGAGACCCTACACCGACACCATCGCCATTGACCATGTTGAATACACCTGCTGGAATACCTGCTTGGTGAACCATATCAGTAAATATTAAGCTAGATAATGGTGCAATTTCAGACGGCTTCAGTACCATCGTACACCCAGCAGCCATAGCCGCAATGGCCTTTAGGCTGACTTGGTTCATGGGCCAGTTCCAGGGTGTGATTAATGCGCATACACCGATCGCTTCATAAATAATTCTATCATTTGGTTCTTGCTCATTTAACGCGCGTTCAAACTCAAAATTCTCTAGTTCTCTAATTAAACCCTCCGTATGCCCTGAACCTGATTCAGCTTGAGAGGTAAGGGCCATATCAATGGGCGCACCCATCTCTTGGCTAATCGCATGGCCCATTTCGTCACTACGGGATTGATATATTTCCAAAAACCGCTTCAATAGCGTTAACCGATGTGACTTTGAAGTTTGGCTCCAGCTGTTAAAAGCTGCTTTAGCTGCAGCTACAGCAGCATTTGTATCAGCTTGACCCCCAATTGAAATAACCGCGCACACCTGCTCTGTGGAGGGGTTTATTACGTCCATTTCGCTGCCTGACAAGGGCGTTACCCATGCACCGTTAATGTAAAAATTTTTAGTATCGATCATAAGGTCACTCTCTAACGAATCTGATTAATTGGACCATTTAGCAACGGTTTGTGGCTTATAGTCTTCTAATAGCTGCAATAATTTTGTGGGGTCATGATGCACAATGAGTAACTCTAAGTGCTTAGGCTTAAGAAAACCAGCTAAAACTGCTTGGTCAAAAAAGCTTAATAACGCATCATAATAGCCATTAATATTCAGTAAACCAATGGGCTTTTGGTGAAAGCCTAATTGTGCCCAGGTGAGCACTTCTGTCAGCTCCTCTAAGGTACCAAAACCCCCTGGCAAAGCAATACAGGCCCCTGCTAATTCAAACATCATGGCTTTTCGGGTGTGCATTGAATCCACCACATGTAATTCTGTCAAACCCTCGTGTGACACTTTATGCGCAAATGACTGAGGGATTACACCCACTACCTTCTGCCCTCCTGCTAGCACTGCGTTGGCTACCTGCCCCATGAGGCCTACTTTGGCGCCACCATAAACTAAGCCCATAGAGGCATGACTAATAGCCTCTCCTAACGCCTTTGCCGATTGCATAAAAATAGGCTTTTCACCCGGGCTAGCACCACAAAAAACACACACATCCTGCATCTAAATTCGCCTTTGTTAGAGTAATAGTAAGTCGCCATTAATAGCCCACTAAGCCCTAGCACAGCCAACATTGAGGCCAAGCGATAGTTCGTGGAATGGCTCTTGAACTTTGAACTAGCAGCTAGCAGGCCGCGGTAACGGAAATTTCAACCAACAAGGCAGGCCTAGCCATCGCCGCCTGCACACAGGCTCTTGCCGGTGCATGGCCTGAAGGCACCCAAGCGTTCCATACAAGGTTCATGGCAGCAAAATCATCCATTGATTTTAAATAGATAGTGGCTGTTAACATGCGTGTAGAATCTGAGCCTACGCTCATTAACAACTCATCTACTTTGGCCAGCATAGTCTGGGTCTGTTCAATAATATCTGTCTCAGCATCCGCAGCAACCTGACCACACAGATAGGCTACATTATTGTGTACAACAACCTTACTGCTGCGCTCGTTAGTTTGGTGGCGACCTATGTTCATAATCCTAGCCTCAAAAACTCAATGATAAAACCAAAATCTATATTTAAGCAAATGTAAATTAAACTTTTTTACCACACCACGTAAACTCTATTGACCCTTGCGACAGAGCATGTCATGGTCTGTCGCATTATTATTTTGACTGCATCGGAAGCTTAACCATGTCACAACTATTTAGCCCTCTCACGATCAAAGACATCACCTTGCGTAATCGTATTGGCGTGGCCCCCATGTGCCAATATCAAGCCGTTGACGGTGTTGCTCAAGCGTGGCACATGGCACAACTTGGCTCTAAAGCCGTGGGTGGCGCTGGACTGGTAATGGTGGAAGCTACCGCTGTATTGCCTGAGGGTCGCATTACTCCAGGCTGCATGGGCCTGTGGAACGAAACCCAGGTCAACGCGTTAAAACCCATTACTGCGTTTATTAAAAGCCAAGGCGCCGTACCTGGTGTTCAACTTGCACATTCGGGCCGCAAAGGCAGTAGCGCACTGCCTTGGTTAGGTGGGCAACAGCTTACGGATACAGACGGTGGTTGGAACACCTATGGCCCAACAGACAAGGCCTTTGACGATGATGGCACCCGCCTATGGAAGGCCCCCAAACAGATGCAAAAAGACGATATTGACACAGTGCAAAACGCGTTTGTGGCTGCAGCAAAAAGAGCCTTGGAGGCGGGCTATGAACTGCTAGAGATACACTGTGCACATGGTTATTTACTGCATAGTTTTTTGTCACCGCTGGTCAATACCCGCACAGACAGTTACGGTGGTAGCCTTAAAAACCGTGCCCGTATGCTACTTGAGACGACGGAAAAAGTTCGTGCAGTTTGGCCCCAAGGATTACCTTTCGCAATGCGACTATCTATGACTGACTGGGTAGAGGGCGGACTCACTGTTGAAGACAACATACAAGTGGCCAGATGGCTCAAAGTGTTAGGTGTCGATCTAGTTGACTGCAGCTCAGGCGGAGCCACACCAGCATCTCGAGGCTCGATCAATGGAGGTATTGCTCAGCAAGTGGGTATGGCCGCAGACGTGCGCCAAGGTTCTGGCTTAATGAGCATGGCCGTAGGCGAAATCACCCAAGCTCAGCAAGCCGAAGGCATCATTGCTGATGGCCAAGCAGACATTGTTTTGTTGGCTAGAGCCATGCTCCACGATCCGTATTGGCCAACCCATGCAGCAAAAGACCTAGGCGTTGAAATGACTCAAGTAATGCCGCCCTTACATCAGCTTTTTATAGGCCGTTAGGGGTATTTAATTAGTGAAGGTTAGGCTCGATAAATAGGCCGTGTTAAACACGTAGGGCCACCTTCACAAGCAATACATAACGCATCACCACTAAAGGTGAGCACCTCACACCCTGCGGCCTCCATGGCTGCTTTGGTGTGTGGAAAACCTTCAATCATAATACACTTTGAGGGCGACGTAGGTAGCACGTTAAGGTTAAGGCCGCTGCTGGCTATAAATTCATCATGAGGCGCTTCAACCAGCTCAATACCCATAGACTGCATCAACTGATAAAGGGCAGTAGGGACTAATGGTGCGTGAATTAAAGCTAGTTTTGGTGCCAATGGCGAAATGACCGACATCAGGTGTAAACACGCCTCTGAACCCTGCCAAACTGGCAAATCAAATCCTAATACTTTAACCCCGTGAGGGTTCAACATGGCATTAAGCTGATCTATACCCGTTTGGTTAGAGCGAAACCCTCGCCCCACAACCAAAGTGGTTTGGTCTAACCAAATGCAATCACCTCCTTCAACACTTCCCTTGCCTTCCACACGGCCTAAAATAGGAATTCCTGCGTTAACATAAGCCAGTTCATGCATAGCAGGCTCTGCCTTGCGCAGGGGTTTACCCATATTGAGAATGATAGCACCGTGGTCACTCATGAGTGACGGATCATGGGTGAACATTGCATCAGATAACCCATCATTATGGTCTTGAATATCAATAATTTCTGTACCACAAGCCGCCACAAGTTTACGAAAAACCTCATATTGTTGTAATGCTTTCGCTCCATTAAATGTGGCACCGTAGTGCCATTGTTTAGGGTCGGCCTGCAACAAACTCTCTTGGGGTGCACGCATCAACACTCGCTGAAGAGGCAGAGACATAGACTGACAACCAAAGTTGGACATGGAAATTTCCTTTTAGTAAATGTATAGACGTTATTTATCAGTTAGGTAATCGTACTAATGGCGAAATTAATCACCTGCTGTACGGTCGTTCAATGGTGTGATGCTACAAACATGCCACACTGAAGTAAAGCCTGACAGCCTAAGCTAACATTAAGGTACGGTGTAACCACTGGTTCAAAATAGTTTGCCATAGTTGGGAACTTTGATGTTGGCCATTTAGGCTCCAATCTAACCAAAGCCCATCTGTTAAAGCGCTGTATTCGATGGCTAATACTTGAAGATCAACGTTACTGTTGGGCAACGACTTGGCGAGCACTTGTATAAGGTAGGTTTGTAGCCGCTGGTTAATACGGTCATGGGTGGCCCGCATTAATTTAGAATCAATGGTTTTAGACCAAAACACTACCCACGCTCGTAACTGATCAGGAGACATAATGTCTGCTTCGAAAGCACAGGACACGAGGGTTTTTATTGGCACGTTTTGGTTCTTTGTATCGGCATCAATGTGAGCTTTTAAGGCTTCATGGTAACGCCTAGATATTTCTTCATACGCTGCAGCCACTAATTCTTCTTGACTAGAAAAGTGATGATTTAGTAACCCCACAGAAACCTGTGCTTGCGCACAAATTTTACGTGACGATAAACCGCTAGCCCCCTCTCTCATTAAGCATATGAGTGTGGCTTCAATTAACTGACTTCGTCTTTCGTTAGGCGGTAAACGGTCTGATTTTTTCTTCAAAACAGCTCCAAAACTGGGAAACATAATGAACCTTAATTGTCGGCTTTATTTGACTATTGAGCAAGTGCTCAATAGTATTGTACGATCGTTCAATAACGCTGTTAATTATAAAGGTCATCATGCAATTCTCTCAACTAACTAGCCGCATTAATGGCGAAGGTGCCGCCGCGTGGGACCTTCATGAAATAGCCACAGATGCTGCGGCAGCAGGCGAAGATGTCATTGTATTAAGTGTAGGAGATCCTGACTTCGCTACCCCTAAGGTTATCACCCAGGCGGCTATCGAGGCCCTTCAAGGGGGTGACACCCATTACCAATCAGTCAATGGACGCCCTGAGGTTAGGCAGGTCATCGCCGAACAGTTTCAATCAGCTCAAATGACAGACCAAGGCCAGCAGCTAAGCGCAGACAATGTTATGCTGTTTGCTGGCGCCCAAAATGCATTATTTGCTGCCAGTTTATGCTTATTAGATCCAGGTGATGAAGTACTGGCCCTAGACCCAATGTATGTCACCTACGAAGCCACCTTGTGTGCATCTGGCGCAACCTTAGTTGCCGTACCCATGTCTGCGGATAATGGTTTTCGCTTTGATGCCAATGCTGCACAAGCGGCTATTACCGCCAAAACCAAAGCTATACTCATCACCAACCCCAACAACCCTACAGGGGTGATGATGTCTGACAATGAAATTGACGCCATCTGTGACCTTGCCATAAAACATGATCTTTGGGTTATGGCCGATGAAGTCTATGGTCAACTCATATTTGAAGGTGAGCACATCAGTATCGCCCAGCGGCCGGGCATGTTTGAACGCACAGTGACTTTAAACAGCCTGTCAAAAACCTATGCCATGACCGGCTGGCGCGTAGGCTGGGCTATTGGGCCGGTGGCACTGATAGAACACTTTTCTAACTTAGGCTTATGTATGTTATACGGTTTACCGGGGTTTACCCAAGCGGCTGCCTATGTCGCACTGCAGCAGTCACACGCCCAAAGCGAACTCATTAGGGCAACCTTTAAACAGCGCAGAGACATCGTCTTTGACGCACTCAGCAACATTAAAGCCGCCCCTATTCTTAAGCCTAGCGCTGGCATGTTTATTATGATGGATGTCCGCGCCTTGAGTATCAATGGCCTAGAATTTGCTAACGCTCTCTATAACTCTACCGGGGTGGCAGTTCTTGATGCGGGGGCTTTTGGCAAAGCGTCATACGGTTGGATACGTATTTCTTTTACTGTGGATGACGCCTTATTGTTGGAAGCTTGTAAGCGTATTCGCAGTTTTATTACCCAATGCCAGCAGGCCCATTAATGGGTAATATAGCCCCACTAACCAAAGGCCAACAGCTCATAGCACTATTGGAAGCTTATGGTGTAGATACCGTATTTGGTATACCCGGTGTGCATACCCTAGAGTTATACCGCGGCTTAGCTACCTCTAAAATTAAACACATTACCCCCCGCCATGAGCAAGGCGCAGGGTTTATGGCGGATGGCTACGCTCGTATTACCGCAAAGCCAGGCGTATGTTTTGTAATCACAGGCCCGGGGCTCACTAACATTGCTACGGCCATGGGCCAAGCTCTTGGGGATAGTATTCCTATGCTTGTGATCTCTACAGTGAATTCTGCTGGCACAGAATCACAGGGTTGCCTGCACGCCATGCCAGAGCAGGCAAGCGTAATTAGGCCTCTTACAGTCGCTAGCTTTCAGCTCAATACTCATGACAGTGTCACACAGACGATTGCCCAAGTTTTTGCCGCCCTAAGTGTCACTAATGGCACTCCACTTGGCCCTGTGCACCTGCAAATTCCTCTAGACGTTATTGGGCAGCTAGCCACTGAAGAGGTGGCCTTCGTCGCAAAGCGACCTAACCCTGCTGATAACCAACACAGCGCCGAAGTTTTAGGGAAAATACACAATGCAGCGTCTATTATTAACCAACATAGCCAAATCGTTATTCTTGCAGGTGGCGGTGCTGTAAATGTAAACCAACAACTTCAGAGGCTTGCTAATACGCTTAACGCACCAGTAGTCACCACCATTAATGGCCGTGGGCTTATGGCTGGACACCCCTTATCTGTGCCGGCTAGCCCCAGTTTAAATGCAACACGTAGCTTGTTAGCACACGCTGATTGCGTCATCGCCCTAGGGACACAGATGGGGCAAACCGACTACGATATGGATGTGAACGGCAAATTCCCACCTTTAAAAAACCTTATTCGCATCGACATTAACCCAAGCGCAGCCAATATGCCGGGGCAACTTGGGATCCACTGTAGCCTGCTGCAAGCATTAACACACCTGACGCCCTTATTAGATCACAAAGGACTCTCTGCTAGTTTGGGTGAAGCCCGTGCACGCACCACCAGACAAGGCGCCTTTACAGAGCTTTCCAGGGCTTATAAACAACACCACACCTTTCTAAGCACCATTACCAGCGCCCTCCCTGAAACCATTATTGTGGGCGATTCAACCCAGCCAATTTATGGTGGTAATTGTTATTTTGAAGCCCCTGCACCAAAAACTTGGTTCAATTCTGCTACAGGATTTGGCACCCTGGGCTATGCGGTACCTGCGGCCATAGGCGCCGCCTTAGGTCGTCGACTGCAATACAACAATCACCCCGTGGTTGCCTTAACCGGCGATGGAGGCTTGCAGTTTTGTTTAGCTGAATTAGCCACTGCCAAAGCGCTTGAGTTACCTATCATATTTATTGTGTGGAACAATCAAGGGTACGGTGAAATAGAATCGTCCATGTTGGCTGTGGGGATCACTCCTATTGGCGTGAGCCCTACACCACCAAAAATAGATGCTCTGGCAAAAGCTTATAACATAGGCTTTGCAAAACTAAGCTCATTTACGGCACTCGCTAAATTGCTAAAACAAAAGTCTAATATCACATCTCCTCTATTGCTGGAGGTCAATGAAGCGCTAATACTGCCTCAAATTGAACCCCTAACACCCTTTTGAAAATAAGCGCCTACACTAATAAAAGGGGCTTGAGGCAATGCTTAAAAAGAGCACCTGAACAACCGCGTAACGAATACCTATTTAACCCGAATGTTACCGTAACCCAAGGCCAATTTAAGATAACGTAATTTCTGTTATTATTTAGTTTTTTATCATCGTCTGGCGGCTACTTAATGTTGAAAAAAATTAGCGTATATAGCCTAATTTTCATGGTTATTGTTAGCATTACGCTTATTTTTGGTCATCGGTATATTATGCCTATTTTAATCCCTCTAAAAGACCTTCCCAAACCCACAGGTGAATACTCAGTAGGCACCCAAATTTTCGAATGGACAGACCAAAGTAGAGACGAGTGGTTTACCAAAATACAAGGGGATAAGCGCCGCATGGTGGTGCAAGCGTGGTACCCAACAGAAGCCTCAAACGCCGCGCCACAGGCCTACCTAGCTAGACCCGATGAATGGTTACCTGCCCTTAGTAAAGTGTTAGGTCTACCACAGTTTTTATTTAATCACCTCAAAGATATAAACACCCACTCTATACTTAACGCGCCTTTGCACCCACAGGTTAAACATACCCCGTTAGTGGTGTTCTCGCATGGCCTTCGAGGTATGCGCTTTCAGAACACAGCTCAGTTTGAAGCCCTAGCCAGCAGGGGCTACATCGTCGTTTCAGCAGACCATACTTATGATGCCAGTCTTACCCTTTTCAACGACGGCACCAGCGCTAACTTTCGGTCGGGGTATGAAGGCGCGCTGACGACAGAACAGTTCTGGGCTTTACGTACCCCTCAATTAAATACCCGCGTGGCTGATATCACCTTTATAATTGATACAATAACTGAAAAAACCATAGCTAATGACCCAATATGGGATGCCGTAAATCTAGATCATATTGGCTTATTGGGTCACTCATATGGGGGGGCAACTAGCATCATTGTTGCCAGCCAAGACCCTCGCATAGACGCCACTATCGTTTTAGATGGATGGCTTATACCTGTGCCTGAAAAAATAATTGATCAAGGTGTTAGTACCCCACTACTTTACATTGGCCAAGCATCTTGGCCTAACCCTGTAAATTACCAGAAACTTGAAAAGCTACTTAACAACAGCCCACAACACAGCTCTATTCTTATGCCAGGTACAACACATTTTGATTTTTCAGATACGCCACTTTTTTCACCCCTGATGCAAATAACAGGGCTTGCAGGTACTATACCCGCTAACGAATTAGCCACAGATTTAGAAGATAAAATTGTGAGCTTTTTTAACCTACATTTAAAGGACCCTTAATAATGACTAATTACCCATTAATTGATGTTTTACAACAATACCCTCAATTTTGGTTAGTTAGCGCAGCCTTGCTTAGCCTATTAGTCGGCAGCTTTCTAAACCTAGTGATCCATAGACTGCCTATAGCAATGCAACAAGAATGGCAGCAAGACTGTCGTGTATTGCTGGAACTACCTTTAAGTACTCAGCAGGTGTCAAGCCCTGCACTGGCCTCTATTGCGTGGCCAGCGTCTCATTGTCCTCAGTGCCAAACGCCATTAAAAGCCTGGCACAACATTCCTGTCATTTCATATTTATTTTTACGTGGTAAGTGTGCTTTTTGTAAAACCAGTATTAGCCAACGATACCCACTAATTGAGCTACTAACCGCAAGCTTAGGCCTGATGATTGCTTGGCTGTTAGGGCCAAGCATAGCCACTGTAATGACGTTACTATTGATGTATATGCTGGTGGCCTTAAGCTTTATTGACTTGGACCATAAGTTATTACCAGACCAGCTTACCCTGCCTTTATTGTGGCTCGGCTTAGCCGTTAATGCATTTGGTTTAGTCACCCACTTAGAAGATGCATTTTGGGGTGCCGTAGCGGGTTATGTGTCTTTGTGGCTAGTGTATTGGGGCTTCCGTTTAGCTACTGGTAAGCATGGCATGGGCTACGGAGATTTTAAGTTACTCGCAGCACTGGGCGCTTGGCTTGGATGGCAAGCGTTACCCATTATCGTTTTGGTTGCTGCCGTGGCGGGCATGATCGTAGGGTTAGCCCTGCGCATCAGAACATCACCAACCGACCCTCAGATGCCCTTTGGGCCATTTTTATCAATGGGTGGGTTAGTTTACCTACTCTGGGGTGAGCAACTATGGCGTATTTTTGGGTCTTTATAACTGGCTTAGTAAAAGTACAAACGGTTGTCTAAATCTGGGTACATATGCCCTACTTCGTCTGCATAGCCGTTATATAGCAGCGTGGGTTTACGACCTAATTCACCAATAACCCGCTCGGTGGCTTGAGTCCACCGTGGATGATCGAACCGTGGATTAACGTTGGCATAAAAGCCATACTCACGCTTGTTTTGTAACCACCAGGTGTTCTGAGGCATTTGCTCCACTAATTCAATTTTAACAATAGATTTAGCGTATTTAAAACCGTATTTCCAAGGCACCACCAAGCGAATCGGTGCGCCATTTTGCTGTTCTAAAGGCTGGTCATAAATACCCGTGGCTAATAATGTTAACGGGTTCATAGCCTCCTCTATCGTTAGGCCTTCAACATAAGGCCCGCCCGCCCAATCGGCATTAGGCATTTGTTGGGCATCATTGAGTGTTGTAAAGCGCACAAACTTAGCTTTACTGTTAGGCTGCGCAGCGTTAATAATGTCGGACAACTTGATACCGTTCCACGGAATCACCATAGACCAAGCCTCTACACAGCGAAAACGATACACGTGGTTCTCTATGGCATGCTCACCTTTAATCTCTTCAATATCATAAAACCCTGGTTTATTTGCACCCTCACCACCAATCTCCACACTCCAAGGTGAGGTCATCAGAGTTTTAGCTGCTTTTGCAGGGTCATCTTTGCTATAGCCAAATTCGTAGTAGTTGTTATAACCCGTGACGGTTTCATAGGGCGTAGGTGTTAATGGTTGGCTCTGACGTCCTAGCTGAGCAGACACTGGCGCAAAGGGTTCATTTACCTCATCTGGCTTTTGTTGAAGTAGGCCATAGCCTCTGTCTAGTAACGGCACAGCTAATACCCCTAGACCTGCAGCAATTAAAGTGCGTCGCCTTTTAAATACTTTTTCTGGCGTTATTTCAGACGACTTAACGGGCATGACGGTATCTCCAAAAAAGTAGTAAAACGAGTATTGAGCCCATAAATAGAGGCTCAAACATGGCCGTTTTTTGTGCCATAAAGTGATGGACGATGACGGCAGCAACAGCCACATAGGTGAGTGTATGAAGCAGTTGCCATTTACGGTAACCAAAGTACTTAACGGCACGATGGTTAGATGTAATGGCTAAAGGAGTAAGTAAAATAAAGGCTAAAATACCTAATAAAATAAATAAGTTACCAGCAATTTCATCTAGCATCAGCTGCCAATCATAATAGAATTCAAGAGTAATCCAAATGAGCAAATGCATAGTGGCATAAATAAAGCCCCACACACCAATATTCCGTCGCATCGACAGATTACGCTTAACCCAATTAAAGCGCTGGCTTAAAGGCGTAAACAGTAGGCTGATGAGCAATAAATAAGCCCCATATCGGCCCGTAAAATCCCGTAGGTCTGAGACTAAATCTGGGCCTTTGATAGCATCAAACATACCCCAGATTAACACTAGGCACAGCCCAATATTTAGCAGGTGCTTACGTGTTGTTATTGATATTCTGGGTAATCCCACAAACGACCCCTTATTCACTTGTTTAGTCCATTATTTACAAAAAATGCAGGCATTAACCAGCGGTTAGCACCAACAATGATCGCTAGAAAGTATAGCAGATGAAAATCACTGCCAACGTAATAAATTCACCCAGAACCTTGAGCAACGCAAAGCGCCTTTGATCCATACTTGACCAAAGGCATGTTGATAAGGATAATTTAGCCTTATTGAACACTTGGTAAATGCCACAACACCATGGATTTTTTCAACATAAATACACCACTTTGGCAGCGGCTCATCTTTATTTTATTTATATTGATTAGTGCTGCGTCCAGTGCCAGTTCTATACCCAATTTTAACTTGAGTGATGATATAAAGGCGTCCAGCTTACCTAGCTTGCATTGGATGGACATCAGCAAAACATCAACGCCCATTGAAGCTAAAACTAAATTAATTGATGGAGAGCTCATCATAGGGAATTTCAATATCCCTTTAATAGATGCCGGTCATTGGTTCGCTGTCACCCTCACTAACATCACTGATCACCCACTTACCCCGAGCCTGTATATAAGGCAAGCATACCCACACAAAGTGAACCTTCATTATATGCGAGAAGGCCAGTGGATTAGCCACCTTAATGGGACAGATATTGCATTAAAAAGACGTCAGGTTGACAACCTGAATCCAGTATTTAACCTCTCCCTAGATGCTCAAGAAAGCCAAACTTATTACCTTGAAGTTCATAGTAAAATAAAACTACTGATGCTAGATATTAATTTAAGTGAGGCAAAAAAAAGCACCAGTTTAAATTCGGTACATTTAACGATAGTAAAAGTATTTATCGGTGCTGCACTTATAATTTCGTTAATCAATATGTTGATGTACTGGTCCTTTAAAGATCGTGTTTACATCTACTACACTGCCTATATTTTAAGCTTTATCTCAGCGACCTTTGTGGTCAACTCTTTTGACCTGTATTTTGATTGGCAGATGATGGATCGAAACATATTGTTTTTAACCTATCACAGCATGATCATTTTCATTTCTTTGTTTATAGGAGAGGTGCTTCAAGCCAAGCATCGCATGCCTTGGATAAACCTGATATTAAAGGTCTGTCGATGGTTAGCAGTCGTTATTGCCACATTAACTATAGTTGATGGAAATTACTTCTCATACACTATAGTTGCCTTTATACCTATATCAGCATTCTTTTTAGTTATTTTGATTTATGCCGCTCTAGTAGGGCACCGCAGCGCAAATCTTTTGGCAATCGGTATCTCACTATTTCTCAGCGGCATTATTCTTACTCAGCTAGTGAGCTCCGGCGTCGTTCCTGCAAACACAGTAACTGAGCATGGAGGTATTATTGGAGCCTTAGCAGAAATGATAATATTTTCTGTCGCTTTGTTTAGACGAGTAGTCGACCTAAACACAGCTAACACTAACTTGTTAAGCCAAACTCAGGACGCTAAAAATAAGTTAGAAAAAACCGTGATACAGCGCACTGAAGAACTTAACCAAGCAAAACAGGCAGCTGAGCAAGCTAACGAAGCCCGCAGTGACTTTTTTGCCAACGTTAACCACGAGATGCGTACTCCACTCAATGGCATTCTTGGCATGATAGAGGTTATCAGTCAGCAACAAGAAAAAGTAATATCTACTCGGTATTTAAAAACGCTGAAAACAGCCGGTCATCAACTCTCAAGCCTGATTAACAACGTGCTTGACCACTCTAAAATAAACCATCATGCAGAATTAGAAGTTCAGGCCATTAATTTTAATCTACTAGACCTAATCGGAGAGTTAGAGGACATTTTTCTTAATATGACCGACGATAAAGGTATATTACTAAATCTTCAGGTGGCTGATGGTCTGTCTTTGGGACGCCAAGGTGATTTCATCAAACTTCGGCAAGTTCTCATTAATCTTTTGGGTAACGCCATCAAGTTTACTGATTCAGGCCAGGTTGAACTGATCATATTACAAGGCCCATTAGAAGAAGACCTCATCTTTAGAGTTAGTGACACCGGTTATGGCATCTCAGAAGATCAAATTGAGCATATTTTCAATGCGTACAATCAAGTTTCAGGTATTAAAAACTATGGCCAATCCGGCACGGGCCTTGGGCTTGCCATCTCTAAACAACTAAGCCTAATTATGGGTGGCACCCTACAGGTTAAATCTGAGCTAGGAGAAGGTACCCAATTTAACCTTTGCCTACGACTGAAACCGATTATCTGGCGCCATAAAAATGAAGCTGTTAAAGCTCACGCTATTAAGGCCATAGACCTGTCTGATAAGTGTATTTTAGTGGTCGACGATTCTGAGATCAATCAGCAAGTAGTGAACGCGTTTTTGTCATCCTCAGGAATTACGTTAATTGCTGCTAAAAATAGCCAACAAGCCTTAGAAGCATTTAAACAAGGGGGTATTGATGTTGTATTGATGGACTTGCACATGGGGGCAGTCAATGGCATTGAAGCAATCCAAAACATAAGAAAGTTTGAAACTAATAACAAGGTTGAACATTGCCCCATTATTATGCATACCGCTGATACAGGGGAAAATGTGTTACAGCAAGCTAACCGCGCTGGCGCAGACCATTGTTTATATAAGCCTTACACTCAAATACAATTACTTAGCATACTGTGCGATTTCTTTGAATT
>DCAT01000108.1 GCA_002312935.1 Oceanospirillaceae bacterium UBA1126 | reverse complement strand
GGCGTCTATTATTGTTACAGAATTGCCTTATCAAGTTAACAAGGCGCGTTTAATCGAAAAAATAGCTGAACTTGTTAAAGATAAAAAAATCGAAGGCATTACTGAGCTGCGTGATGAGTCTGACAAAGACGGAATGCGTATGGTTATTGAGCTTCGTCGTGGTGAAGTGCCCGAGGTTCTTATTAATAACCTGTATACGCAAACACAAATGGAAAACGTGTTTGGCATTAACGTAGTGGCCTTGGTTGATGGCCAGCCACGTACCTTAAACCTTAAACAAATGCTGGAAGCCTTTGTACGCCACCGCCGTGAAGTTGTTACGCGACGAACTTTATTTGAATTACGAAAAGCGCGAGAGCGAGGGCACGTGCTTGAAGGGTTAATGGTGGCTTTGGCTAACATCGATCCAGTGATCGAACTTATCAAAACTTCTGCAAACGCCGCGGAAGCTCGTGAAAAGTTAGTTGCGCAACGTTGGCCTGCTGGCCGAGTAGTGGCTATGCTTGAGCGCGCTGGACCAGATGCTTGTAAGCCAGACACGTTAGGTGTTGAGTTTGGCTTGCACGGTGATGAATATCAACTATCTGATGGCCAGGCCCAAGCTATTTTAGACCTGCGTTTGCACCGTTTGACGGGATTAGAGCAAGATAAACTGGTCGCTGAATACCAGTTATTATTAGAGCGTATTGCAGAATTATTAGAAATCCTAGGTTCTGCAGAGCGTTTGATGGAAGTAATTCGTGAAGAGTTGGCGCAAGTTTTAGAGGCTTATGGTGATGAGCGTCGCTCAGAAATTATCGCTTCACGTCAAGATCTTACGGTAGCAGACCTGATCCCCGAAGAAGACATGGTGGTGACTATATCCCATGGCGGCTACGCTAAAACTCAGCCAGTGAGTGATTACCAGGCTCAGCGCAGAGGCGGTCGAGGCAAAGCAGCCACAGGAGTAAAAGAAGACGACTTTGTAGAGCATCTGCTGGTAACCTCCTCCCACGACACTATTTTGTGCTTTAGTAACCGCGGTAAGGTGTATTGGTTACGGGTATTTGAAATTCCACAAGCAAGTCGCACTGCCCGTGGGCGCCCTATTGTTAACATATTGCCACTGGACGAAGGTGAAAGGCTAACCACTATTCTGCCGTTGCCAGAGGGCGGTTATCAAGAAGGGCACTACATATTCATGGCGACTGCTAGTGGCACTGTGAAGAAGACGCCACTGACTGCATTTGCGCGACCTAGGACTAGTGGATTAATTGCTCTTGGCTTAGATGAAGGTGATACGCTTATTGGAGCGACCGTCACTGATGGTGATCAACAAATCATGTTATTTGCAAACAACGGATTGGCTGTGCGCTTTGATGAAGGTGATGTGCGCCCTATGGGCCGAACTGCTCGAGGGGTCCGTGGTATCCGCCTTGCTGAAGACGCCAGTGTCATTAGTTTAATTATGCCACAAACAGAAGGACGCATTCTGACTGCGAGTGAAAATGGTTATGGTAAGCAGAGCCGGAACGAAGATTATCCGGTGCGAGGTCGTGGTGGTAAGGGTGTTATCGCAATTCAAATGTCTGCACGTAACGGCGCTCTTATAGGTGCAGTTCAGGTATTTGATGGTGATGAAGTGATTCTTATCAGTGATCAAGGCACCTTAGTACGCACTCGGATCAGCGAAGTGTCTGTTTTGGGTCGTAACACCCAAGGCGTAACCTTAATTAAAGTGCAAGAAGGCGAAAAGCTGGTGCAAGTTGCGCGTGTTGCAGAAACGATGGAGGAGGACACTGATGAAGCTGCAGATCAAGAAGCTGTAGTTTCCACAGAGGGTCGCTCTGAGGTCGAGTCGAACGAGGCTTCGACCGCGACGGATGCGCCGGAGCAGGAGTAGACGTCGATGAATACCCGTCAGTTTAATTTTAGTGCCGGTCCTGCTGCACTGCCTACTGCCGTGTTGGAGCTGGCCCAAGCAGAAATGTTGGATTGGCAAGGACGTGGTTTATCGGTGATGGAAATCAGTCACCGGCATCCTGCTTATATGGCATTAGTGCAGCAAGCTGAGTCTAAATTACGACAGTTAATGGGCATTCCAAGCAACTACAAAGTGTTATTTTTGCAAGGAGGAGCTACCGCTCAGTTTGCCCTGTTACCTATGAATTTGCTAGGCATTAAAACCCATGCAGACTATGTAGATACTGGAATTTGGTCTGCTAAAGCTATAGCAGCCATGGCGCCCTATGGCATAGCCTCTGAAGCCGCATCAACGGCTTCGAGTGGCTACCTTAGAGTGCCGGCTCAAAGTGATCTTAAGCTTAATAAAGATGCGGCTTATCTCCACTATTGTCCCAATGAAACCATTAGTGGTTTGGCATTTGATTATGTGCCTGATTCTGGTGCAGTACCCCTAGTAGCAGACATGTCTTCAACCATTCTTTCAGAGCCAATCGATGTGACTCAGTTTGGTGTTATTTATGCTGGGGCGCAAAAAAATATTGGTCCAGCTGGACTAACTTTAGTTATCGTTCGGGAAGACCTATTGGGTAGTGCGCAGGCAACCACCCCAAACCCGTTTAACTACGCCTTGCAAGCAGCTAATGATTCTATGCTAAATACGCCACCAACCTATACTTGGTATTTAGCTGGGTTGGTTTTTGATTGGCTGTTAAAACAGGGTGGACTTGGTGCTATGGCTGAAATAAATGCGGCAAAAGCACGGCTGCTTTACCAAGCAATAGATGAAAGTCAGTTGTATTCTAATAATATCAGTGTTTCTAATCGCTCTAAGATGAATGTGACCTTTACTTTGGCAGATAAAACACTAGATGCTGAATTTTTACAGCAGGCAGAAATTAATGGCTTGCTTAACCTCAAGGGCCATCGCAGTGTGGGTGGTATGAGGGCAAGTATATATAATGCAGTTCCCGAAGCGGCCGTGTGTGCCTTGGTCGCCTTTATGAATGATTTTGAAACTCGACACTGGGCTTAAAATAATTATGACCAAGCCAGCATCAACACAAGAGCAAGAACTTGGCCAATTGCGCCAAGACATTGATCAAATTGACCAACAAATACAAAGCCTCATTAACCAACGTGCAGCTTGTGCACAGCGGGTTGCTGAAGTTAAACAGGTCCATCAGGGTAGCGAAGATGCTGTCTTTTATCGCCCTGAGAGAGAGGCGCAAGTGTTGCGTAGGGTGATGGAGCGTAATCAAGGCCCATTAGATGATGAGGAAATGGCACGCCTATTTCGTGAGCTGATGTCGGCATGCTTAGCCCATGAACAGCCAATGAGGATTGCTTTTCTTGGGCCTCAGGGAACGTTCACTCAAGCTGCCGCTTTAAAACACTTTGGGCATTCGGTAATAAGTGCACCTTTAGGCTCGATTGATGAAGTGTTCCGCGAAGTAGAAGCTAAAAGTGCTCATTATGGTGTAGTGCCTATCGAGAACTCCTCTGAAGGTATGATCAACCATACCTTGGATAGCTTTCGTCACTCCTCCTTGGTTATTTCTGGTGAAGTAGAAATGCGCATTCACCAAAATTTATTGCTGAAGTACGGTACAGATCTATCCCAAGTAGAACGTATATATTCTCATTCCCAGTCGTTAGCGCAGTGCCGCTCATGGTTGGATAACCACATGCCACACGCAGAACGGTTTGCAGTGAGCAGTAACGCAGAAGCGGCCCGCAGGGTGGCAAATCAGGCAGGGGAGGATGTTGGTAAAGTGGCAGCTATTGCGGGCATTATGGCGGCAGAGCTATATGAATTAGAGGTTGGGCATGCCAACATTGAAGACCAGCCAGATAACACCACCCGTTTTTTAATTATTGGTCACTCTACAGTGCCCGCTTCTGGCCAAGATAAAACCTCTTTATTAGTATTGGCTCGAAACAAGCCTGGTGCCTTATACCATATATTGGAACCCTTTCATCGTCATGGCGTAAGTATGACTAGCATTGAGTCTAGGCCTTCGGGGCATGGTGCTTGGGGCTATGTGTTCTATATTGACTTTGAGGGTCATCACAGTGATGCCAAAGTACAACAAGTTTTGAAAGACTTAGATCAAGACTCCGTAGAAGTACGCTTATTAGGCTCATACCCGCAGGCGGTGCTTTAATGGCCTTTGAGCCTCAGTCTCCTTTGGTATTTTCCCATGGTAAGGTTCTAGTAGTGGGCTTAGGCCTAATTGGTGGTTCTTTAGCTGCTGCGTTGAGGCGCACTCAAAAGCATCAACTATGGGGTTATGACCTCGATCAAGCCAGTATGCAGCAAGCACAGGATCAGGGAGTAATCGATCATCAGGTGATGGATTTAGCAGCTACTATTGATCAAATGGATCTAGTGGTGCTGGCAGTGCCTGTTAAGGCCATGGAAAAAGTCTTGGCTCAGGTGGCACCTTTTCTAAATGCTCACACAGTGTTAACAGATGTGGGGAGTGTGAAGGGTAGTATTATTGCTGCAGCCTATGACGTGTTTGCCACACCTCCACCAGGTTTTGTCCCCGGGCACCCTATTGCAGGGTCTGAGCGTAGTGGTATCAACGCAGTAAACATTGATTTGTTTGTTGATCACAAGTTTATTATCACCCCGTTAACGACAAGTGACCCACAGGCCATTGAAGTTTTAGCGGACATGTGGGCTGGTATTGGTAGTGAAATATTACTCATGGAGGTTGAAAGGCATGATGAGGTGTTGGCAGCAACAAGCCATTTGCCTCACCTTTTAGCTTTTTCTTTAGTAGACACGTTAGCGTCAAATACAGAAAATAAAGACATTTTTCGCTATGCAGCAGGGGGGTTTAGAGACTTTACCCGAATTGCTGGAAGCGACCCAACCATGTGGCATGATGTGTTTCTAGCTAACCGTGAGGCCTGCCTCAAAACCTTAGATCAGTTCACTGAAGGTTTGGCTAATTTAAGAGGTGCTGTGGCCACAGGTGACAGTCAAACCATCATGGGTATATTAACTCGCGCACGAAGTGCACGACATCACTTTGAAAAAATATTGGCAAA
>DCAT01000170.1 GCA_002312935.1 Oceanospirillaceae bacterium UBA1126 | reverse complement strand
GAAGATGATTACTTCAGGTAAAGCTGAAACGGCTAAGAAACTCTTTGATCACGGTGTTATTGACCTGTTAGTTGAACAGGTTGCAATTAACCCAGACGAAACTCTGTTACAGCAAGCGATTGTTTTTGCGCAAAATATAGCAAAAAAAGGTGAAGAAATTCGGCGTGTTTCTGAAATAAGTATTCACAAGAGTGAACACCATAGTGAGCTATTTGACCAATGGCGTAAAAAATTAGCTAAAAAAGCACGAGGCCAAAATGCGCCACAGTGTTGTATCAATTCAATTGAAAACGCAGTGCTGTTACCTTTTAATGAGGGTAAAAAGCGTGAGCGTGAGCTTTTTATAACGTGCCGAGATTCATCTCAGTCTGTTGCCATGCGGCATGCCTTTTTTGCTGAGCGACGAGCAGCTAAACTACCTGAAGCCTATGATAAAACCCAAAATGTTACCCTGTTGCCAATTAAACAGGTTGCCATAGTGGGTGCTGGAACTATGGGTGGCGGCATTGCAATGTGTTTTGCCAATGCAGGCTTAAGCGTTATATTGCTAGAAATGAGTGAAGACAACCTAGCCCGTGGGCTATTGGCTATTCGCAAGCGTTTTGAACAAGCATTGAACCGAGGCTTAATAGATCATGTGCAACTTGAACAGCGCATGAGCTTAATTGTAGGTACATGTAATTATGAAGATTTGTCTGACGTAGATTTGGTTGTTGAGGCTGCCTTTGAAACCATGGCCGTTAAACGACAGATATTTGCCACCTTAGATCAAGTGTGTAAGCGTGAGGCTATTTTAGCAAGCAACACCTCTTATTTAGATATTAACGAAATAGCCCAATCAACCGCTCGTTCTCATAAAGTTTTGGGTATGCACTTTTTTGCCCCAGCTAATATTATGAAACTATTAGAAGTGGTCTGTGCTGACGATACAGACGAGCAGACCCTTAAGACCGTGATGGCGCTGGGTAAAAAGCTAGGAAAAATTTCAGTTGCTGTGGGCGTATGTTATGGCTTTGTAGGTAACAGAATGTACTCGTGTTATGGACGCGAAGCTAATATGTTGTTACTAGAGGGTGCGAGCCCAGATCACATTGATACCGCAATGAAGAACTGGGGCATGGCCATGGGGCCTTTAGCAGTGACCGACATGTCTGGTATCGACATTGCCTATAAGGCGCGCCAAGAAAACCCCACACTAAAGCAAGATCCCCTTTATTTTCGTGCAGCAGACCTTATGGTTGAGGCAGGTCGTTTAGGACAGAAAACAGGAGTGGGCTTTTATCGCTATGATAGTGATGCCAGGACACCGCAGGTTGATGAACGTGTATTGGCTGTGTTTTCTAACGAAGCAAAAATACGGGGTGTTGTTCAGCGGGGCGATATAACCGAAAAAGAAATACAAAATCGGTTAGTGTTTGCTTTAATTAATGAAGGTGCTCGTATTTTGGCAGAAGGCATTGCCACTAAAGCCAGTGATATTGACGCAATTTGGCTAAATGGCTATGGTTTCCCTCGGCATCTAGGAGGCCCTATGTGCTACGCCGATGAAATAGGTATAGACACTGTAGTTGCAGGTATTAAACTGTATCAGCAGCAAGGGAATGGCCTTTACTGGCATACTGCCCCATTGCTTGAACAGCTAATCGTTAGTGGTGAGAAGTTGTCACAACAATAATGTGGCTTCAAAGAGCCTGTATGCAAATACAGGCTTAAATAACAGGCATAAAAAAACCACAATTAAGCGGCTTGATTAGAATGGCTCCTCGACCAGGACTCGAACCTGGGACCAATAGATTAACAGTCTACTGCTCTACCAACTGAGCTATCGAGGAATCATAAGGTTTCGCGTTGAGGTTGGCTCCTCGACCAGGACTCGAACCTGGGACCAATAGATTAACAGTCTACTGCTCTACCAACTGAGCTATCGAGGAATTGCTCAATGCGAGGCGCGAATATTAATGATCTATTGGCCTTGAGTCAAGTGTAAAAAACCATTTTATTTGAATAGCTTAAACCTTTTTACACGGTTACTGCTGTGGGCTACATTTTTACTAGCTGCAACGCCCGTCTAAGTATAAAACAGCTTATGTAAATAAAAACTAGCGTGTAGGTGGCTTCTGTATAGCGTCTTGTTAGGCTTACTAAAAAGTTACAAAATGCACTGAGCAATTATTCCCAAATCATTTTCAACGCCAGTAAAATAGCTTCCGTGTTATGATGCGTAAACAGTTTAACTGAAGGAAATAACCGTGGATGCTACGGCCAATAAATTACTTGAATTAGTGTTAAAACCATTAAATATCACCCACCATCAACTTGTTAACGATAGTCATAAACACAGTGGCTCGGCAACGGATAGCCATTACAATTTGGTGTTGGTGTCTGACGATTTTGCTGGTATTGGCGCGGTAAAACGTCACCAGCAGGTATTCGCTCTGGTTGGTGAGTTAATGAAGAACCCAATCCATGCATTAGCACTTCATTGCTATACGGTGCAGCAGTGGCAGGCAAAGCAAGAAAAAATGCCAGAAACGGCCCCTTGTATGGGTGGTAGTTAACCCCTTTAATAATGTAAAAACTAAAAAAAAGCCCCACAGGCTAAGTCTGTGGGGCTTTTTTTTATCGGGTGTGCAGGGGGAGT
This sequence comes from Oceanospirillaceae bacterium UBA1126, assembly GCA_002312935.1. Taxonomy (GTDB): domain Bacteria; phylum Pseudomonadota; class Gammaproteobacteria; order Pseudomonadales; family Balneatricaceae; genus Njordibacter. The sequence continues at coordinate 11,647 of DCAT01000170.1, read as the reverse complement.
TAAAAGTCCCCTGTGCCTGCAAGTTGCTCCCTACGTTTGGCCATAAAGTCTTGTAGGCCATCGTCAATACCTTGATCTAAAGGTGGTGCCTCGTATTCATTTAGCATTTTCTTCCACAGGGCATTGGCCCTAACTTGGATATCTTTGCTACCGTCCTCTTCCCACTGCTCAAAGCTGTTGTTGTCGGCAAGGTTCGACATGTAAAAGGCTTCTTTGAAGTTAGCTTGGGTATGGGCACAGCCTAAAAAGTGATTACCTGGGCCTACTTCGCGCAGTGCGTCTAAGGCTTGGCCATTTTCTGAAAGGTCTATACCCTTGCAGAAAGTATGAGCCATGCCCAGTTGATCTAAGTCCATAACAAACTTTTCATAACCCATAGACAACCCAGCTTCAAGCCAACCGGCTGAGTGTAATGCAAAGTTAACACCAGCCAAGATGGTCGGCATTAAGGTATTGGCACTTTCAGACGCTGCTTGAGCATCTGCGATTTTAGAACCAGGCAATGAACCACCACTGCGGAATGGCACACCCAAACGACGGGCAAGTTGCGCCGCTCCATAGAGCACCAAAGCAGGTTCTGGCGTACCAAAGGTAGGTGCGCCAGATTGCATGGAAATGGAGCTTGCGAAGGTACCAAAGATACAAGGTGTGCCAGGGCGGTATAGCTGAATAAAAGTAATACCAGCCAATACTTCTGCAAGTATTTGAGCCAATGTGCCGGCAATGGTCACTGGTGACATCGCACCTGCCAAGATGAACGGTGTCACTACACAGGCTTGGTTGTTTTCGGCATAAACTTTAGCCGCACCTAACATGGTGTCGTCAAAAGTCATTGGCGAGTTAGCATTGATTAAACTGGTGGTTACCGTGTTGTTCTTAACAAAGTCTTCACCAAATACAATCTTCGCCATGTCCACCGTGTCTTGGGCACGAGAAGGTGCAGTAACAGAGCCCATGAACGCCTTATCGCTGTATTTAATGTGGCTATAAATCATATCTAAGTGACGAGTCGTTACAGGCACGTCGACTGGCTCACATATGGTGCCACCAGAGTGGTGCATGTAAGGCGACATGTAGGCTAGCTTAACGAAGTTCTGGAAATCTTGAATGGTGGCATAACGACGGCCATTATCTAAGTCGCGCACAAATGGAGAGCCATAACCTGGAGCAAAAACGGTGTTTTTGCCACCTACTTCAAGGTTGCGGTCACTGTTACGTGCGTGCTGAGTATAGCTAGATGGAGCAGACGCTTGAATAATCTGGCGGCACATTCCACGGGGGAAACGCACACGTTCGCCATCTACACTTGCGCCAGCTGCCTTGAGTATTGCCAATGCTTCTGGTTCATCACGAAAATCAATACCAATTTCTTCTAAAATGGTATCAGCATTGCGTTCTATGAGTTCTAGACCTGCTTCATCTAACACTTCAAATGGATTCATTTGACGGGTGATATAGGCAGGTACTTTTATAGTTTCGCTAGCCCGTAATGCTTGGCGTGCACTACGACCACCACCGCTTTTGCGGCGTCCGGGGGCTTCACTCATGGAAATACTCCTCAATAAAATGGGGCGGGATTGATATGGGCCAAATTTTGCAGTTCTTGACCTTTCCATGCTGACTGCATGGCGACCGCTTGTTGTGTTTAAGCGCCACTTTTAACTAAGGCAGGCAGCTGAAAAAAAAGTTAAGCGTCATCATGAATGAAATTCATGATAATTGGAAAAAAACTCAACTTGATTAATGCTCCAAAGCGCCCCTAAGGCTAGCTAAGCCACACACAGGTAGGTAGCATAGCCACATTATTTGTACGTTATGAGAATTAGTAATGAGCGCCAATACACTTCAAGACTTATTGATAAAGCGTGGTGTTTTACTTGCAGATGGCGCCACTGGAACCAATTTATTTGCGATGGGCTTAGAAACAGGCGATGCACCAGAATTATGGAATGTAGATTACCCAGAGCGCATTGCTGCTAACTATCAAAGTTTTGTAGATGCAGGTTCAGACATTATTTTAACCAATACGTTTGGTGGCACGCATTATCGCTTGAAACTTCACAATGCCGCTCACAGAGTGCACGAACTCAACGTTGCAGGTGTTAAAATAGGCCGCAAAGTAGCAGACAATGCAGGCCGCCCAGTTATTATTGCTGGCTCTATAGGGCCAACGGGTGAAATACCAGAACCTATGGGGAGCTTAAGCCATAGTGATGCGGTGACTGCATTTTCAGAACAAGCGCATGCCCTTAAAGAAGGTGGTGCAGACATATTGTGGATAGAGACTATGTCATCAACACAAGAATCTGAGGCCGCCATTGAAGGCGCCAACCAAACTGGATTACCGGTTATTTGTACGTACAGTTTTGACACTAATGGCCGATCTATGATGGGAGTTACTCCTGCAGACATGGTGCAATCGTGTGGCCATAAAAATCATACTTCGTATGCCTGCGGTTCTAACTGCGGTGTAGGTGCGTCTGAGTTAGTGATGGCTATCTGCAATATGCGCAAAGCGCCAGGCGGCGATAAAGCCATTTTAGTTGCGAAAGCCAACTGTGGTATTCCAGAATACGTCAACGGTGCTATTCATTATAACGGTACGCCAGAAATTATGGCCCACTATGCCACCATGGCTATGGACGCTGGCGCAGATATTATTGGCGGTTGCTGTGGTACTTCTCCAGAGCATGTTGCTGCAATGCGCCAAGCTCTAGATAGCCATACCAAGGGAGAAATGCCAACTGTAGAGCAAATTGAGTCGGTACTAGGTGGGGTTTCTAAAGGTGGCAAAGCGCAGTTTTCTGGTGACCTAAGTGTGGCAGGTGGGGCGGCTGACGGAGCTACCATAAACCGCCGATCACGCCGTCGCTAGGCTATAGTTTAATTAATAAACCCGCTATTTTCTTTTTAAAGCAATCCCTTTGCCAGCGCTGTCTGGCCAAAGTAAATGTGCCTGATCAGCTGTAATTTTGCTTAAGCTTTGCATCATCAAGTCACTAAAGTTAGTCACTTTTTTTGCAGTTAAGTTGTAGCTTAAAAACAACATTTCTACTGTGGCTAATAACTCATTATGTTCATTAAACATGCGGTGGAAAATACGAATACGTTTATTGTCTGTCTCTAGTACTTGCGTAGTAATAGTCACTATTTCGCCTAAGCCTATTTCCTTTATATAACTTAAGTGACTCTCTACTGTGAAAAGGGTTTCGCCCGTCGTTTTAATGTGGTCCAAGGTTAAACCCAAGTGCTCTTGCAACCCGTCTGAGGCTTTGGTGAATATGACAAGGTAATAGGCATCATTAAGGTGGCCGTTGTAGTCAATCCACTCTTTTAACACGGGTGTCTGAAAGGTTTGTAGTGCGCTGTGCATGTTTTTTTCCATCATAGGTAAAAGTAGGAAGGGTTTATAGGCTCATCAAAAACCATAGATTAGACGTTGCAAGGGTCTTAAAGAATGATTAATATCACACTATTATTGCACATTTACGACATCCTCCTCTATGTTTACAGCTAAAGCGATCACTAAAACTATCAATATGGCTTTTTACCTAGTGCCAGAATTTTCCATGATTGGATTTTCAGCCTTAGTAGATCCGCTGCGGCAGGCTAATAATATGTCTGGTGAATTACTTTATCGGTGGCAGGTCATCAGTGAAAGTGGCGAAGCAGTTGCTGCCAGTAATGGCATGAGTTTAATTGCCGATTGCGCTATAGGCCAGGAAGCTAAGCCTGACATGCTTATTATTTGTGCGGGATTTAACCCAGAAAAAGATCAGTCTAAAAAGTTACAAACGTGGTTGCAGCAGCATAGCCGTCGTGGTGTGTGGCTAGGCAGCCAAGATACGGGCAGCTATCTGTTGGCTAAAAGTGGTTTGTTGAACGATCACCGTGCCACTATCCACTGGGAAAATTTGATGGCCTTTAAAGAGGTGTTTAGGCAAGTAGAAGTGGTGGAAGAACTTTATGAAATTGATGGTCGGCGTTTTACCTGTTCTGGGGGTCTAGCAGGCTTGGATATGATGTTGTATTTAATTCAATGCCAGCGGGGGCACGAGCTGGCTTTATCAGTCTCTGACGAACTCATTTATAGCCATATGCGAGAGGGCAAAGCACCGCAACGCATGAGCAGTGCACTAAGGTTGGGCACCAATAATCGTAAATTATTAACAGTGATAGGGGCTATGGAAGATCACTTAGAAAACCCATTAAGTGTGCCTACCCTGGCGGCTATGGTTAACGTGTCAGAACGTGAGTTAGAGCGATTATTTAGTCGTCATTTGCAACAATCACCAGGCCGTTATTACCGGGCTAAACGGTTACAAAGAGCTCGGGCATTGCTGCAACAAACCGACAGGCAAGTAGTCGATGTTGCTATGGCCAGTGGGTTTGGCTCTGCAGCACACTTTTCACGTGCCTATAGACAGTTTTTTAATGTAGCCCCAAGCCAGGATAGGCAGCAACAGCTGCGTCGTGCCTAGGCTCGGGTTATCGGCCCTGCCAATGAGGCGTCCGTTTTTCGGCAAAGGCGTTAGGCCCTTCGCTGGCATCCTCTGAGTGCAGCATGGTTTGATACACTGGCACCGCTTTACGCATGTGGCTATAAGCCTGCTCTAGCTCCATGCTTTGTGTTGCACGAGTAATCGCTTTAATAGACGCTAATGATAAAGGTGCGGATTGGGCAATCTCTTGGGCCCAAGCTAAGGCTTGTTCAATAAGCACGTCCCCTTCACAATGGCGGTTAATAAGGCCAAAATGAGTGGCTTCTTCCACGGCCATGCGGCGGCCAGACATTAACATGTCCATGGCGATCGCCTGGGGCAGGCGGCGGGGTAATCTAAGCACGCCACCACTGTCTGGAATAATACCCAAAGTTGCCTCTGGCAAAAAGAATTGAGCATGATTAGCGGCAATAATTAAGTCGGCAGCCAATGCTAGCTCAAAACCACCACCTGCTGCATAACCGTTAACTGCAGCAATAACAGGTTTGTCTAGGTTCCATAATTCGGTAAGCCCTGCAAACCCGCCACGGCCAAAATCCGCATCTACTGCTTCGCCCTCTGCGGCGGCTTTTAAATCCCAACCTGCACTAAAAAAGCGTTCACCACGTCCTGTAATAACAGCCACACGCAGGCTAGGATCGTTTGCAAAATCAATAAAAGCTTCACCCATTGCATGTGATGTAGGGGCATCTATAGCATTGGCTTTTGGGCGGTTTAGGGTGATGAGTAACACGGCGCCGTGGCGCTCGCAAAGGACTGAATGGGTCATGGTTTTTGTTGGCCTAGTTGGATAAGGGCATCAACTGCTACAGCACCGCGTTTAAGGGCGAGTAGGGGGTTAATGTCGAGTTCGAATACGGGCATCTTTTGACTATAGTCTAGCACTGCCATTACTGCATCGACTATAGCGTCCAAATCGGCAGCGGCTTGGCCTCGGTAACCCATCAATATGGGCGCACACTTAAGGTGAGATAACACCCGCTTCACTTCGTATTTATTAGTAGGCAGTAGCACGCTTTGGGCATCTTGTAATACGTCCACCAAAATTCCACCAGCGCCCAAAACGAGATATTGGCCAAAGAGAGGATCTGTATTAATACCAATAATTAGCTCCACCACAGCGCCTTGTACCATGTGTTCTACCAACAGGGTATCGCTTAGTGCAAATAAGGCGACGGCGGCCTCTTCTAATTGAACTTGGTTTTTAAGGTTAAGCTTTACTGCGCCTAATTCAGTTTTGTGGGCTAGGTTTGCCCCAACTGCTTTTAACGTAATAGGATACCCAAGGCTCTCAGCCGCATTAACCACTTGCTCTAAATTAGAGGCTGTTTTACCTTCGGGTATAGGCAAACCGTGTTGGTTTAATGCGTGTTTGCTCTGTACCTCGGACAATGGCGGTATATTGCTAGGGCTCAGTGCACTAATATGTCGAATGTGAAGCGCTTCTGGTATGGCTGCACTGAAGGCTTGGCCAATAGTATACGCATGATTTAAAGCAGTGAGGCATTGATCCATGCCAATCATGGGTGCCATTCCCTTATCTAAACACGCCGCAATGGCGTGTGGTGGCATACATTCAGCCATGGAAGCCAAGACAATGGCTTTATGCTTGCCAGCTGCCGCTGCGTCTGCCAAAGCTAAGAGCGCCGTGTCCCATTCTAGTGGGTCTGCAGTGGCATTGTTAGGCCAATCGAGTATTAATAGGGTCGCGCTAAAGTTAGCTGCCATATGGGCCCCAAAAGTAGCAGCCATTTGCTCACGCTTATTCCAAATATAGGTTTGATAATCTAATGGGTTGCCTACCTGCTCACCATTTTCAAAAGTGCTTAACGTCGCGTTCTTTTGAGCTAATGAAACGTCACCAAATACAATGTCACGGCCATCAATAAGGTCTGCCATCATGCCTGCTTCACCGCCAGAGCAGCTCATAGAAGCGATGTTTTTATGCTCTAGTGGGCCTAGGATAGAAAGTAGTTTTAAGGTCTCTAAAAATTCAGGCACAGTATTCACACGGGCAATGCCTAGGCGGCTAAATAAAGCGTCAAAAAGGCTGTCTGCACCTGTTAAAGAGCTGGTATGGGATAGGGCTATTGTTGCAGCCGCTGCGGTGCGCCCTGTTTTAATGGCAACGATGGGTATTTTGTGGTGTAAAGCCCGGCGTGCAGCGGCATCAAAAGATGCCAAATCAACGATGCCTTCAATATGTAAACCAATGGCAGTTACCCTTGGGTCATCCAGCATAGAGTCTATTACCGTGGCAATATCTACTTGCGCTTGGTTACCCATAGTAAACATATAAGCAATGGGCAAACCAATTTTTTGCATGGTCATGTTAAGGCCAATATTACCGCTTTGGGTAATAATGCCTACCCCCTTGTCTACGGGCTGACACCCATGTTGATCTGGCCACAACACGGCTTTATCTAAGGCATTAATGACGCCATAACAGTTAGGACCAATAATGGGCATGTCGCCTGCAGCTTTTAACAGCCGTTGTTGGCGCTCAACCCCAACATCTTTTAGGGTGTCACCTAGTTCACTAAACCCAGAGGCATAGAGCAGGGCACCACCAGCACCCATCTTGTTTAGTAGGGCAACTGTTTCTATGGCACTTTCCGCGTTCACTGCGACGTACGCAGCATCAGGCGCATAGGGTAAGTCCTGAACTGATTTTATGCACTTAATGCCCATTAGCTCGTTGCGCGTTGGGTGTACCGACCAAATCGGCCCAGTAAACCCCATGGTAAGGCTTTCTCGAATAGCAAAATCTGCTCCACGACTACCAAATACAGCGATAGACTTTGGGGCCAATAAGCGCCGTAATCGTTGTTTATTTATCATGCGGGTACCGGCGCCTAGTTATGCTTCTAAGGGCCGAAGCATGGCACGAGAAATAATATGCCGTTGAATTTCGCTAGTGCCGTCCCAAATCCGCTCTACACGGTGGTCGCGCCAGATCCGCTCTAGGGGCAATTCATCCATCAGGCCCATGCCACCCAAAATTTGTATAGCCTCATCAGACACCATGGCTAGCATTTCTGTGGCTTTTAGTTTGGCCATAGCAGCATCAGAATCTGTCATTTCACCAGTGCAGTCTCTCCAAGCAGCATACATGGTGAGCAATTCTGCCGCTTTAAGTTCGGTAGCCATATCAGCCAGCTTAAAAGACACGCCCTGAAACTTACCAATGGTTTGGCCAAATTGTTTACGGTTAGCGGCCCATTCTGTGGCAATCTCTAAGGCTCTTTCAGCGCGGCCTAAGCACATAGCGGCAACAGAAAGACGGGTTGCACCTAACCACTGATTAGCCACGTCAAACCCATGATCTTCTTCACCTAATACTTGAGACTTATGCACGCGGCAGTTATCAAAATTAAGGATGCAGTTGTGATAACCACGATGGGATACACTGTTGTAACCTGGCTCTACAGTGAAGCCTGGGGTCCCTATATCCACCAGAAAGCTGGTGATCTTCTTTTTAGGGCCCCGTGGTGTTTGCTCTACGCCACTTGCCGCGAACAAAATAACAAAATCAGCCACATCGGCATGGCTAATAAAGTGTTTGGTGCCATTAATAATAAAGTCATCGCCATCACGTTCAGCACGGCACTGCATCGAGCGAACGTCTGAACCCGCGTTGGGCTCAGTTAGGGCTAAACAATCTACCTTTTCGCCACGGATACTGGCATGAAGGTAATTTTCAATCTGGTCACCTTTACAGGCAAGTAAAATGTTGCTTGGGCGGCCAACAATGTACTGCAAACCAAAATTGGCACGGCCCAACTCACGCTCCATTAAGCAAAGGGTTAAACTGTCTACCCCAGCCCCACCATGTTCTTCTGGCATATTAGCTGCATACAGACCCAAGTCTAGGGCCTTTTGTTTAATTTGTGCATACAACTCAGGGCGAATCTCATTCGTTTTTTCTACCTCTGCTTCATGAGGGTAGAGCTCTTGCTCGACAAAGGTCTTAAGGGTGTCGATGATCATCTGTTGTTCGTTGGTGAGGCTAAAATCCATGATCTGGTCTTCTCTAAGGCGGATGATTTATGAGTGAGTTTGGCTTTTTTATTTTTCTTTGGCTATACTTTTTTAGTGGGTGGAACAGCCATTACCCGACCCTTCTGTTTGGGTGCAGGTAACTGCCGATGGGCTTGCCAAATTTGTTCTAACACGGCTAATACGTGAGGCTTAATGGGTGCAGCAGAGGACGTATTCATGTCAACATGTAGCAACATTTGCTCTGTAGTTGCCAGTAAGTCCCCGGTGTTTCCATGATACATATGGTGGAAAAAGTGCAGGCGTTTAGTGTCAAAACCTAAGACCTGAGTAGTAAAACGCAGGGGTTCTCCCTTTGATACTTCTTGGTAATAGTTAATGTGTGTCTCTACGGTGTAAAAAGAAGAGCCTGATGCACGGTAAGCTTCGTTAATACCAATGTAGCGAAATAACGCATCAGAAGCCTCTCCCATGGCATATAAGTAAAAAGACTCACTCATATGGCCATTATAATCAATCCATTCTTCACGAACCTTGTCGTTAAACAGGGCAAGAGGACAGTCTATGGCTTCACCCGGTGCGTACGTTCGGTAGTGTTTAGTAAGGTAAATGTCGTTATCCATGAACCGCTCTTATGTGGATGCTAACTGAGGTTGTTTAAATGTCGTGGCTAGCTACTACTATGCCTTAGAGTTTTTAGTTCAACTTGATTAAATACGAATAAATATTGGTCAATAGCGATTAATGATTGCCCAATGTAATATTAAAAAGGCCGCAACGCCTAACGCTCAGAGCGACCTGCTATGAGCGCTAAAAAGGGTAACAAAATGGAGCCAAATAGGGGCTAAGTTTCCTTTCGGAAAGCTGTTTGACTTGTGTTTCTTATAGGCGTCATAGTGGGTGACTTTAGGGCTAATGTTAGGTCGCTTTTAAGTATGTAGTTAATTTACAAAAGCGTAATATTTCCCACCAAGATTCTCGTCGCCCACTTTGCGCTTGTGCAAAATGGGTAAAATAACCACAAATTGATGCCCAATTGGCTCAATTTAAATTCCAAGGTAAAATCATGTCTAAGACTTACTTGTCCGACATCGACATTGCTCGCGCTGCCGAGAAACGTCCGATTGCTGAAGTTGCTGCTAAGTTGAACATCGATATTGATGATCTAGAAATGTATGGCAAAATCAAGGCTAAAATCAGCCCTGAGTTCATCAAGAGCGTTAAAGACCGCAAAGATGGCAAGCTGATACTAGTAACGGCTATTAACCCAACTCCAGCTGGTGAAGGCAAGACGACGACCACTATCGGTTTGGGCGATGCCTTGAATCAAATTGGTAAGCAAACGTCTGTATGTCTTCGTGAGCCTTCTCTTGGCCCTTGCTTTGGCGTTAAGGGTGGTGCAGCAGGTGGCGGTTACGCTCAAGTTGTTCCAATGGAAGACATTAACTTGCACTTCACTGGCGATTTCCATGCCATTGGCCTAGCGCATAACTTGCTTTCTGCCGCTATTGACAACCATCTTCAGCAAGGTAATGAACTGAACATAGACCCACGACGCATTGAATGGAAGCGCGTAATGGACATGAACGATCGTGCTCTACGCAACGTTACCATTGGCCTTGGTGGCCCTGCTCATGGTATTCCTCGCGAAAGTGGTTTTGATATCACCGTAGCTTCAGAAGTAATGGCTATTTTTTGCTTGGCTAACACTCTAGCTGAACTTAAAGAGAAGCTCGGTGACGCGGTTGTGGGTTACACGCGTGACCAGAAGCCTGTTACTGCGCGTGACCTAAAAGTTCATGGTGCGATGACTGTGTTGTTAAAAGACGCCTTCAGCCCTAACCTTGTACAAACGCTAGAGCACACGCCTGCATTTGTGCACGGTGGCCCATTTGCTAACATTGCTCACGGTTGTAACTCTGTGGTTGCTACACGTTTGTCTATGAAGCTAAGCGAATACACTGTAACCGAAGCTGGTTTTGGTGCTGACTTGGGTGCCGAGAAGTTCCTAGACATTAAATGTCGTAAAGCCGGTATCACTCCAAGTGCTGTTGTTATTGTTGCTACTATTCGTGCACTTAAGTTGCACGGTGGTGTTCCCCTTAAAGACGTTAACAACGAAAACCTAGAAGCGGTTGCTAAAGGTGTTGAAAACCTTAAAAAGCACATTGAAAACATTCACCAGTTTGGTCTTCCTGTAGTGGTTGCTGTTAATAAGTTTGTTACTGACACCGACGAAGAAGTAAAAACTGTTCAAGCCAAGTGTGATTACCTAGGTGTTCAAGTGATTGAAGCGAATCACTGGGCAGATGGCGGCAAAGGTGCTATTGAACTAGCAGAGGCTGTTGTTGATTTGGTAGAAAACCATGAGAACGACTTCCACTACTTGTATGAAGACGACATGCCACTTTGGGATAAGGTTAAAACTGTAGCTCAAAAGATATACGGCGCCGACAACATTCAAGGTGACCAGAAGCTTCGTGACCGTTTCACAGCGCTAGAAAAAGCGGGTTATGGCAACTTGCCTATCTGTATGGCTAAAACGCAGTATTCTTTCTCTACAGACCCTGCCTTAAAGGGCCGTCCTACTGGGTTTGATATCCCACTTCGTGAAGTGCGTTTATCTGCCGGTGCTGGTTTTATTGTGGTTCTAGCTGGTGACGTAATGACCATGCCTGGGCTTCCTAAGAAACCCGCTGCTGAAGTAATCGATATCAATGAAAATGGCGATATTATAGGCTTATTCTAAGCTAACAGGTCATTAAAAAAGCCCCACTAGGTTTTACCTACTGGGGCTTTTTTGTGAGCACTACTCATTGAATCAAACCGCTTTTGGTGACGCAGTGGAATGCCTAAGCCGCAACTCTACCTCCAGTTGCTGTTGGGCTTGGGGAGTTGCTCCGGCTAAGCGGTCTATTAGGTATTGTGCTGCACGCTGACCCATGAGTTTAAAGGGAATATGCATAGTGGTGAGGCTTGGGGTTAGGTTGGCACTAATGGCCAAGTCATCAAACCCTGTAATCGATACGCTGCCTGGTACTTCAATGCTACTGGCTTGGCACTCTAGTAAAGCCCCTGTTGCGAGTACGTCATTGCTGCATAGTATAGCGGTAGGTGGGGCGCTTAAGGTAAGGAGTTGGCGACAC
>DCAT01000036.1:15038-15314 GCA_002312935.1 Oceanospirillaceae bacterium UBA1126 | reverse complement strand
TGGTGATCGTCACTTTGGTGATGACCAAGCTATGGTATGCGGTATTGCTCGTTTAAATGGTAAAGCTGTGATGGTTATGGGTCAAGAAAAAGGCCGTTCCACTAAAGAAAAAGTGGCCCGTAACTTTGGAATGCCTCGGCCTGAAGGTTACCGCAAGGCCTTGCGTATGATGCATATGGCTGAACGCTTCAATATGCCTATCCTTACCTTTATTGATACGCCAGGTGCCTATCCTGGAATTGATGCTGAAGAGCGCGGCCAAAGTGAGGCGATAGC
>DCAT01000036.1:0-14667 GCA_002312935.1 Oceanospirillaceae bacterium UBA1126 | reverse complement strand
GTTATTGGTGAAGGTGGCTCTGGTGGTGCTTTGGCCATTGGTGTATGTGATCAGCTGAATATGTTGCAATACTCCACTTACTCAGTTATTTCTCCAGAAGGTTGCGCCTCTATTCTCTGGAAAAGTGCTGACTATGCCTCTGACGCGGCTAATGCTATGGGGATTACCTCTGGCCGTTTATATGACTTGGGTTTGGTGGATCACGTAATCAAAGAGCCTTTAGGTGGCGCCCATAGAGATGCTGAATTAGTCTCAGCCAGTCTCAAGTCGACATTAATTAGCCAATTAGCTGAACTGGAATCAATGGAAACTGAAGCACTCTTAGATCGTCGATACAAACGCCTAATGTCCTATGGATTAAGCTCTTAGGACGCTCGTTAGCGCCTAATCCCCCCCCATGGCATTCACTCATCACCATCTAGTTACCGATGCAGGTGGCTTGGAAACTTACTTTCAAGCCACAAGCTGGGTGGTTGCGGTGAGTGGTGGGTTGGACTCTATGTGCCTGCTTCATGCGCTTACCCTCCTTCAGCAGGATCATCACTGCCCCCCCATGCGCGTCCTACATATTAACCATAGTCTGCAATCACAAGCAGATCAATGGCAGCAAGATGTTGAAAATAAATGCCAAGATTACGGCTTAAATTGTATTAGCCATAAGGTTGTTTTATGCCCGCAAGAGCTGCGCGAGCTTGGAGTCGAAGCGGCAGCTCGCAATGCGCGCTACAGTGTCTTTAAAGAACATGTCCAGTTAGGTGAGGTGCTTTTATTAGGGCAGCACGCGGATGACCAAACTGAAACACTATTTCTTCGGCTGCTGCGCGGTGCTGGAGTAGCAGGTCTGCGGGCAATGCCTCAGGAACGGTTGCTCGGGCTGGGTCGTTTAGTTAGGCCAATGTTGCATGTTCGTCAAATAGATCTTTATGATTACGCAAAACACCATCACCTTTCTTGGTGTGAAGACCCAAGCAATCAAAATACTCACTTTGATCGTAATTATTTACGGAACCAAGTAATGCCAAGGCTGCGCCACCGGTGGCCAGCATTAGATCAGCGTGCAGCCACAGTAACAGCTTTAATGAGCGATACGCAGGCTTTATTAGATGAAGTAGGTGCTGCTGATTTTATACTGATGCGCAAAGAGACTAACGTAGGTGAGTGCTTACCCTGTGCTGATGTCACAGCCCTTAGCCGACCAAGGCGGCATAACTTATTGCGCTATTGGTTGGCTCAGAAACAAGTGCCGATGCCCGACTATGCATTACTGCGTGGTATTGATAAAGACTTTCTCCACAGCGCTCCAGACGCTCAGCCCTACCTAAAACTCGGTGATAACTGGTGCTTGCGTCGTAATCAAGGCCATTTATTGCTGATGCAACAAACTGAACAGCCGAGTGGCACAGTGACCAGTGGCGCGTTTACTATGGAGCTCCAAACCATATTGCAGGGATCAGTGGCCTTACCCGAGGGGGTTCTTTGCCTTAACCACGGTGCTAAGGTTGGTTTGGCTCTAGTTGTAGGTGATGTTATAGAGTGGCGTTTTAGAACTGGTGGTGAGCGTTGCAAACCTATGGGGAGGATGCACAGCCAGAGCCTCAAAAAACTATTACAAGAAGCTAAGGTGCCAGCATGGGAGCGAGATTATATACCTTTGTTTTATGTTAACGGAAGGCTCGCCATGGTGGCACATTTATGGATAAATTCGGGTTTTGAAACAGACTTAGGCACACCGGCTTGGTGCTGGCAAAGGGCGACTTAAAATGCAGCTTTTGATTGTTCCGATTGTGCTCTTCTGGTATCCTACACTCCCATCTAAAGTCGGAAAATAAAACCTGAAATCAGGGCCTATTTTCCGCGTCAAAAAATTTATAAACGTTAGAGAACCTATCCACTTATTAAGTAGTGGGCATGTATTCGCCATGGTTGCGGTGCTTTTGTGTGGTTGCTCTAACGTGTTTTAGTTTACATCGGCGCATAGTGCGTCACATAAGACATAGGGCATTTCATGACTCGTTTCATCTTCGTTACTGGCGGTGTTGTATCTTCTTTGGGTAAAGGTATTGCGTCGGCATCTTTGGCTGCTATCCTCGAGGCTAGGGGCCTCAACGTAACCATGTTGAAATTAGATCCATATATTAATGTGGACCCTGGCACCATGAGCCCGTTTCAACACGGTGAGGTGTTTGTCACAGAAGATGGCGCTGAAACAGACTTAGATTTAGGTCATTATGAGCGGTTTATTGATACTAAAATGTCTAAAAGGAATAACTTTACTGCAGGGCGCGTTTATGAGCATGTGTTGCGCAAAGAGCGACGTGGCGACTATTTAGGTGGCACAGTTCAAATTATCCCACACATCACTGATGAAATTAAGCGCCGAGTATATGAAGGCTCTAAAGGTGCTGAAATTGCATTAGTTGAAATTGGTGGAACTGTTGGTGATATAGAATCCCAGCCCTTTTTAGAAGCAATCCGGCAAATGAAATTTGAACTGGGTTCTAATCGTGCACTCTTTATGCACCTTACATTAGTGCCTTATATTGCGACCGCTGGTGAAACTAAAACTAAGCCTACTCAGCACTCGGTAAAAGAATTACGTTCTATTGGAATTCAGCCAGATATTTTAGTGTGCAGGTCTGAAGTAGCTATTGAAGCCCCAGAGCGAAGCAAAATAGCCCTATTCACTAACGTTGAACAACGTGCAGTTATTTCATTACCTGATGCAGAGAGCATTTACACCATCCCCAGTTTATTAAAGTCACAAGGCTTAGACTCTATCGTTACTGAGCGTTTTGGTTTGCACTGCAACGAAGCAGATCTAACTGAATGGGATGCAGTAGCACAAGCCAAACTAAATCCTCAGCGTGAAGTCACTATTGCTATGGTTGGCAAGTACATGGAGTTATTAGACGCCTACAAATCTTTAATTGAAGCCATTAGCCATGCAGGTATTAAATCTCATACCAAGGTTAATACTCGCTATATTGATTCTGAAGACATTGAAACCCAAGGGGTTGCATTGTTAGAGGGTGTTGATGCGATATTAGTGCCTGGCGGGTTTGGAGAAAGAGGAACAGAAGGTAAAATAAAGACCGTACAGTACGCCCGTGAGAACAAAATACCCTATTTAGGTATTTGTCTTGGTATGCAGGTCGCGGTGATTGAATTCGCTCGTAATGTGGCTGGTTGGATGGACGCTAATAGTAGTGAGTTTGATGCAAGTTCAGAGCATTGTGTGGTCGGTTTGATTACTGAATGGAAAGACAAATCTGGTCAAGTTGAACAGCGTTCAGAATCCTCAGACTTAGGCGGCACAATGCGCTTAGGTGCCCAGCAATGCCGTTTGCAAGTGGGTTCTTTGGCTCACCAATCCTATAAACAAGAAGTGATCACTGAGCGTCATCGTCATCGTTATGAGGTGAACAATACCTTTATTGAGCAGCTGGAAACAGCAGGGCTAAAAGTTTCCGGTCGCTCGATGGATGGCAGTTTAGTTGAAATGGTAGAAATAGAGGATCATCCTTGGTTTGTAGCCTGTCAATTTCACCCAGAATTTACTTCAACTCCTCGCAGTGGACATGGTTTGTTTGAGGGGTTTGTTGGTGCGGCGATTATTGAGGCTGAAAAGTAAACGATTGCATAAGCAAGTGTTTAATCTAATTTATTAACAGGAGAATATTTTGGACCAATTTATTGCCGACATTCAGGCAAGGGAAGTGTTGGACTCTCGGGGCAACCCTACTATTGAAGCAGATGTTTTGTTAGCGGGTGGTGCTTTTGGTACTGCCTGCGCACCTTCTGGTGCATCCACCGGTTCCAGAGAGGCTTTAGAGCTCCGGGATGGTGATCAATCTCGTTATTTAGGCAAAGGTGTCAGGAATGCTATTGCGGGTATTCATGGTTCTATTTTGGAGCGTTTAAAAGGCATGGACGCAACCGATCAGCAGGCCCTAGATTTGGCCATGATCGAATTGGATGGCACAGAAAACAAAGAAGTGCTGGGCGCCAATGCTATTCTTGCAGTGTCCTTGGCGGCGGCTAAAGCGGCAGCGGTGTACAAAGGTATTCCTCTATATGCACATATTGCTGAACTCAACGGCACTGCAGGTCAATACAGCATGCCTGTGCCGATGATGAACATCATCAATGGTGGCGAACACGCTGATAATAATGTAGATATTCAAGAGTTTATGGTGCAGCCAGTCAATGCTCCTACTTTTTCAGAAGCGCTGCGCTGTGGTGCTGAAATCTTTCACTCCCTCAAAAAAGTCCTCAGCCAAAGGGGGTTAAGCACGGCTGTGGGTGATGAAGGTGGTTTTGCTCCTAACTTACCTTCAAACGAAGCTGCACTGGATGTTATTGCCGAAGCAGTAGCGTATGCTGGCTATGAACTGGGCAAGGATGTGACCTTAGCTTTGGATTGTGCTGCTTCTGAATTTTATGATAACGGCACCTATAATCTAAGTGGTGAAGGTAAGTCCTTTGATGCAGCTGGTTTTGCTGATTACCTAACTGACCTAACCCATAAACACCCTATCATCTCAATTGAAGATGGAATGGATGAAAGTGATTGGGAAGGTTGGCTAGATCTTACCCAAAAATGTGGTGACCGTATTCAGTTAGTTGGTGACGACTTGTTTGTTACTAATACGAAAATATTGAACCGTGGCATTGAGCAAGGTATTGGCAACTCTATTTTGATCAAGTTTAATCAAATTGGCACTCTTAGCGAAACTTTAGCAGCAATTAAGATGGCTCAGCAAGCTGGTTTTAGCGTAGTTATTTCTCATCGCTCTGGCGAAACAGAAGATACAACTATTGCTGATTTGGCTGTAGCCACTGCCGCAGGCCAAATTAAAACGGGGTCACTGTGTCGCTCAGATCGAGTAGCTAAGTATAATCGCTTACTACGAATAGAGCAGGAACTAGGTGCTGACGCCCCTTATCGTGGACGTCAGGAAATCAAAGGCCAATAATAATTATTGACCTCGTCTAGGGAGCTCACGTTGGCTAATAATAGCTAAGGTTAGCTCCCTTTTTTGTTGATATATTTATGAAATGGTTAGTTGGAATAATTTTAGTCGCCTTAGTTGCCATGCAATACAGCCTTTGGTGGGGGCAGTCTGGTTTGCTTGAGGTTGCGCGCCTGCAGGGAAAGATCGAGAGTCAGGAAACGGTTAATGCGACTTTGTCTGAGCGTAATCGACAGCTCCATGCGGAGGTATTGGACCTCAAGCAGGGGATCGCTGCTATTGAAGAGCGTGCTCGGCACGATCTTGGCATGGTCAAACCAGATGAAACCTTTTACCAACTTGTGGAAGATTAATGAATAGCTCGGAATTACTGCCGCTGCAGTGGCCTGTTGAGTGGGCCCATGCGTCCGGTGTGCCCCAGTCTAAGGCGCATATTAAAGCCCATTGTAGCGATTTCTTAGTCACAGAGGACCTAGGTTATGAGCCCTGTGGTGAAGGAGAGCATGTGTATTTAGACATTACTAAAACGGATACTAATACAGATTTTCTAGCGCGTAATATTGCTAAACTTGCGGGTGTGCCGGCTAGGCAAGTGAACTACTCGGGATTAAAAGACCGCAGAGGTATTACGCGACAGTGGTTTGGGGTGCACTTACCAGGAAAAGCCGAAGCTGTAGACCCAGATTGGCAACAATTACAAAGCCCAGAGGTATACCTACATCAAGTAGTTAGACATCAGAGGAAACTAAAAACGGGTGTGCATCAAGGTAACTTTTTTGCTATACGTTTACGCAATATAAAACCCAGTGAGGCTTTAGAACAAAAGCTGTCCATCATTACTCAGCAAGGAGCGCCTAACTATTTTGGTGATCAACGGTTTGGACGCCAGGGTGGGAATCTTAGCCTTGCTTTGTCGATGGTTCAGGGTAAACGTATAAAAGATCGCTTTAAGCGTGGCATGGCATTGTCATCAATTCGCTCCTACCTATTCAACCAACTTTTAAGCCACCGTGTACAAGATGGCTCTTGGCTAACCGCATCTGTTGGTGAACGCTGCATGTTTAGTGACGGCTTTAGCCAATTTGATGCCTGTGCGCCAACTGACTTGGCTGATGTTCAACAGCGCATTGATGCTGGAGATTTAGCACCTACTGGTGTCATGGCTGGGCGTGCTAGTAATCTTTTGACAACCCCAGCAAGTGTGTATGAAGCGCAAACACTAGCCCCTTGGGAGCCCTGGATACAGGCTTTGATAGAGCTAGACCTGACTGCTCAAAGGCGGAGTTTACGCCTATGGCCAAAAGACTTTAGTTGGCGCTGGTGTGAAGATGAAGTGTTGGAATTAAATTTCCATTTGATGCGTGGCAGCTATGCTACTGCATTAGTGCGAGAAATAGCCCAAGTAGAACAACCCTAATAACGACTGAAAAAAGCACTCAAGATAAGGAATCATACGATGCAACTTCTGATCTCTAATGACGATGGGGTCCATGCTGAAGGTCTATCGCACCTAGTACAGCAACTTACAAAGGATCATCAAGTGACGGTCATTGCCCCTGACCGAGATTTGAGTGGCGCTAGTAATTCGTTAACCCTCTCGCGCCCAGTAAGGGTCATTCCTCAGGAGAATGGTTTTTTTGGCATAGATGGCACCCCTGCAGACTGTGTGCACTTGGGTATTAATGGAGCTCTAGACATTACCCCTGATATGGTAGTTTCTGGTATAAATCATGGGGCTAACCTAGGCGATGACGTGCTTTATTCAGGCACAGTTGCAGCTGCAATGGAAGGTCGCTATCTTGCCCACCATGCAATGGCAGTATCTTTAGTGGGTAAAGTTCACTTTACTGCTGCTGCAAAAGTGGCCAGGCAGCTAATGACTGGTATACAGAATCTTGATCTGCCACCGCGCTGCATTATTAATGTCAACGTTCCAGACCTGCCCTATGACCAAATTAAAGGCATCAAAGTGACCCGCTTGGGTAGCCGAGAGATTGGCGCTTCTGCAATTGATGCCAAAGACCCAAGAGGGCATCAATGTTTCTGGATAGGTCCTGTAGGCAAGGTTAAGGATGCCAGTGAAGGCACTGACTTTCATGCCATTGAGCATGGCTATGTGTCAGTCACGCCCTTATCACCAGATATGGCTTGCCATGGGGCTTTTGATACTGTGACTCATTGGCTCAGAGGCACTTTTTAATGCGCTACAGTGTGACAGATCCAAAGCGAACAGTTGCTAACAGGCAAGGCATAGGTATGACCTCTCAGCGAACGCGAGAGCGTTTAGTGGAGGTGTTGAGGGGACTGGGTGTGCAGGATGTTAGGGTGTTAGAGGTGATGCGATCAACTCCTCGCCATTTGTTCTTAGACGAGGCTCTAGCCCATAGAGCTTATGAAGATAAGTCTTTACCTATTGGCCATAATCAAACCCTATCACGCCCCTATACGGTTGCCCGTATGAGTGAACTTTTGTTAGCTTCTTGCCCTGCTAAAAAAGTATTAGAAATAGGCACCGGTTCGGGATACCAAACCTGTATCTTGGCCCAGCTGGTGCCAAAAGTTTTAACTATGGAACGCATTGAACCCTTGTTAAATAGAGCTAGACACCGCTTGCAGGCAATGGATATTGATAATGTGGTTTATAAACACGGAGATGGTTACGAAGGATGGCCCGCCCGTGAGCCTTTCGACGGTATTATAGTCACTGCGGCTCCGTCAACAGTGCCTCAAGCACTACAATGGCAGCTGGCTGAAGGGGGATGTATGATCATCCCCGTAGGTGACGATGACCAATGCCTATTAAAAATAACTCGTTCTGGTAACCACTTTAGCAAACAAAAAGTAGAAGCAGCTAATTTTGTGCCCTTAGTTAATGGACTAATATGATGACGGTAAAAACCACACTTATACAATGGCGAACATTCACTACAGGCTTACTTATGGGCGCTGCGGATTTAGTTCCCGGCATATCAGGTGGCACTGTGGCTCTGTTAAGTGGTATTTATGGCCGCTTATTAAGCGCAATTGGTCACTTTGACCTGCATTTATTAAAGCTGGTTATAACCTGGCAGGTAGCTAAGGCTTGGCACTATGTTGATGGCTTATTTTTAGCTAACCTTGGCCTTGGCATGGCAAGTTCGCTATTGCTACTGTCTAAGCTAATTACTTGGCTTTTACTTGTTCAGCCTTTGGTTATGTGGAGTTTATTTTTTGGGTTAATCGTTGTTGCAAGCGTGCTGTTGTTAAAAGAGCTATATGTTCAAAGCCAGCTGCGGATGGGCTGGCTTGTATCAGGATGTTTAGTCAGTGTGGCTTTGGCCACTGTGCCTATGTTACAGCCGATTGATGGCTTTTCTGGCTGGGGTCACTTGTGGTTGATGGGTGCAGGCGCCTTGGCTATTAGTGCGATGATTTTGCCCGGTGTTTCTGGTAGTTTTATATTACTAATGCTGGGCATTTATCCATTTTTGATCGCTCGTCTAGCTGCATTAGATGTTCAGATCATTACTATCTTCGCGCTAGGCTGTATTTTTGGTCTAATTGCCTTCAGTCGGCTCATCAGTTATTTGCTAAAGTCCTACACTGCAGCGGTGATGAGCCTTTTGGCGGGGCTAATGATGGGCTCCGTGGTTAAATTGTGGCCATGGAAATACACAGTCACCTACCGTTTAAATAGTGCAGGATTAGAAGTGCCACTGCAGCAAGAGAACCTTATGCCCTGGGTGTATAGCCAAATCACTGGTACTGATAGTCAACTTGTTTGGTGCTTAACAGTTTGTTGCTTGGCAGGTTTGCTAGTAGCTAAGTTTGGTCGTATCCAACTGCATGACCTGGCGGCTTAAGCATGCGCTCTAACACTGGGTTATTGTGGTTTATAAGGGGATGTATCCTTGGTGCGGTTGGGTCTTTGCTTGCCGGTTGCAGTGCTAGTCAATATGCTCCAGTGCAAGAGCTAGGTCTCAGCACTACTGCTGAACTTTCAGCGGGTAATAAATCAAAAACTACTCTTGCACCATACCAAGTGAGGCCTGGCGACACCATGTTTGCAATTGCTTGGCGTTTTGGTTGGGATTATAAAAAGTTAGCAAAAGTGAATGGCATTAGTTCTCCTTACACCATTTATGTAGGGCAAGTAATTTACTTTAATGATACTAATAGTAATTATTTGGTGAGCCAACCTGCTGCAAAAAAATCAGTTAAAAAGCCGATTATGAATGCTAAAAAAACAACATATGAGGCAAAATCTATAGCGAAAAAAACGCCTCCTGTTTCAAAAACCTCGGCAAAAATCTATAAAATAAACCAAGAAATCGCATATTTGGGGCCATCGTCTGTTATGTGGGCTTGGCCATTAAAGGGAAAAGTGCTGAAAAACTTTTCTAATAAAGGTAACGCTTTTAATGGGATCGATTTATCATCAAGCTTGGGTAAACCAGTAAAAGCGGCATCTAGTGGAATAATAGTATATGCTGGTAGTGGTATTCAAGGCTACGGAAAGCTCGTTGTGGTGAAACATAACAATACCTTTCTTAGTGCATATGCCTACAACAGCCGCATTTTGGTGGTTGAAGGCGCCACTGTGAATGCAGGCCAAATTATAGCGGAAGTAGGCAAGGGGCCCCAATTGGATCCAAGACTGCATTTCGAAATTCGTAAAGATGGTAAGCCTGTTAATCCACTGAGGTATTTGCCGGAGCTATAATTTGTTCACAACAAAACTACTGTGCAGTCTTTAATGACGGTAGCTAGTTATTAGGTTGGTCTAATGATGCGAAAATTATCTCTTGAAGAAGCGCATAAGCAACGCAGTGAATCGGAGTATGCGAAATATAAGTCTACTGGCAAGTATGTTAATAAAGACACCGATTTTAAAGACCCAACTAATCTATATTTAGGTGAGATTGGCTTTTGTGCCTTATTGACGGCTGAAGAAGAGCAATACTTTGCTCGCCTAGCGTTAAAGGGTAATGAGCAAGCTCGCCATCGTATGATTGAAAGCAACTTAAGGCTTGTGGTTAAAATTGCACGCCGCTATGTTAACCGTGGGCTCACTCTGTTAGACCTAATCGAAGAAGGTAATTTAGGTTTGATCCACGCCGTGGGGAAGTTTGATCCCGAAAGAGGCTTTCGGTTTTCGACCTACGGCACATGGTGGATTCGCCAGACAATTGAGCGAGCGATCATGAATCAAGCACGTATTATTCGTTTGCCAATCCATGTGGTAAAGGAATTAAATACTTATTTGCGAGCCTCCAGAGAACTTACCCAAACGTTAAATCATGAGCCAATCCCAGAAGAAATAGCCAATTACCTCGGCAAGCCTGTAAAGCAGGTTAGCACAGTGCTTAACTTAAATGATAGGGTCGGTTCGGTGGATAACACCTTGGGCCCTAACAGCAATACAACACTGCTAGAAAGCATACCAGACACAGTAAACCAAGACCCCGAAAAATTCGTAGTAGACACCAACTTAATGTCTAACATGGAGCAGTGGCTAGATCGACTCAGCGATCTTCAAAAAGATGTTATTTGTCACCGTTTTGGCCTACGAGGTTGCAGTGTTAGTACGCTCGAAAGTTTAGGCAAGCAGATGGGACTCACCCGGGAAAGAGTTCGCCAAATTCAAGTAGGAGCGCTACGATGCCTGCGTCATACGCTCGAAACAGAGGGCCTTAGCAGTTTAGATGTGTTGGATGCCAAACTTTAATCAACTAACTACGCAAAAGCTGGTGCATTTGGTAAATGAGGTCCAGTGCTTGTCGAGGTGTCAGTTCGTCTGCTTTGTTAGCTTCTAAAAGTGATTCAATTGGGTGGGCTAATTGGCTAAATAACTCTGTCTGTATCGGTTTTTCAATTGGATTTTTTGCAATGTTCAGGCTATCGTTTTTTTCTAAATAATGTAGCTTCTGTCTAGCTTCGCTTATTACTTGATGCGGCACACCAGCTAACTTAGCCACTTGCAGGCCATAACTTTGACTTGCAGGCCCAGGTAATACTTTATGCATAAAAATAATATTGTCATCATGTTCTGTGGCATCTAAATGCACGTTTTTTACTTGATTTAGTTGATCTGCTAGTTGTGTCATTTCAAAGTAGTGGGTTGCAAAAAGAGTTAAAGCACCAATGTCTCTTGCTAGGTTTAGGGCGCAGGACCAGGCTAAAGACAAGCCATCAAAAGTGCTAGTACCCCGGCCGACCTCATCCATTAAAACGAGGCTTTTAGCGCTGGCATTATTGAGAATGTTAGCAGTTTCTGTCATCTCGACCATAAAGGTTGAGCGGCCACCAGCAAGATCATCACTACTGCCCATGCGAGTGAAAACTCGATCTACAATGCCAATTTTTGCTTCTAATGCGGGTACGTACGAGCCAATTTGGGCCATGATCACGATCAAAGCTACTTGCCTCATGTAAGTGGACTTACCACCCATATTTGGGCCTGTAATCATCATCATGCTCTTGGTGTCAGACAAGTGGGTGTCGTTCGCCACAAACGGATTTGTAATCAATTGCTCAACAACCAAGTGTCTGCCCTGAGTGATGCTGATGCCAGGTTCGTCTTTTAAGCTTGGTTGGTTCAGATTTAAACATAGAGCTCGTTCAGCAAGACAGCACAGCACATCAAGCTCACAAATGCCATCGGAGGAGCACTGCAGTTGTGGTAGGTGTTTGGCTAACTCTTCTACTAAAGCTTCATATAGGGCCTTCTCGCGGGCTAAACTTCGGCTTTTACTGCTTAAGGCTTTATCTTCAAAGGCCTTAAGCTCTGGGGTGATAAACCGCTCAGCGTTTTTTAGAGTCTGTCTACGGACATATTCAGTAGGCGCTTGGCCAGATTGTAATCTACTTATTTCAATGTAATAACCATGTACACGATTGTAGCCAACTTTTAGGGTGGATAGCCCTGTGCGTTCTCGCTCTTGGATTTCTAAATCAAGCAAGAATTGACCTGCATTTTGGCTCAGGCCCCGGAGTTCATCTAATTCTGTATCATAACCCTCCGCTATCACCCCACCATCTCGGATAACGACGGGTGGATTGTCGACAATAGCGGCCATTAGCAAGTTAACAATCGATGCAAATTCGCTAATGTTTTTAGCTAAGGATCTGGCTTTGATAGCCTCCAAAGACTGTAACAAGGTTTGTATGTTGGGCAGCGCAGTGAGGCTGACACAAAGACGAGATAAATCCCGAGGGCGTGCAGACCTTAGGGCGATGCGAGACAAGATGCGCTCCATGTCCCCAATTGGTTTGAGGCTTTGCTGCAGATCTTCTGGGTTTTCACTAGCAATGGCATGGCTAATAAAATCTTGTCGCTGTTCAAGAATATTAATGTCTCTTAAAGGGTTATTAAGCCAGCGACGTAAAAGTCTACCTCCCATCGGTGTGGCTGTGGTATCCAATACTGCGGCAAGAGTATGTTGTTCACCCCCGTTAATGTTGTGATCTATTTCTAAATTCTTTCGGCTCGGGCCATCAAGAATAAGAGTATTTTGAGGCAGCTCTACTTGTAAGTTGCGTAAATGAGGCAGGTCTCCTTTTTGGGATTCCTTAGCATAATTCAACAAACACCCCGCAGCACAGATAGCCGCCTTCATTCCATCGCAACCAAAGCCGCTTAAATCACGGGTGTTAAACTGGTGGCAAAGTAATCGTTGAGCTGTGTCAAAGATAAAGTTCCAACTGGGCTGTGAGCGCCGGCAGGCCCATTCCTGTATGTGATCAATTACATGGCTGGTCTCCTCAAACAACAGCTCTGCCGGTCTCAAGCGTTGTAATTGGGTCTGTAATTGGTCTACTGTGTTGGCTTCTACTAAAGTAAAGCGCCCACTACTCATGTCTAAGCTGGCAATGCCAAAGGTGTCATCTAACTGGCAAACGGCAGTGAGTAAGTGATCCCGGTCAGCATTCATTAAGGCTTCGTCTGTCAGGGTTCCGGGGGTAACTACACGAACCACTTTTCTATCTACAGGGCCCTTACTGGTAGCGGGGTCGCCAATTTGCTCCGCGACCGCTACGGAGCGACCAGCATTGACGATTTTAGCAATATAGCCTTCAGCCGCATGGTATGGAATACCACACATAGGTATTGGTTGCCCCGCAGACTGCCCCCTAGACGTCAAGGATATGTCGAGTAACTGTGAAGCATCTTTTGCATCGTCATAAAACATTTCGTAAAAGTCGCCCATGCGATAAAAAACCAGATCGTTCGGGTGATCACTTTTAATACCCAAATACTGTTGCATCATGGGGGTATGGTTGCTAATTGTACTAGTGACTACCATGAAGATGATCTCGCGGGTAAGATGACGAAAGCTAGGGGACCCATGTTACTAGAAGCACCCCAATTCGAGCAATTTAAACTTGCTCTCAAGTGCAATCTGGGTTCATAGTGACTTCCATATTGGCGCCAGCCAATACTACTGTTGTAATAATGGTGTTTAGCTCATGCAAAGTAAATTAGTTTTAGACCCGACCCAAAGTGAAGATCTGGCTATTGAAGTGGCCCGCGTATTTGTGGCAAAGGGCCTTACCCTAGCCACAGCAGAGTCGTGCACCGGGGGCGCGATTGGTGCCGCACTGACTGCGCTTCCTGGAAGCTCAGCATGGTTTAACGGGGGTATTATTAGCTACAGTAATGATGCCAAAATCAATCTACTTGGCGTTGAAGCGGAGGCAATTAAAGCACATGGGGCGGTCAGTAAGGAAGTGGTTGAAGCTATGGCAATAGGTGGTTGTCAGGCAATGGCTGCAAGTGTGTGTGTAGCAGTGAGCGGCATTGCTGGGCCTGATGGAGGTACTACAGAAAAACCTGTGGGAAGTGTTTGGATTGCATGGTCTCAAGGCGGGTTGGTGGTGACTAGCCAACTGCACCACTTTCAAGGTAGTCGAAAAAATATCCAAAGTGATGCGGTGTGTATGGCTTTAAAGGGGTTAATTAGCCAGTAGTAATGCCTATTTAACTATTAAGCCTTGCACTTTTTTGTAGGTGTGTTTTAATACTGTACATACAAACAGTAACTGTATGTAATTACAGTGTTAAAAAAGACTAAAGCTTAGGCTTAAAGCCCAAAAAAAGGTGAACCTCATGGATGCAAACAAACAAAAAGCCCTCGATGCGGCGCTAAGTCAAATCGAACGTCAATTTGGTAAGGGTGCAGTAATGCGCATGGGCGACCAACCTAGAGAAGCTATCCCATCAGTTTCTACTGGTTCACTCGGCTTAGATATTGCGTTAGGCATAGGTGGTTTACCATTTGGACGGATTTGTGAAATCTATGGTCCAGAATCTTCCGGTAAAACGACGCTGACCCTACAAGTGATAGCTGAAGCTCAAAAAATTGGAAAAACCTGTGCTTTTGTTGATGCTGAGCATGCTTTAGACCCAAGCTATGCAGAAAAGCTGGGTGTTAATGTTGACGACTTATTAGTGAGTCAGCCAGACACAGGTGAGCAGGCGCTTGAAATTACTGACATGCTTGTACGTTCAAATGCTGTCGATGTGATTATTATCGACTCTGTAGCTGCGTTGACACCTAAGGCAGAAATTGAAGGCGAAATGGGTGACCATCACGTAGGATTGCAGGCTCGTTTATTGTCTCAGGCCATGCGTAAAATTACTGGAAATATTAAAAATGCCAATTGTTTGGTAATATTTATCAACCAAATTCGGATGAAAATTGGCGTAATGTTT
>DCAT01000012.1 GCA_002312935.1 Oceanospirillaceae bacterium UBA1126 | reverse complement strand
CTGTTGGACACGTCTAAATGACAAAAAAAACCAGACCTGTTCTGGTTTTTTATTGTCTGTAAAATAGCTATATTTTAATTGCAAACTGATTGCTGATTGCAAAAATCTGTCTAGGATTAGCAGGGTTTGCTTTCACTAAAAAATAAATAATGGACTCCTTAGCTAAAGCGATTACCTTAAGATGCTCAGAGAAAAGCCAACACTAGACACACTATAAGTTAAATATTATCTTAATCATCAAACTAGGAGGCATGAAACCTCATGGTGATTGCCGTTAAAAGGTTCGAGGGTTGGGCATTCATTCGCACACTGTGCTTGCACCTCAGGACAGCGTGTACGAAACACACATCCACTAGGCGGGTTAATAGGTGAAGGTAAATCCCCATGTAACAATTGGATCTTTTTATTACGCTGTATTTTAGGATCTGGGATAGGGACCGCCGACATTAATGCCTTAGTGTAGGGGTGTTTTGGGTTAGTATAAAGCGCCTTGGCGTCTGCCAACTCTACAGCTTTGCCCAGATACATCACCAAAACACGGTCACTAATATGGCGCACTACGCTTAAGTCATGGGCGATAAACACTAGTGCCAATCCCATTTCTTGCTGCAATTCTTTGAGTAAATTAATCACCTGGGCTTGAATGGACACATCTAAGGCTGATACAGGCTCATCACAGATGACTAGCTTTGGCTTAAGGATCAATGCACGGGCAATACCAATACGCTGACATTGGCCACCTGAGAACTCGTGAGGGTAACGGTTAATTAAATTGGGTAACAAACCCACCCGCTGCATCATATTCTGCACCTGTGTTTTCACTTCCAAATTAGACAGTTTTGGATGAAAGGTGATCAAAGGCTCAGCAATAATATCGCCGATGTTCATGCGTGGGTTAAGGGAAGCCAAAGGATCTTGAAAGATCATCTGTAACTCTTGTCGCTTGGAACGTAATTCTTTTTTGCCCATTTTAGTAAGGTTTTTGCCCATCCACACCACTCTTCCAGTGCGGGCTGGCAACATACCTATGAGGGCACGAGCTAAAGTAGACTTACCACACCCAGACTCCCCTACAACTCCTAGTGTTTCACCTTCATAAATATCAAGGTCAATACCATCTACTGCTTTTAGAACCAGCGGTTTTTGCCATGGCCACGCACCTTCTTCGCGAATATCAAACTGAACACGCAAATCCTGCACTGATAGAATTTTTTCTTTAGTGCGTGCACCCTTGCTCATTGGGCACCTACACTTGCAATAGTTGCATGGCAGGCCCGTTGGCGAGTGCTGGAAAATGATATTAAATCAGGCATAGAGGTAAAGCAGTCTGATAGTGCTTGGCCACAACGATCTTGGAAAGGACAACCCACGGGTAATTGCATCAGATTGGGGGGATTGCCTGGGATAGTTGCCAACACTTGGCTGTCTGTATCTAAGCGTGGCACAGACTCCAGTAACCCACCAGTATAGGGGTGACTAGGCTGGTAAAATATTTCTTCTGTAGTACCGTACTCCATGGTCTGTCCAGCATACATCACCATGACGTTGTCGCACACACCTGCCACTACACCCAAGTCATGAGTGATCAAAATAATGGCTGTATCAAAATCTTGCTTTAGCTCATCTAATAAAGTCATGATCTGGGCTTGCACAGTAACGTCTAGGGCCGTTGTCGGTTCATCGGCAATCAGTAGCTTTGGATCACATAACAAAGCCATCGCAATCATTACCCTTTGTCGCATGCCACCAGAAAACTCATGAGGGTACATATTCATACGTTTAGAGGCTTCTGGCATCTTCACCGCATCAAGCATTCGGATAGAATGAGCCGCAGCACTCTTTTTATCTAAGCCTTTATGGTGCATAAGCACTTCATTCAATTGCTGACTAATTTTGAGGTACGGGTTAAGTGAGGTCATGGGATCTTGGAAGATCATTGCTACTTGTTCTGCACGCACTTTATTAAGTTCAGCCTGTGGCATCCCAATGAGTTCTAGCCCATTAAATTTAGCACTACCGCTGGCACGACCATTGCGCGCAAGCAACCCCATAAGTGCAAAGGCAGTTTGAGATTTTCCAGAACCAGACTCCCCTACAATACCTAAGGTTTCTTTGGGCTTTATTGTAAAGCTTAAATTTTTAACCGCAGTCACTTGTCCATCTGGGGTATCAAAACTAACGTTTAGTCCGTCGACTCTTAACAAGCTCATAATTTCAGCGTCCACTTAACGTTCTTTTGGGTCTAGGGCGTCACGTAAACCATCACCCACAAAATTGAAACAAAATAGCGTAGCCACTAGGAATGTCAAAGGAAATGCGAGCTGCCAAAGAGCAAACTCCATAGTGACTACACCTTCAGAGATTAGAGCTCCCCAACTAGTTTGGGGCTCTTGCACCCCTAGCCCTAAAAAGCTGATAAAGGATTCAAACATGATCATGCCAGGAATCATCAATGAGGCATAAACCAACACAATGCCCATAACATTAGGCACGATGTGGCGCACAACTATACGCCATTGACTGACGCCACAGGCATGAGCAGCTTCAATATATTCTTTGTTCTTAATACTTAACGTTTGACCCCGCACAATACGCGCCATATCGAGCCAAGAAACTGCCCCTATTGCAATAAAAATGAGGATAATTTGACGCCCAAACATCACCATTAGCATAATCACCATAAACATGAACGGCAGAGCTGAGAGTATTTCCACAATACGCATCATTATCATATCTACTCGACCACCAATAAACCCAGACGTAGCACCATATAAGGTGCCAATAACGATAGCTACGACACTACTTAAAATACCAACCATTAGGGAAATTTGGCTACCCTGGACTGTTCGAGCATATAAATCCCTACCTAATTTATCAGTGCCACAATAATGCCCTGTTTCAATAGATGGCCTGCCTAATTCGACAGGATCCGATAATGCGAGCCAATCAATTTCTTCATAACTATATTGGGCAAACTGGCTACCAAAAATAGAGAATAATATGATAAGACCAATAATAAATAAGCTGGCAACGGCTGCTTTATTACGCAGGAAACGGCGTTTGGCATCCTGCCATAAACTACGCCCTTCAATAGTACCAGCAGCCGAACCCAGCTGTTGTGCTAAATTTTGAGCCACTTGCTTGTGTTTGATTAACATTATTATTAGATATCCTTAGTAACGTATCTTTGGATCAATGTACGCATAAAGGATATCTGTCAGCGCATTAAAAGCGATGTAAAGCACACCTACTAACACTGTTACGCCCATCACCATAGAGTAGTCTCTGTTGATAGCACCGTTAACAAAATGCTGGCCAATACCCCCCGTACCAAAGAAAACATCAATGATCACAGACCCAGTTAGCACACCAACAAACAAAGGACCAAGGTAAGATACCACTGGAAGCATCATGGGTTTAAACGCATGGCGTAAAATAATAGTTCGGTAAGGCAGGCCTTTAGCCTGCGCTGTGCGGATGAAGTTACTGCTCATTACTTCTATCAGACTGCCACGGGTTATCCTGGCGATCTGAGCAACCAAGTGAGTGGCCATGGCAAAAACAGGTAACACTAAATACTGCCAATCACCATTATGCCACCCCCCCGCTGGTAACCATTTCACCTTATAAGAAAACAACAACACTAATAATGGAGCCATAACAAAGGTGGGCAATACAATACCTG
>DCAT01000149.1:436-16867 GCA_002312935.1 Oceanospirillaceae bacterium UBA1126 | reverse complement strand
GAGGCTTATTACAATCTAATCAATGCAGACCTTGCCTTAACAACGGTCCCTAACCCCGATGCTGTTTTGGTAATTGAGTACCAAGGCTGCGCAGAATGGGGCTTCTGTTATCCTCCGCAACAGGCCGAATTCAAACTGATTCCCTAGCTAGTGCGCCCTTAGATTAAGTATGAGCACTCTCAATCTATTCTTGTGACGCCCTGAATCCATCGAATATGTACTTAATTCATTATTCGGGATGCAGTGCCTCGTAATTTCTGTGAAAATGCTGTTAAAATTGGCAAACAGCGCTAAAATTTCGCTAAATTGTCTTAAGCTCTACTTAGGAAGAAATCGCTATGGCATCCATCCTGGCTTTACATGGGCCCAACTTAAACCTTCTTGGCACACGCGAGCCGCATATTTACGGCTCAGATACTCTAGATAATATTAATCAGCGCCTCCTGGAGCAGTGCAGCGAGGTTGGACATGAGTACTCTCATCTTCAGAGCAATGCAGAATCTGAATTGGTCGACCGACTTCATTTAGCACGAATTGACGGTACCGCTTTTATTATTGTGAATTTCGGCGGATTCACTCACACCAGCGTTACATTAAGAGATGCAATCCTGGCCGCTGAGATTCCATTTATCGAAGTTCATCTTTCCAATCTTCATGCACGGGAAGAATTTCGACGAAAGTCGTATTTTGCCGACATTGCAGTTGGCAGTATTGTTGGCTTGGGAGCGCAAGGTTACGAGTTGGCTCTGGAGGCTATTTTCAGAAAACTATCAATCTAAGTTGAACGCAAGATAAGCCCAGTTAACTTTCAGTGCATCATGATTTGGTACCGAGGAAAATAAAGAATGGATATTAGAAAAGTAAAAAAACTGATCGAACTGCTAGAATCTTCAGATATTGCCGAGATTGAAATCAAGGAAGGAGAAGAAGCTGTTCGAATAAGTAGAGGCTCAACTGCAACCACAGCCCCTGTAGCTTACGCGCCGGCCCCAGTTGCTCCCATCGCTGCGCCTGTTGCTGTGCCCATGGAAGCAGAAGCTGCCGCCCCAGCAGCAAAAGGTAAGGTCATTCCGTCCCCTATGGTAGGAACTTTTTATCGCGCCCCATCGCCATCGTCACCGCCATTCGTAGAAATAGGCAAGCACGTTAAAGTCGGAGACCCTGTTTGTATTGTCGAAGCAATGAAGATGATGAATCAAATTGAAGCTGACAAGTCGGGCACTGTGACTGCAATTCTGGTCGCAGACGGCGAAGCTGTTGAGTTTGATCAACCTCTGGTCACCATTGCCTAATACCGGAGTTTCCTATGTTAGAAAAAGTTGTTATCGCTAACCGTGGAGAAATTGCCCTGCGCATTTTGCGTGCCTGTAAAGAACTAGGCATCAAGACTGTAGCTGTGCACTCCAAGGCAGACAAAGACCTTATGCACGTGCGCTTAGCTGATGAGGCGGTATGTATTGGCCCAAATTCGTCTACTGAAAGCTATTTAAATATCCCCCGCATTTTATCTGCTGCGGAAGTTACCCATGCCACAGGCATTCACCCAGGATATGGGTTCTTAGCAGAAAATGCTGACTTTGCAGAAATGGTAGAAAGCAGTGGCTTTACCTTTATAGGTCCCACAGCAGCAACCATTCGTATAATGGGTGATAAAGTTGCCGCAATTAAAGCGATGCAGCAATCAGGTGTACCCACAGTGCCAGGGTCTGATGGCCCTCTAGACGATGACGAAGAGCGTACTAAACGCATTGCAAGAGGCATCGGCTATCCCGTTATTATTAAAGCTTCAGCTGGGGGTGGTGGTCGTGGAATGCGCGTTGTCCACAATGAAGAAACCCTGATTACGTCCATTTTAGTGACCAAGGCGGAGTCCAAAAGTGCCTTTGGTAACGATACAGTTTACATGGAAAAGTTCTTACAGAACCCTCGCCATGTAGAGGTACAAATTTTAGCTGATGGCCAAGGTGGTGTTATTCACCTTTATGATCGCGATTGTTCTATGCAGCGTCGCCATCAAAAAGTGGTAGAAGAAGCACCCGCCCCACATATGGATGCAGCGGCCCGCGCGCAAGTGCTTAAAAGCTGCACTGATGCCTGCCTTGAGATCGGTTACCGTGGTGCAGGTACGTTTGAATTTTTGTATGAAGACGGTGGTTTCTATTTTATTGAAATGAACACTCGTGTTCAGGTAGAGCATCCAGTGTCCGAGATGATCACTGGTATAGACATCATCAAAGAACAACTGCTTGTTGCCAGTGGTTACCCACTGTCTGTGAAGCAAGAAGATATCACTATAAACGGACATGCCTTTGAGTGCCGCATAAACGCAGAAGATGCTAAAACATTTATGCCAAGCCCAGGTAAAGTAACCCAGTTTCACGCGCCAGGTGGTTTGGGCGTTCGAGTAGATTCACACCTATATAGTGGCTATACCGTACCTCCTTTTTATGACTCAATGATTGCTAAGATAATCACCCACGCGCCCACTCGTAAAGAAGCACTAAAGCGTATGGAAGTGGCTTTAGACGAAATGATCATTGATGGTATTAAGACCAACATCCCATTACAAAAAGAAATTGTACGGGATGCTCTTTTTGCCGAGGGTGGCGTTAATATCCACTACTTAGAAAAGAAGCTAGGCCTTTAAGCCTGTCTCCCTTCTCTGCCACTAGCCCAGTTTAGTGAAGGTCGATGTCCACACCTTTTTAGGCGCCATGAACGCCAATAGATCTAGGGAACAAGGGGAACAGATTCCCATTTACGTTAACCAATGTAAATGGGACGCTAGAGCCCTTTTTTAACGCCAACATATTAAGCTTAGTCGCTTACAGAGATCACACATGCCTTGGGTTCAAATCACCTTATCTTCAACGCCTGAACACTCTGATTTTTTAGAGGATATGCTGCTACTTTGTGGTGCTGGGGCGGTGAGCATGCTCGATGGTGCAGACCAGCCCGTATTCGAGCCTATTAAAGGCACCACGCCTCTGTGGCAAGACACCAGGGTAATGGGCTTATTTGAGGCTGATACAGACGCTGACACCTTGCTAGAACACCTGAGTAACGGGTGGGTAGACACTTTCCCAGGCATTACATTTCCAACCCACAAACTAGAAATACTAGAAGACAAAGATTGGGAAAGGCAGTGGATGGATCGCTTCGAACCTATTAAATTTGGTGAACGCCTGTGGGTTTGCCCTAGCTGGAAACCCGCTCCAGACCCAACTGCCGCAAACTTAATGCTGGATCCAGGACTCGCTTTTGGCACAGGTAGCCACCCCACTACAGCGTTATGCTTGCACTGGATTGCCGAACAAGACTGGCAAGAAAAAACGGTTATTGATTATGGCTGTGGCTCAGGGATTTTGGCCATTGGCGCTATACTCATGGGTGCTGACCATGTGGTGGGCGTAGACAACGATACCCAAGCATTAACGGCCACCATAGATAATGCTCAGCGCAACGGCATTGCTGCTGAAAAGATTCCCGTATTTCTACCAGAAAATACGCCTAGTGAGGCCGTAGATGTCATGCTTGCAAACATCTTAGCAGGCCCATTGATCGATATGGCGTCACGCTTAGCTGAACTCACCAAGCCTGGTGGTTTAATTGCCCTATCTGGTATTCTTGAGCATCAGGCCAGTGCCGTTATAGACGCTTATGAGCCTTGGTTTGATATGCATTCTGTCGTCTCTAAAGAGGATTGGGTTCGTATTGACGGCACAAAACGCTAACTCATTATGGATTTTAGTAACACTGAGCTAATGCTCATTAGTGGTATTTTTGTTTGGTCTGGTTTCGTGCGCGCAGGCTTAGGCTTTGGTGGGGCTGCACTGGGCTTACCACTCATGTTATTAGTAAAAGACCAACCTTTGTTCTTTTTACCCATTGTGGCTACCCACCTTTTGTTTTTCTCTGGCATTACCACTGGTTTACGTTTCAAACACGTAGACCAGCAGTTTTTGAGGCAGTCATTAACTTGGATGATCATCCCCAAACTCATTGGAGTAATTGGTTTATTAAGCCTGCCAACTTATTGGATGGTGATTTTCATTTATGCGATTACTGGGTTTTACGCCATCACTTGGGTCATTAAATGGGAAATTAAAAGCCAGTCCCCGTGGGCAGACCGGCTACTATATATATTAGGTGGCTATTTTAGCGGTGCTTCACTAATTGGCGCCCCCCTTATTGTTGCCGTTGCTGTGCGAAAAATGCCTCTTTCAGCTTATCGTGACACCCTTTTCGTCTTATGGTTTATTCTTGTATCCATTAAGCTGCTGGCTTTCGCTATCGCTGGCGTAGACTTGCAATGGCAGTGGTCGCTAATGCTACTTTTACCAACAGCTTTGGGCCACATGCTGGGGCTTAAATTCCACCAACAAATGCTAAAGCGTGATGCTAAAGTAGTACGGCAGTGGTTAGGAGTTGGCTTATTAGCCATTATTTGTGTTGCTCTATGGACCTATTTAGCCCCACCACAGGCCTAATATACACTCCCCTGTTTAGGAATTTTTATGCCCAGTACAGAAGTATTAGTTTTACTTTTTTTAATCGCCGCGATTGCGGGCTGGGTTGACACATTAGCAGGGGGTGGCGGTTTAATTACCGTCCCAGCACTGATATTAACGGGCATGCCACCTTCTATGGCTATAGCGACCAATAAACTGCAAGGCTCAGTGGGAACTCTGGTAGCCTCGATTTATTTTGTCAAAAACAAGTTTGTAGTTTTAAAAGAAATGAAGGGCATGATATTGCTCACATTTATTGGCTCAGTTATCGGTAGCTGGTTATTACTACGAATTGACTCCAGCAAGCTTGTTTTATTCCTTCCGTTTTTACTCATGGCCATGGGCGTCTATGTTTTACTCTCCCCCAACATTAATGACCAGAACAAAAAACAGAAACTATCCACACTCTTTTTCATACTCTTGGTGTGCCCATGCTTGGGGTTTTATGATGGTTTTTTTGGCCCAGGCACAGGCAGCTTAATGGCCTTGGCTTTAGTTTCAGTGCTGGGTTACGGACTTTCAAAAGGCACTGCTCAGGCAAAGATTCTCAACTTCACCAGTAATTTTGCGGCCTTAATCTATTTTATGTTATTTGGTGATATCGCCTGGGTCCTAGGTGGAGTGATGGCGTTAGGCCAGCTAGTAGGCTCATCAGTGGGCGCCAGCATGGTAATGACTAAGGGTGCAAAACTCATTAAGCCGCTGGTGGTGGTGGTTTGTTTTATCATGAGCCTTAACATTTTACTCAAAAACTACCCACTCATGTTTTAACCCTTTATTTCTCCTGAGCTTCATGCTGGCGTTACGCAACTTTTCTACGCACCGAGGCTTAGATTTTGGTTGGCTTTGCACGAACCAAACAAGCATCCTTGCTAATTCAAAGAGGTCGCACCAGTTTCCATACGAATAATCTTTCCAGCTTTAAGCATAGAAATGCCCACAACAGCTTCTTTTGTATTATCTGGGTAAGACATCAACATATGTTGCACTAAGATGTCATCATTCTCATAAATGCAGCGACTTGAATGTTGAACAAACTTGTCATTGGCAAACATTCCAGTAAGCATTTCACCCCATTGGCTTTTGGAAAAACTGTTACCTGATTTATGAAAAACAAAAACAAAATCTTCATGCAGAAGATCCATGAAAGCAGTCACATCTTTATCTGCATGGGCTTGGCTTATTTTATCGTACATGGTCATTATAACTTTCCTTTTAGATGTGTTATTCAACCGGATTGAGTAACTTGATAAAGGCCACTTACTAAACTTTTCTCTTATTAGGCAACTCTAATCTTATTATAAATCTCAAATATAATCTATTTTCTATAGGCGTAAAGCGTCACTTAAAGCCTCATGAAAACTAAGTTTTCAGGCAGATAATGGTTAGGGTTATCTGTCCTGCGAAATAGCCCAATTCATGTCATTGATATAAGCGAATGCTTGAGAAGCCCACCCACTTTAACTACTAGCTTGCCAGTTCACTCGTTTAGGGCAAATGCCACAATCGATTAAATAGCATTTGTGCTATAATGCTAGATTGCAGTTAATTACACAGGAGTAACAAAAATCTTATTAATTTCTACCGCAGTGAGGGTTAAATGAAGCGTATTACATTAAAAGTAGGGAGTGGTGTTTTAACAGAAAACAACGCAGTGGCTAAACAACGTATGCTTAATTTAGTCTCATTTATCGTCAAATTGCAGTCACTCTATGATGTTATTCTAGTTTCTTCAGGCGCTGTTTCATCAGGCTATACAGCCCTCAAATTAGATCGAAAAAAGCACATCAGTAAAAAAGTTCTTGCGGCCGTAGGCCAGCCAATTTTGATGAGCAACTACAAAGCACTGTTTGATATATACGATGTAGATACTAGCCAGGTACTGATGACCGAGGAAGATTTTGATTCGGCAGCTCACATAGAGATTTTCCGTCAAATTATAGATTCTCAGATTGAAAATAACATCCTCCCAATCGTTAATGAAAATGACATCACCACGATCTCTGAACAGGTGTTTGGTGATAATGATCAGTTGTCTGCTCATGTAGCCCACCATAGTGGTTCTGACGTTCTCGTCATCCTTAGTGACATTGATGGCTACTATGATAAGAATCCCAATGAACATGATGACGCTGTGATGTACAAACTGGTTTCTAGCATTCCTCAAGCTGAGCTTGAAAAGCCAGATACATCAACTCACGAGTTTGCTACTGGCGGCATAGTGACCAAGTTAAAGGCGGCCCAATTTATGCTGGATCAGGGACGTGAGATGTTCCTATGTAATGGTTATGATCTTAGCTCAGCGAAGGAATATTTAATTGATGGTCAGCATGGCAAAGGCACTCTGTTCTCTTGTGCAAATAATTAAACACAGGTGTAGTAACGACTAAAAATATACTTTCAGTGCATAAATTGGGCTTCCCATTCGTTGATGAAGAGGGCATTTTTAAGGCGTTTAGGTCAACAATTAAGTTGAACAAAAAACGTACAACTCGTACAATAGTGGCTTCGCTGGTTAACCCTTTTTTGCAGAAAATTTTAGGCATTTTTTAACTTGTAATGAATTACTCTAGTGTTATTCACGGCTTTGCTATTGGTCCTCACCAGCTTGAAAATGGCCTGATTTTGGCACCGATGGCGGGGATTACTGACCGCCCATTTCGGCACCTATGTCGTCACCTAGGTGCGGGGCTAGCTGTTGCCGAAATGCTCACTTCTGACACCACCTTGTGGCATACGCAAAAATCTCAACGCCGCTTACCCCACGCTGATGACAGCACCCCGATTAGTGTGCAAATCGCCGGCAGTGATCCGGCTCAAATGGCGTATGCAGCCCAGGCCAATGTTGCACTTGGTGCACAAATTATAGATATTAATATGGGTTGCCCAGCAAAAAAAGTACTCAAAAAAGCTGCAGGTTCAGCATTGCTGCGGGACCCAAAATTAGTGAAAGACATACTAACAGCAGTAGTTTGTGCCGTAGATGTGCCGGTAACATTAAAAATACGCACAGGATGGAGTACTGACCAACGTAACGGTTTAGATATTGCAAATATTGCCCAAGATGCGGGCATACAAGCCCTCGCAGTGCATGGCAGAACCCGTGCCTGTGGATTTAAAGGTGAGGTAGAGTACGACACGATCGCTGCTATAAAGCAGGCCTTAAATATCCCAGTGATTGCTAACGGCGACATCAACACTGCAGAAGATGCGGCCCATGTGCTCTCTTATACTGAAGCTGATGGGCTTATGATCGGCAGAGGCGCCCAAGGTAACCCTTGGCTTTTCCAACAGGTGCACCATTACCTTAAGCATGGCGCACCCCTAGAAAAACCAAGCAATGCGAAAGTTTGGCGCATATTAGAGCAACACCTATATGGTCTTTATAGCTTGTATGGAGAGGTTATGGGGCCGCGCATTGCACGCAAACATGTGGGCTGGTACCTAAAGCAAGAACCTACCCAAAGAAAACTATTTAATCACCTACAGACTCAACTGCAGCAACTTGAGTTTTTAAACCACTACTTTGACAGCGCTGAAGAGCAGGCGGCTTAGTACCATGAGCTATAACACCAAAAACCCCACAAACACGTTGCCTGAGGCCCCTATCGGTAGCAACAATACGGCAGTGAGAAATAATGATGACGCCGAGAAAGGGCAAGTGCCAAAGTCCTTACGCCAAAGTGTAGAACAATCTTTAACACAGTACTTTAACGAACTTGATGGCCAACAAACCACTGCGTTATATGATTTATTTATGCATCAGGTAGAGGCTCCATTGTTTGAGTGTGTAATGCAACACACTCAAGATAACCAGTCTAAGGCGGCTGCGCTTCTTGGCCTTAACCGAGGCACTTTACGTAAAAAATTAAAACAGTACGATTTACTTTAGACAGCACCAACCTCCGTAGTTAAAAGGATAGAATCATGTCACATGTACACGCCATTCGCCGGGCTCTCATCAGCGTTTCAGACAAAAAAGGCATCGTAGAATTTGCCCAACAATTGAGTCAATCTGGAGTGGAAATTTTGTCCACCGGGGGCACTTTTAAGTTATTAAATGATTCAGGTATCGCTGCTATTGAAGTCTCTGATTACACGGGTTTCCCAGAAATGATGGATGGCCGTGTAAAAACACTACACCCCAAAATTCACGGTGGCATTTTGGGCCGTCGTGGGCAAGACGACGGTGTCATGGAAGAGCATGGCATTGATGCAATTGACCTTGTGGTAGTGAACCTTTACCCGTTTAAAGCGACCATTGAACGTGATGACTGCACCTTAGATATGGCTATTGAAAATATAGACATTGGCGGCCCTACCATGGTTCGCTCAGCAGCAAAGAATAACAAACATGTCGCGATTGTAGTGAACTCTTCTGACTACGCGGGCATCCTTAAAGAGTTAACAAGTAAAGGTGGCCTAAGCCAAACCACACGCACAGACCTTGCCTGTAAAGCATTTGAACACACGGCTATGTACGATGGTGCAATCGCTAATTACCTAGGCGCACAATTGGATACACGCTCTAAATTCCCTCGCACCTTTAACACTCAATTTAAAAAAGTTCAGGATATGCGCTATGGTGAAAACCCACATCAAAGTGCTGCTTTTTATACAGAAAATGAGACCAACGAAGCGAGTGTAGCCACTGCCCAACAAGTGCAAGGCAAGGCACTTTCGTTTAACAATATTGCGGATACAGATGCGGCTATAGAGTGTGTAAAGGCCTTTCAAGATCCTGCTTGCGTTATTGTTAAACATGCGAACCCATGCGGTGTAGCTATGGGCAAAGATATTACTGAAGCCTATGAAAAAGCTTATAGCACTGATTCAACCTCGGCGTTTGGCGGCATTATTGCATTTAACCGTGAACTAGACTCTGCCACTGCTCAACGCATTATAGACCGACAATTTGTAGAAGTGATCATCGCACCAAGCATCAGTGCTTCTGCCGCAGCAACCTTAGC
This sequence comes from Oceanospirillaceae bacterium UBA1126, assembly GCA_002312935.1. Taxonomy (GTDB): domain Bacteria; phylum Pseudomonadota; class Gammaproteobacteria; order Pseudomonadales; family Balneatricaceae; genus Njordibacter. The sequence goes on along the minus strand of DCAT01000149.1, from coordinate 7,386 downwards.
CAGAAAGCCTAATGTTCGCGTATTAAGCTGTGGCGACTTGCCGCATTTACGAGTCGCAGAGCTAGACTATAAACGTGTCACTGGCGGTTTATTAGTTCAAGACCGCGATTTAGGTCAAATGCTTGAGGCTGACCTAAAAATTGTCAGCCAACGCATGCCAACAGAAGCTGAAATGCATGACCTACAATTTGCTTGGAAGGTAGCAAAATATGTTAAATCAAATGCCATAGTCTATTGCAAAGGCGGCATGACTATTGGTGTTGGTGCTGGGCAAATGAGCCGGGTTTACAGCGCTAAAATCGCTGGCATTAAGGCAAGTGATGAAGGCTTAGAAGTTAAAGGTTCAGTCATGGCATCTGATGCTTTCTTCCCTTTCCGCGATGGTATCGATGCCGCTGCAGAAGCTGGCATTAGCGCTATTATTCAGCCGGGTGGCTCAATGCGCGATGATGAAATCATTACTGCAGCCAATGAACATAACATTAGTATGATATTTACTGGAATGCGCCATTTCCGTCATTAAGATAATCGATAGCCTCAGCGCACCCTAGGGTTCGCAAGAAGACTGAGTAGTGACAAGACAACGAGTCACTTAAGCAACAGGAAATAACATGAATGTATTAATTATTGGTGGTGGTGGCCGTGAACACGCACTGGCATGGCAAGCTTCTAAAAACCGAGGCGTACACAAAATATTTGTTGCACCCGGTAATGCGGGTACAGCCTTAGAAAACAAAACCGAAAATGTTGCTATAGATGTGATGGACATTGAGGGTTTATTGCACTTTGCCAAGGCCAATAATGTAGATCTAACTATTGTTGGGCCTGAAGCCCCACTAGTTGCAGGCGTGGTCGATCTATTTCGCGCTGCAGGCATGGATATCTTTGGCCCAACTCAAGGTGCTGCGCAGCTTGAGGGCTCTAAAGCCTATGCCAAAGACTTTCTCAAACGTCATAACATCCCAACAGCAGCCTACGAAACCTTTACAGAGATTGCACCCGCCGTGGCGTACATTAAGGCTCAAGGTGCTCCCATTGTTGTTAAAGCTGACGGCTTAGCTGCAGGCAAAGGTGTGATTTTAGCAGACAGTGTAGAACAAGCCTGTACAGCGGTTGAAGACATGCTGGCAGGTAATGCTTTTGGTGAGGCTGGTAACCGTGTTGTTATTGAGGAATTTTTAATAGGCGAAGAAGCCAGCTTTATTGTTATGGCAGACGGAAAAAATGTGCTGCCACTAGCTTCTAGCCAGGATCACAAGGCACGGGACGAAGGTGACCAAGGCCCTAACACAGGCGGCATGGGGGCATACTCGCCTGCTCCTTTGGTTGATGAAGCAATGCATAAACGCATTATGGATGAAGTCATTATGCCCACTGTTAACGGTATGGCTGCTGACGGTTATGTGTACACAGGTTTTCTCTACGCAGGCATCATGGTTGCAGCTGATGGCACACCTAAGGTTTTAGAATTTAACTGCCGTTTTGGTGACCCTGAAACTCAACCCATTATGATGCGACTTAAAAACAGTATTGTAGAGCTTTGTATTGCAGGCACAATGGGGGTTCTAGATCAAACTATGGCCTACTGGGATGACCGCCCAGCCGTTGGAGTGGTTTTAGCTGCGCAAGGGTATCCAGACAATTACCCTAAAGGCGATGTTATTAGCTTACCCGAAGAAGTGGGCAATACCAGTAAGATATTCCATGCGGGTACTGCTCTCAATGAAGAAGGGATGGTGATTACTAATGGCGGGCGGGTACTGTGTGCTGTTTCGCTTGGCGATACAGTAGGCCAGGCTCAGCATAACGCCTATGAACTTGCCGACAAAATCAGCTGGGAAGGCAAGTTTTGTCGCCGTGATATCGCTTATAGGGCGATTGCTCGAGAACAACTTCATTAACCTGTTAACGCTGGGTCACTACTATGAGTACTATTTTTGACAAAATTATCAGCCGAGAGATTCCAGCTGATATTATTTATGAAGATGAGCAGGTTTTAGCTTTTAAGGACATCGCACCAAAAGCACCTGTGCATTATTTAATCATTCCTAAACAACCCATTGCTACACTTAACGATGCTAATCCAGAGCATCAAGCCCTACTTGGACACATGATGCTAACGGCAGCTAAGTTAGCCAAAGAGGCCGGTGTTGCAGAAGGTGGTTACCGTGTGCAGATGAACTGTAACCCTGACGGTGGTCAAGTGGTGTACCACATTCACCTACATTTGATGGGTGGCAGGGCGTTTTGTGCTTAACGCAGTGCCATGTTTGCTTACCAGTTAGCTACTGGTAAGCAGCTCTGTTAAAGCCTGCACTAACAACTCACAATCACTTGCACTGCCTACGCTAATACGCAGGTAGTTAGTGATGCGTGGACTATTAGTAAGATGCCGCACAATAATTCCTTGCTGCCTTAATGCCGATGCAATAGCCACGGCTTCCATAGATCGATGGGTCACGAATAAGAAGTTAGCATGAGATTGAGTCATACTAAAGCCCAACCCCTTTAACTGATCCGCAAGTTGTTCGCGCTGCTCAATATTGGCTTGGCAGGTCTGTTGGAAATAATGTTCATCTTCTATTGCTGCTACAGCACCCGCTTGAGCTTCACTGCTTAAAGGGTATGAATTAAAGCTATTTTTTACTCTTTCTAGAGCGTCTATTAGGTGACTTTGGCCAAAGGCGAAGCCTACCCTTAAACCGGCTAAAGAACGCGATTTTGATAGTGTTTGAACCACCAACAAATTATCAAATTGTGGCACCAGTTGCGTAGCTGACTGGCCACCAAAATCGATATACGCCTCGTCTATCACTACCACCCTATTGGGATTGGCTGTAAGTAATTGACGGATGGCCACTAAGCTAAGTAACTCACCAGTGGGCGCATTTGGGTTGGGAAGGATCACTCCTCCATTAGGCCCCTGATAGTCATTTACGTTAATAGTGAGGTCTTCAGCTAGGGGCACTTCGCGCTTGTCGATGCCATATAACCCACAATACACTGGGTAAAAACTATAACTAATGTCTGGAAACAATAACGGTTCGCTGTGTTGTAATAATGCCTGAAAGGTATGGGCTAAAACTTCATCAGACCCGTTGCCTACAAACACTTGGTTCACTGCCAACCCTGAACGTTTGGCCAGGCTTCGGCATAATTCAGTAGCGTTAGGGTCTGGGTACAAACGGAGTGAGTCGCACAGCTGACCTTGCATTGCTGCAAACACCTTCGAGGAAGGTGGGAACGGGTTTTCATTGGTATTAAGCTTCACTAAGTTACTTAGCTTAGGTTGCTCTCCAGGCACGTAGGGCAGTAGATTATGTACTTTGGGTGACCAAAAGCGATTTGCATTAGTGTTTGTTGAGCTCACGTTAGGAATCCAACTCTATAATTTCATAGTCATGGGTTATTGCAACGCCACCCTTCTCTAGCATGATAGAAGCAGAACAATACTCTTCAGATGACAGCTTAATAGCACGGGCAACATGCTTAGGTTTTAAATTATGGCCAGTCACCACAAAATGCACATGGATTTTTGTAAAGACCGAAGGCACTGCATCAGCGCGTTCTGCACTGAGCTGTGCCACACAATCTGTTACATCTTGACGGGTTTTTTTAAGAATGGTCATCACATCAAACGCTGTGCAACCTCCTAACCCCATCAGCATTAACTCCATCGGTCCCGCACCTAGGTTTTTACCCCCTGAATTAGGTGGGCCATCTAGAGTCACTCTATGACCAGAGCCTGATTCGGCATTAAAACTAACACCACCAGCCCAACTAACGTTTGCTTCCATAATGCGATACTACCTAATGTATGTGTTGATCTGTAGTTGTTACTGTTGCGGACGCCATACTTGGGTGCGACCGAACAAAGAAATACCAATATAGCCACGTAAATCTAGGGTGCCATCAGCACTGAGCTTAATGGTGCACTTGTAGGCTTTACCATTACCTGGATCATATATGGTGCCACCTTGCCACTTATGCTTGCCCTTCTTTTCACCAACGTAGCTCATATTGTTAAGCATGACTAACCCAATAATCAGTTGCTCATGTTGTGTAGCATCTGGATTTTTACGATCAGTTTTTACTTGGCCGTCTAACCCACTCTCATGCCCTGCAGGGTAAAGAGGTTCTTTTAAAGACACAAATTTACCAAAGTACTCACCGTTCTGTTGATAAATTTCTACCACTGCCTTGTCATCTGGAGTGACCCAGGAGCCAACAATTTGATCACCGTTAGCAAAAACATAAGTACTACTAAGCACCCATACCAGAGCGACTAGTGATGTTAGTAGTGCGGCCTTTGCCACACGAAGAACTAGCTTAGTAGCCGGCAATACTGGGGCTTTAACCTCAGGTTGAGGTTGCGCTTGGCGTAGGGGCTGTAATGAGGTTCTCATAATCAATACTCTCTTATATTTATTTTATTAAACATTAATTAGCCGAACAATTCGGCTAATTTTGCACCAGGATCACTAGCACGCATAAAAGACTCTCCCACCAAAAACGAATTCACCTTTTGGTTTTTCATCAAAGTCACATCAGCAGGAGTATGGATACCACTTTCCGTAATCACTATTCGATTTTCTGGCACCATCGAGAATAAGTCAAAGGTTGTCTGCAAAGTCAGTTCGAAGGTATGCAAATTTCGATTATTAATACCCACCAAAGGTGTGCTCAAGGTTAGGGCTCGGGCCAACTCTTGCGCGTCATGGGATTCTACCAATACGTCCATACCTAGATGTTCAGCCAACTGAGCCAACTGCTGCATTTGCTGATCTTCCAAACAGGCTACAATGAGTAAAATACAATCTGCACCAATCGCTCTAGATTCGTAAACCTGATAAGGGTCTACAATAAAGTCTTTACGAATAACGGGTAGATTACACGCTGCACGCGCTTGCTGTAAATAGTCTTCGTGGCCCTGAAAGAAGTCAGCGTCTGTTAATACTGATATACATGCAGCCCCACCCGCTTCATAGCTAGTGGCTATGGCTGCCGGGTTAAAGTCTTCACGGATCACACCTTTACTGGGAGAGGCTTTTTTTGCTTCGGCAATCACCGCTGGCAAGCCTTGTGCTAATTTGTCTTGCATGGCTTTAGTAAAACCACGTGGAGCCATCGGACCACTTCGATTGGCTTCAATTTTAAGCTTTAGGTCATCGATAGAGGTGCGTTGCTGGCGCTGGGCTATCTCTTCAAACTTGCGAGAAACAATGCGTTTAAGTACTGTTGGCGTGTTCATTAAGAATTGAACCCTTGCGTCAATTGAATTAAGTCATCAAGCTTTTGTTGGGCTGCACCACTGCTAATAGCGGCTCTAGCTTGGTCAATGCCTGCCGCCAAATCTACCGCTAAATCTGCACTGTAAATGGCTGCACCGGCATTAAGCAGCAACATGTCTAACGGTGCACCAACTTCGCCAGCAAACGCTTGTTTAATCAGCTTTAGGCTACCTATAGCATCGTCAACCACTAAGGCATCTAGGCTCTTATGGGATAAGTTGTAGTCTGTAGGATCAATAGTGTACTCAGTAATTTCACCGTTGTTGAGTTCTACCACGTAGGTAGGAGCGGCAATACTAATTTCATCTAAGCCGTCTTCAGAATGAACCACCATAACGTGTTTGCTACCTAATCGCCTTAATACTTGCGCCATAGGCCGTTGCCATTGACGACTAAACACACCTAAAACCTGATGACGCGCACCCGCCGGGTTAGTCAGTGGGCCTAGAATATTAAATAGGGTTCGAATAGCCATTTCACGACGAGGACCAATGGCATGTTTCATGGCACTATGGTGCGCTGGAGCAAACATAAAGCCCACTCCTAATTGCGCAATACACTGCTCCACCTGAAAAGGTTTTAGCATAATATCTACACCTGCCGCTTCAAGAAGGTCGGAGCTGCCACTCTTTGAGGAAATTGAACGGTTACCGTGCTTGGCTACCTGAGCCCCCGCTGCCGATGCTATAAAGGCACAGCCTGTCGATACATTAAATATGCCAGAGCTATCACCTCCAGTGCCACAGGTGTCGATGATATGCTCACCTTTTACCTCTACACCAGCGGCTAAAGCGCGCATGGCCATAACTGCACCTGTGATTTCGTCTACAGTTTCACCTTTCATGCGCAAACCCACCAAAAACCCACCCACTTGTGCCTGAGTGGCTTCGCCCGTCATAATAAGATTCATTACGGCCTGCATTTGGGCTTGGCTTAAGTCTTGTCGGTCGGTAACGGCTGCGATCGCCTGCTGCATATTCATGGAGAACCCTTATTCAACTAAGCAAATTGTAAAGATGCACTACTCTAGCAAATAACGCGGCCTAAAATCAGGCTTTATAACCATCATTCAGTAAATAACTAGGTGTTTTTTATGTTACCGATTAACGTTTGAGGAAATTAGCCAAAAGCGCATGGCCTTGATGAGTTAAGACGGATTCTGGATGGAACTGAACACCCTCTACATCAAGAGTTTTATGCCGAATACCCATAATTACCTCTTTGTCACCCGCTGCATTTAAACTCCACGCTGTGGCTTCTAAACATTCAGGTAAAGAATCAGCGTCTACCACTAGAGAGTGGTAACGAGTTACTTCTACAGGCTGGGCTAACCCTGCAAATACACCCACATTTTCATGGCTCACCATAGAGGTTTTTCCATGCATCACTTTCTCTGCACGAACCACCTTACCACCAAATACTTGACCAATACTTTGGTGGCCTAAACACACACCAAGCACTGGAATTTTTCCAGCAAAGTGGGCTATAGCAGCCATAGAAATACCCGCTTCGTTGGGTGTGCATGGCCCTGGAGAGACCACTAAATGGCTTGGTGCTAAGTGTTCAATTTCTGTCAGACTAATTTCGTCATTTCGGTAAACCACAACCTCAGCGCCCAGTTCTCGAAAATAGCGCACTAGGTTATAGGTGAATGAATCG
>DCAT01000149.1:0-121 GCA_002312935.1 Oceanospirillaceae bacterium UBA1126 | reverse complement strand
TGAATGAATCGTAGTTATCGAGCATTAACAGCACAAGAAAGCCCCATTGAGAGATAAGATAACAAACCGCGTAACTGGTTTAAGTGCTGAGTATTATACTCGCTGATAGCTAGCAAACCTA
>DCAT01000082.1:13600-44557 GCA_002312935.1 Oceanospirillaceae bacterium UBA1126 | reverse complement strand
CGTCTTCACCTTTCTTCAACCACATCATTTCTGGTTCGGTACCACAGCGCATCTCGAGGCCGTGCTTACCTTTAAATTCTTCGTGTATACGACGCAAGTTTCCACGACAATCTGACGTCAGGAATTGACCTGGATTAACGCGCTCTTCACGGTTGCGGAATAGCGTACAGAACACACGTGCAACACGCTTGTCCCAGGGTAATTGTACAAATGTATCTGGATCTGCAATGCCCACAAGCTCAGAAGCTTCCGGACCGTAGCCAATGTATTCGCCATGACGGTCAATTGCTAAGTTAGCAGTTGATCCGTATACAAGCTGAAAGCCTTTGGCCGCTGTACGCTCCCAATGACGTGCTGGTATGCCCTTACCTACAATACGACCAGTTACAGAAATGAATTGGTAATAAACATAGGTAATGCCTAATTCGTCGATCTTGGCGCGCACTTGCTTAACCAGGTCATCCCGACCTGGAGCGTCAACGTATTGCTGTAAATCTGTCATCGATGCCTCCTCATATTATTGTTGTTTGGGCTTAGGGACCCGTACCTTTCAACCAAAAAACTAAAATTGGTACACTAAAGGTCCGTATAAAGCGCTGTAAAGGTATACCATTGATGAAATTGAAGAGGCAAGCCTTTTTTTGTTAATTATTTCTACAAACCCTATATAGCTAGGCTAAATAGATGTTTTTTAAAAGATTTTTAATTAACACTTTAAAATTGTTATTTTTAGTCAATTAAGTCGAAATAAAACGTAAATAATTTTATACCAATAGCTATACCAATTATTAAACTATGTGTGCTAACCTAAAGACCAATTAAAACCAAACGCAGCGACTAACCATGTTTCCCAGTACAGCCCCTTTAAGCTACCAAACTTTGGACCGACGTCAGTCTAGACCTAACGGTGCTCGGGCATTGGCTAGCGCCATTTCAGAAGCTATACGCAAACAGGTTTATAGAGCTGATGAGCGACTGCCTGCTGAACGAGAACTGGCGGCTCATTATGATGTTTCCCGAGGCACATTAAGAAGTGCCCTTACCTTGTTAGAACAAGATGGTTTAGTAGAGCGCAAGGTAGGTAGTGGCACTTTTGTTAGGCCACAGGTGGTTGAGCAAGCTGCCAGCCAATTTGCCGACACCACCAGCCCAATGCAACTTATGCAGGTTCGCAATATGCTAGAGCCGGCTATTGTAGATTTGGCTGTACACCACGCTGCTGGCCGTGACCTTGAACAACTCGGCCAGGCCCTTGAAAGGGTAGAGGCTGCAAGAACTGCTGAACAATTCTCCATTGCCGACGAAGCCTTTCATCAGGCCATCGCCCAAGCATGTGACAACCCACTGATGATGTGGATTTACGAGCAGGTCAATGAAGTTCGCCGCCATGAATTATGGCGAGCTAGTCGTGGCAAAGTGTTAAGCTCAGAAAACATGGCTCAGTACAATACCCATCACCGGACCATATTTGAGGCCATCAGCCACCGTGATGCACAAACAGCTAAAGCCAGCATGGCGGAACATTTAGACAAGGCACAAAAAGATTTAGTGCGCTAACCTAAACTTTTTCGGCCTAATTGTTAAAAAATTTAACAAAATATTACATCCTATACATACCGTAGACAAAGGTTGTTCATATCATATTGTTATCGTGAGGGCGCACACTAGTCGTGCTCAGTCATTATAATAATAACATTTGAGCCCCTGGCCTATGAAACCGCTTAGCTATTACAGCGCCAACCCTATGCCATCGCCTGTATTGGGCGATGACGGCATACAGCGCTACAGGGTGCCTGCACAGCATTTAATTTCTCTGCAATTGGCTGCGGGTTCCACCTTAACGTTAAGTGACCCTGAAGGTGAGCAAGAAGTTCAGCTTATTGCCTTTGACAGTAATGGTAAGCCCGCCCTTGAAAGCTTAGGTGCCGCAGCTAATAGTGATATCGCCCCTTTACGTAACTGGATGGATGCTAACGACCAAACCAGCTGCCAAGGCATTTCTATTTTTGGTGCCCGGTCAAAAGCCCTAAGCAAGCAGAGCTACTCTATTGCTAATGATGTCTTATGTTTAATCGCTGCCCCAGGCGAAGACATGAGCCAAGAGCAGCGATTACCGCCAACAGATATTATTGTTGGAGTTAGTGGTAACGGCGTCATTGTTAATGATGAATTGCCAGCACCGTTAGGACCTGTTGATCGTGAAATCCGAATTAACAACAGCACCGCCCAAGCCTACTTAGTTAAAGCCGGTGAATACATTCAAATTATTGATGTTGCTGGCCGCCAATGCTCAGACTTCATCGCCTTAGACGCAGCGCGCTTAGCACAAGGGGTAGAAAAACTTATTTGCCCATTAACGACCCGTACCTTAATGGCGTCTGCTTTTCCAGGCCCTGGCTTATACGACAAGTTCTATACTGATGACCAAGTTAATGTGCTTAATGTGATCCAAGATACAGTAGCCCGTCACGATACCTTTAACCTAGCCTGCAGCGCTAAGTATTATGATGACATTGGCTATCCTGGTCATATTAACTGCACAGAAAACCTTAATGCGGTGCTCGGCCCGATGGGTGTTGCACCTCGCAAGGGGTGGCCAGCAGTAAACTTTTTCTTTAACACAGGCTATGACGATTACGATCAGCATAGCTCGTGCCAACCTTGGACTCGCCCAGGCGACTATGTGTTAATGCAGGCTCAGGTAGACCTTGTTTGTGGCTCTACAGCTTGTCCAGACGATATTAGCCCAGCAAATGGCTGGAACCCAACAGATATTCACGTGCGCATTTACGCCGCTGATAACAACTTTGAGAAAGGCAATGCCTTCCGTAAAAACGCCGTAGCAGATTCCACTATGACTAAGAAAACAGCATTTCACGACCGTTTTGCCACCATGACTCAACACTTTGTTGATTATAATGGCTACTGGTTAGCAAACCACTTCAGCAACTATGGGGCTATCGCTGAATACTGGGCATGTCGTGAAAAAGTAGTCCTAATGGACCTAAGCCCACTGCGTAAGTGTGAAGTGTTAGGCCCAGACGCCGAAAACTTATTAAACTATGCGGTAACCCGCAACATTCGCAAGCTTGCTATTGGCCAAGTTATCTATACCGCCATGTGTTACCCGAACGGCTGTATGGTAGATGATGGCACGGTATTCCGCCTTGGAACAGATAACTTCCGCTGGGTAGGCGGTTGTGACGGTGCCATTGAATGGCTGCGTAAAGTGGCCATAGAAAAGAATTTCGCTGTAGTGATCAAAGATTCTAATGACCAACTGCACAATTTACCAGTACAGGGCCCCTTAAGCTGTGACACGCTGAAGAAAGTAATCTTTACGCCTGACTGCCAAACATCTATTGAAGATTTACGACCATTTCGCATTACCCATGGCCGCATAGGTGGGCCACAAGGTGCCCCCGTAACAGTTTCACGCACGGGTTACACGGGGGAGCGTGGCTATGAAGTATGGTGCCACCCTAAAGACGGCCATGAAGTATGGGACGCCGTATGGGATGCTGGCCAAGAATTTGGTATCAGTCCGTTGGGTTTAGAAGCACTGGATAACCTAAGAATTGAATCTGCGTTAATTTTTGCTGATTACGAATTTAATGACCAAACTGACCCGTTTGAAGCTGGCATAGGTTTTACGGTGCCACTTAAAACTAAAGACGAAGATTTTATTGGCCGTGACGCTTTGATCGAGCGTAAAGCTAACCCACAGCGCCAGTTGGTCGGTTTAGTCTTAGAAGGTGAAGAGATTGCAAGCCACGGGGAATGTGTCCGCGTAGGCCGTCAGCAAGTGGGCACCATTACCAGTGCTGTGCGGTCCCCCATATTAAATCAGAACATTGCCTTATGCAGCATGTCCATCGACCACATAGAGCCTGGTACTCAGGTAGAGGTTGGTAAGCTGGATGGCCACATTAAACGGATTCCTGCAACCGTAGTGGGCATTTCTCACTATGACCCAACTAAATCTCGTGTGAGAGCTTAAATTGGAGTTGATGTTGCAAGCCTTTTCGATTTAGCGGTAACGCTGAATCGAAAAATAAACAGGCTTTTGCCTGTCATTAAAAGAGAAGGGTGTTTTAAAAGCTGATACTTGACAGCTTATGTACTTACCAATAATTTGTGAATACATAAATATCAATAAATAAAAATAATACTGAGGAAAAACTAATGAAATTTAGAAATACATTAATAGCTGGCGCATCTGCCATCCTACTATCGGCAACTGGCGTAGCCAAAGCAGCTGATAGCACAAAACCTATCGTCATCCCCATCCACAACTGGTCAAGCCAAGTGGTTATGGCCCACGTTATTGGTGGTATATTTGAAAGCATGGGCAACAACGTTGAATATGTTCCAGCGGATAGCCAAGCCGTATATGAATCTATTCGTAATGGCGACGTGACCATTTCACACGAAGTGTGGCAGTCAAGTTTTGGAAGTTCATTCTACAATGCTATGGCTAAAGGTGGTTTGATTGACGCAGGTACTCACTCTGCAGCAACCCTAGAAGAAATGGGTGTTCCAACTTGGGTAATCGACCAAAACCTATGTCCTGGCTTACCTAACTGGGAAGCTCTAAAAAACTGTAAAGATGTGTTTACTACAGTGGATTCAGACGGCAAAGGCCGTTGGTTAGAAGGCCCACAAAGCTGGCACGGTACGTTGATGGAAGAGCGTATTGCAGCACTTGGTTTGGGTGATGACTACATGGTTAAATATGCTGGTGGTGCGTCTTCCCTTTGGGCAGAACTAGCCGCAGCTAAGAAAGAAGGCCGTGCTACCATTATCTTTAACTGGACACCAAACTTCACCGATGCTGAAGGCTTTACCTTTATTGAGTTCCCAGAGTACACTGCAGGTTGTCGTGTGGCTGATGGTGGTGAAGGTAGTTGTGGTTCACCAAAAGGTTGGTTGAAGAAAGCAGCTAGCTACAAGTTCCCAAAGAGTCACCCTGCTGCGTACACTGCGTACAGCAAAATTTCCTTCTCTACAGGTCAAATCGGCTCAATGGCTGCTTTGGTTGACACAGACGGATTGGACCACAAAGATGCTGCAGCTAAATGGCTTGCAGACAACGAAGCGACTTGGGTCGCTTGGACTAAGTAACACTTGGGGCATTAATGCCTAAGTAACTAAACCCTCTGGTTGGTGATCTAATCAGAGGGTTATTTTTTGACATAATAGCCTTTCTTATTTAGCCTAAGATGTCATCCTTAAACACTAAAATATAAAAAAATGAATTCGCCTATGTCTACGCAAAATGCAACATCTCTTTCGGACGAACCCGTAATTCGTTGCGACTCAGTCTACAAAATTTTCGGCGACAATGCAGAAAGCATGTTAAAGAAAGCTAATGGTGTAGTTGATGCTGCAAAATTTCAGGCCGCAGGATGCATCGTTGGAGTAAATAATGCTTCTTTCGACATACATGCAGGTGAACTACTGATTATTATGGGTCTATCTGGCTCTGGAAAATCAACCCTATTGAGGTGCATCTCCAGATTGACTGACGCCACTGCTGGCAAAATATTCATTGAAGGTGAAGACATCCTGAAAATGAATAACAAACAATTGATTGAGCTACGCCGCAATAAAATGGGCATGGTGTTTCAAAACTTCGCTTTGCTGCCACACAAGACAGTATTAGAAAATATTGCTTTCCCATTACAAGTAAAGGGCGTTAGCACTCAAGAGAGTGTTAAAAAAGCCAAAGAAATGGTCGATTTAGTGGGCCTTACTGGGCGTGAAGACTATTTCCCGCGACAACTATCAGGTGGCCAACAGCAGCGAGTCGGCATCGCCCGTTCGCTAGTGATTGAGCCTGATATCTGGTTCCTTGACGAACCTTTTTCTGCACTTGACCCACTCATTCGTAAGGAAATGCAGGATGAATTTCTGCGCTTACAATCAGTACTACACAAAACGATCTTATTCGTCACCCATGATTTTGACGAAGCCTTGCGTCTAGCTGACCGCATTGCCATCATGAAAGATGGCATCATTGAGCAGCTTGATACACCCGCCAATATAGTGCTCAATCCAGCGACTGAATACGTCCGTAAATTTACCGAAGAAGTGCCGCGGGAAAAGGTACTAAAGATCGAATCTGTGATGGACGCATTTGACCCACTTGAGTCGATGAGTGACTTTACAGTGCCTCATAATGTGGTTATTGAAACTGTGGCTGAAGTCATTCTAAACTCTAGCAAACCAGTGACGGTTGTTGATGACGCAGGCCAAGCTGTTGGCGCTATAACCGCTGCTAAAATTGTTCATGTTTTGTTTGGAAGCCATTCAACCAAGGGGAGTGAAAACGCCTCATGATCGAACTATTTAAACAGAAAAAATCCCTACAATTTATCTTACTGTTAGTGATTTTTTACCTGCTGAACCATTTTATTGTGCCTGCTGAGTCTAATGTTCTATGGCGCCTACCGCCATTACTCAAATGGTTCCCTCTTTATATCAACGACTCCATTGGTTACCTAATGTTTGAATGGTGGCCAATTGAAGTGTACGACCCCGATATCCAGGAGTTCGAGCAAAAGCCGCTAGTGAGCCAATTCACACGAGTAATATCGGGCTTCATTCTTTTTCAAATCGAGTTTATCAGAGAAATAATGCTAGGCGGCGCAAAAACAGTCGTCACTTTTTCCAGTTGGGACTGGGTAACAGCAAACCCTTGGGCGAGAATGCCTGGTTTACCCTGGACAGTGATCGCTGGTGGTGCCACCATTTTAGGCTATGCACTTGCTGGACGCAGACTTGCTCTTTTAGTAGGGCTTTCAATGACCTACATTTCGGTGTTTGGCCAATGGGAACCGGCCATGCAGACCTTGTCCTTCGTATTGGTCGCTGCCCCAGTTTCGGTTTTTATTGGCCTCATACTTGGCATATGGGCCTTTAGAAACAAAACTGTTGAAGCTGTACTCAATCCACTACTTAACATGGCGCAGATCATCCCTCATTTTTCCTACTTAATTCCAGTGATGGTATTTTTTGGTATTGGTGATCATGCAGGTGCTATTGCAACGGTTATTTTTGCCACTCCACCAATGGTGCGCCTTACCTTACTTGGCCTCAAAAAATTGGGGCCCGAAGTTGCCGAGTCTGGCATGATGAGTGGTTGCACCAATTGGCAACTATTGACCAATGTATTGGTGCCAACAGCCCGCCGCGACATATTGATTGGTGTAAACCAAGTCATCATGCAATGCTTGGCCATGGTGGTTTTAGCGTCGCTGATCGGTGCGAAGGGGCTAGGCATTGATCTTCTAATTGCTCTTAACCGCCTTGATATTGGTAAAGCGACCGAAATCGGTATTTGCATCGTATTGATCGCGATTGTGCTCGACCGTATGTCACTGGCCTGGGCCAATAAGCAAACCGACTATTTTTCCAGTCTGTCTTTTATCGAGAAGCACAAGTATTCTCTCCTGTTTGCAGCACTTTTCGTGATCGCACTAGGCTTAGCTTACGTCGGTCAATTCATTTTTCCAGAAGGTTTTAATTACCTGTACATTGTGCCGCATAACAAGGGCATGTCCATCGCTATTTACTTGCAGTCTGGCGTTGACTGGATATGGGACACCTACTTCTTCGCACTTAAAGTCTTTAACGAATGGCTAATTCTTTCTGTATTGTTACCCGTTAAAGCCGCCTATTTGGGCATGCCAGTGATAGCAACCTTTACATTGTTTATGGGTATTGGTTTTATTGTGGGGGGTCTTCGAGTTGCCTTAACTGTCGGTGCATTATTACTCTTTATTGCTCTCACCCAGTGGTGGGACCGAGCGCTGATTACCGCATACCTAATGAGTGTATCTGTGCTCGTATCAGGCATAATTGGTATTACAGTGGGCACATTGTGTGCACAGAATGCCAGATCAACACGCTTTATTTTGACCTACTGTGATACCTTTCAGACCTTCCCATCATTTATTTATTTAATCCCCGTAATGATGCTGTTTGGCATTACTGATACCGCGGTCGTCATTGCAATTATTGTGTATGCGTCAATTCCGGCTCTTCGCTACACTGTAGAAGGCCTATTGAGTGTGCCCGAAACGCTACAAGACGCAGGTACAATGTCTGGAGTGAATCGAGTACAACGTTGGTTAACTATTGAGTTACCCATGTCATTCCCTCACATTGCCTTGGGCCTTAATCAAACTGTGGTGTTTGCCCTATCTATGGTCATTATTGGTGCAATGATCGGTACCGATGATCTGGGACAATTGATTCTAGGGTCTTTGTCTGACAGAAATGGTGTTGGTAACGGTTTAATTCTTGGTGTTTGTGTGGCGTGTATTGGTCTAGCCATTGATCAAATCCTGCGTACGTGGGCTAACCAGAGAAAGCAGGCTCTAGGATTAAATTAATAAAGGTTTAATTTAACAGATAAAAAGGCCGGGCAATGCCCGGCCTTTTTATAGCTGCCATCCCAACATACAACTTGAAATAAGGGTTGCACAGCAGCTGGCTGGAATTAAACCCAAGCTGAGTACGCACCAATCAACAACTAGTCAAACGCCATTTTCTAGCCTCAAATGAGCACCCGAAAAACACTAATATATTAATGCTTACGAAGTAGGTCTAGCTCAAAAGGACTCCGCCCAGCTGGTGCCTTTTTTTATGTCTATATCTACTGCTATACTAGTTTACAATAATAACAAGAGTAGCCCTTATGAAGACTCATCACATCCTCATAGTAGAAGATGAAGCTATCACCCGAACTAAGCTTGCAGGCTACTTTGAGTCTGAGGGTTATCGTGTCACTGCTGTGAGCTGTGCTAGAGAAATGCGCCTTGTGATCAACCAAGAAGACATCAGCATGCTTCTTTTAGACATTAACTTGCCTGATGAAAGTGGTTTGTTGCTGGCTCGCGAAGTAAGAGCCAAAAGCAGTATGGGTATCGTGTTAGTCACTGGGAAAACTGACGATATAGACCGTATTGTTGGCCTCGAAATAGGTGCCGATGATTATGTAACTAAACCGTTTAACCCACGAGAACTTCTGGCACGAGTCACTAACCTACTACGGCGCATTCATAGCCATAGTGAAGAGCCCATACAACACAAATCCATCTATGCTTTTGATGGCTTATTGTTAGATGCGTCTCGTCGCCATTTATTAGGCAGAGATCAACAAGAGATTAAGTTAACTAGAGCAGAATTCGAACTCTTGTTTGTCTTTATGACCCACCCCGGTCAAGTGCTTAATCGTGATCGTTTATTATCCCAAGTCACTCATCGCAGCTGGGATCCAAACGATCGCACCATAGATGTATTAATCATGCGCTTACGGCGAAAATTGGAACGTGACTATAAACAACCCAACCTGTTAACCACCGTTCATGGAGAGGGTTATTTGTTTAGCGGTTTAGACGAATCGTAGCCTTAACCCTAGGTAATATGTGCAGCACTCCAGTTATTGAGGGCTTTTTGGGAAACTTTTACCAGGTCTGGCAGATCTTCTAGAATCAAATCGATACTCGTAGGCTGACCATGCTTTGCTTGGCTTTCCAGCTGGTTAATTAATTGATGTAATGTCTCAAGTCCCAAACTACCCGCAGCATTTTTAAAATTGTGTGCTGAGTCACTTAGTTTCACCCAATCCTCTTGTTGCCGTGCAATTTCTAGCGCCTCCATATTATCATTACAAGCTTGAGTGAAAAGGCTAACCATTTCTAACAAACAGGTTTTACCCAACACACTGAGGTCATCGTTAAGCAATTTTTCATTAACTAACTGAATTTCTGCTTCATGAGGCATAGATACCAGCTTCTCCTGGGCTTGGCTAACACCTAATAGCAAATCATTTAACCGTTCTGGGTCTATGGGTTTGCCCAAAAACCCATCTAGCCCTGAACTTAAATAAGAATCAACCTCCTCTGGAAAAATATGTGCAGACATGGCGATAATTGGGATTTTTAACCCCAAGCGTTTATGAACTTGATGCATTCGCAGGGTGGTTTCAACACCGTCCATGCCGGGCATACTAATGTCCATTAGAATAATGTCGAAGTGGTTTTCTGCTAGCGCTAGAGCCTCAAACCCATTCTTGGCCAACGTTACTTTGTGTCCCTCATGGCTCAGATAACCTTCTACAACGATCCGACCAATCTCATTATCTTCTACCAATAATATATTCATACACGTTAAAACTGCGGTAGTCTCAGCGACACTAGGCGTTAAAGGTATGTATTCTAAATCTGGCCAATAAGGTAATTCAAACCATACGTTTGACCCTTGTTTTACATCATTTTCAACACAGCTACTAATGCCAATAGTGCCTTCCATGGCTTCCACCAAGGTTTTACAAATAGACAATCCTAAACCAGTGCCTCCAAAACGTCTGGAGGTGGACGCATCATATTGGGTAAACGGCTGAAACAGCGTCTGACGCATGTCTTGTGGAATACCTAAACCGGTATCTCTTACTTCAAAACGCAAGCGTTCAATTAAACTGTCGTCTTCAATCAAACTCACATAAAGCTCAATGTAGCCTACGCTGGTGAATTTAATGGCATTACCCAGTAAGTTAAATAATACTTGTTGGACCTTACCCTGATCACCTAAAAGGGTTTGTTGTCTAAGTTGCTGTGGGATATGCACGTCTAACTGCAGTCCTTTTTCAGCCGCTGCACCAGACATTAGGGCCATCATGTTCGCCTCTACCTTGACTAGCTGGTAGGGCAAATTTTCCATCTGCATATTTCCTTGCTCTACCTTGGCATAATCTAGGATGCCATTCAAAATACCTAATAAAGCTTCAGCAGCAGCCTGACTTAGGCCTATATATTCCGTTTGCTGAGTATCTAATTGTGTTTTTTGCAATAACCTTAAGGTGCCTAGCACACCACTTAAAGGTGTCCGTACCTCATGGCTCATAGTGGCTAAAAAAGCAGTTTTTGCTTGGTTTGCTCGCTCTGCTTCCGTACGAGCAAGCTGATGCTTTCCAGCCGTCGCCAAAAGCTCCTGATTTAGCTGCTGAAGCTGTCCCGTGCGCATTTGGATCTCTTGCTCAAGCTCAGACTGATAGTTCCTTAGGCGCAGCTCTACAGCTTCTTGTTGCTGCTCTAGCTGCTGGCGAGCGCGGGCATTTTCTTTGAACACCTGTACAGTTTTAGCCAAGCGCCCTAGCTCATCATGGCCACTAATTTGCAATTGATAGTCTAAGTTGCCTTGAGCTACCGCTAAGAAGGCTTGGTTTAACTGGGTTAATCGATGAAAAAGATTACGTTTGACATAGAACCACAAAACACTGATTGCCACGACAGCCAAAATTAAACACGCAATCAGTAATATGTTGCGGCCATTAGCTACCGCAGTGCGAGCTTCGTCTGTAGCCTTCTGTACTTTAGCCCCTGCAGCTCTGCTAGCGCTGTCTGCTTGCTCATTAAATGCTTTAGTCAATTTAACACTGGCATTGTTCAATACCACTAATTGGTTGAGCACATTAATGTTACTTCGCTGCAAGGCAAATAGGTTTTCTGCGGTAGTAGAGGCAATGTTAGTTTTAACCACCGACAGCAAATCTAACCCTTGCTGGCGGCGACCTGGGTCATTCACTTCGGCAACCCGGCGCTGAAGCACCACCATATTGAGTTGAATGTCCTGCTTAATTTTATATAACGCAGCTAAAGTGGTCTGTTTAGGCAGCAGGGTTAGCAAACCCATTAAGCTTGCAGAACGCTGGCGCAGTTCGTACATCCTGTCCATATGATCTAAATCAACCTCAATGAGGCGATCAAATGCAATATACAAAGCATCCTGCCCAGCGTCAGTCTTGGCATCGGCTAAGTCATATAAACTAGACGCCACTGCCGTGGTCATGGTGTTCGCATTAGCTACCAAGGAGGTGCTAATATCATGAATCTTGCTCATTGCAAGTAAGGTTTTATTTTGTAGCACGCTCGCTTTTTGCAAATAGTCTAGTCGTCGTTCCACTAAACTAATTTGGCGCACTAAGTTGTTACTGATATTCACGCTCATGCTCTGCAATACCAAGCTTTCAAAAGGGTAGTCGCTGGCGCCGCCAAGCCAAATAGATGAATCCCTGAGTTGCTGTAATTGATATTCGATAGTGGCAGTGATTTTTTTACGTTCAGGCTCATTAGTCACACCTAACAGTGCTGGGGCGGCGGTGGCTAAACTAGCGTTAATCTCTGTTAAGCTGTGGGCCGCAATAATACTGGGTATGGCCTCATCAATCACCGAGTTTTGTTTACTGGCCACCCGCTCATAACCCTGCCAACCAATTACGGCAGCAACTAATAACAAACTAATGGTTAAGATCATAGCCAACAGTAATTTACTGCCGACGCCAAGGTTGACAGCCATAGGCACTCAGAAGGTAGACTAACGTAGGCGTAAAATAACACAATACGCTCTAGTACCGCAGCCGATTTTCACCCTTAAATGTACCACCTAAGGTAGTTAACACCATGATTTTTCGTTTAACACACTGTTTAAGTTTAGTTTTCTGCTTTGGGATTAGTTTACCCGCCTATGCAGTGTGGGACATTGTGGCCTGGGATCCACCGTTTGATTATCAAGGTCAGATGCGGCCGTTGTTATACCAACCCATAGAAAAAGCCACTCAACCGTGGCACTTGTGTGTCACCTATCCTCACCTTAAAGACCCATACTGGCTCAGTGTCAACTACGGCATGGTGGAAGAAGTGAAGCGTCTGGGGGTTAACATGACGGTTCTCGAAGCTGGAGGTTACCCTCAGCTAAGTACTCAAATAGAGCAGCTTAAGCATTGCACCAACTCTGCCAGTGATGCCATTATTGTGGGTACAGTTTCTTTTAACGGGCTGTCACCCAGTATTCGCAAAATTGCGCAAACCACTCCCGTTGTAGCCGCTGTCAACGACATTGAAAACATAGGCATAAGCGCTAAAGCAGCCGTGTCTTGGTACAGCATGGGGGAAAAAGTAGGGCAGTACCTTGCCCAACGTCACCCCACCAAAGGGGATAATGAAGCTAAGGTAGCGTGGTTTCCTGGCCCAAAAGAATCAGGTTGGGTGAAATTTATTGATGACGGCTTTCACGACGGCATTGCTGGTTCAGGAGTGCAAATAGTCGCAGTAAAATGGGGTGATACAGGTAAGGAAATTCAACGTAATTTGCTCCAAGAAGTACTCGAAGAAACTAGTGATTTTGATTACATTGTGGGCACAGCACTTACAGCAGATGTGGCCGTCAGCGAACTACTTAGCCGCAATTTACGTGGTAAAATTGATATTGTATCGACCTACTTTACCCATAATGTATTTCGCGGAATCAAGCGGGGCCATATTTTAGCTGCACCCACAGATTCGCCTGTGTTGCAGGGCCGCTTAGCCGTAGATCAGGCCGTACGAATTCTTGAAGGAAAGCTGACAGAGCGTCACCTTAGTCCACGGATAGTCATGATCGATCAATACAACGTAGGCCAGTTCAATACTGAAAATTCACTAGCGCCTGCCTCTTTTTGGCCTACTTTTGAAGTTGTTTCAGACTAAGGAGCAAGAAAAGCTAACTTAAAGCGCATGTTTTCAATACGCGGTTGCAGCCTTGCTCCAAACTGAGCAACAGTGGTTTGCCACTGATTTGTTGGCACCGCAACGAATATGCCTTGCTGCTGAATAGCTAAGTTTTCAAGCTGGTCTAGCTGCACAGGTTTAGCCCTGTCATGGCTATAAAAGCGGGCAGAGAACTCTAGCTTGGAGCCAAGATAGTAAAGCCTGGACCAATTATGGTTATCACCATTTTGGGGTTGTTGTGCAACATATTCAGCGATCCGCTTTTCGGTTTTCATCAAATCATTGTTATTTGCAACCAACACACTAAATACTAGCCCAGCAACAGGCATAAACCACATGACTAAGTTGAAGCCTAGCTGACGCCATTTTTTACCATTATTGAGTTTCACCATAGCCCAACCCATTAAGAAGGCAAACGCTGGCATAGATGGAAGCACATAGGTCCAAATAACATTACCAGCAGGTGTGAAAAATACAGGTGTTACCAACGCCCATAGCAACGCATAAATGACCACTGGCTGTTTAACAGCATGCCATACTGTTAGGCGCCAGCTTGTTCTAAACATATGGCCTATTAATAAAAGTAGAGCTAGTGGCCCCCAAGGTAACGACCCCGCCAACCAGTGCAGCCAAATCATACCTTTTGGTTCTTTGTGCGCATGACCATATAGATCACCCACCCAACCGGGATCTACAAAGCGCATAAAATGCTCGCCTACAATAAAGTAGTTAATAAACCCTGGGGTTTTTAATTCAGCTAATATGTACCATGGTAAGGCGATAATTAAGGTTAATAAAGTACCCTTAACCCAAGGCATAGCTCGTAAGTAAAACATCAGTTTACCCTGCAGCAATACCCATAAACCGATAGGTGCACCACTAATCACTATTGCCAAAGGGCCTTTGGCTAACAAACCAATACCTAAACCAATAAAAAACCCATAACGCCAATACCAGACATTCTCTTTAGGTGCCAAATAAAACGCCACCATAGACCAAGTGGTTCCCAACGCCAAGTAGGGGTCTGTCATCACCGTGCCTGCGGCTAAAAAGGTGAGTACCATACCGCAGTACACCACTGAAGTCGCATAGGCTACATGGGCATTAACAACAGAAGCAGCAAGCCGCCAAAGCATCCATACAGTGGCTAAAAACGCCAAAAGTGCAGGTAGCCGGCCAGCGAATTCGTTGATGCCAAATAGCTTAAACGAAATAGCTTGGGCCCAGAAAGACAGAGGTGGTTTTCCCCAAAAAGGCACACCTGGTTCAAACCACGGAGTGATCCAGTCATTCGTGGTCATCATTAACCGGGCTATTTCGGCGTACCTAGGCTCTGTAGTATCAGCAAATGGCACCACTACCATGGCGATGATGCGCACCAATAATAAGGCCCCTAATAACCAAATGACATTAGTCCTTTGTAACATTAACTGGTGTCCCTTCTAATGCTATAGATGTGTGTTCACTAGGTCTTTGCACAGACTTTTGCACTACATCTTGAATAATAAATAGTGGCCGTTGCTTGGCCTCGAAATAGGTTTTACCCACATACTCACCCAACACACCTATGGAGAGTAATTGCACCCCTCCTAAAAAAGTAATCATGGCGATAATGGTTGGAAATCCAGCCGAGTCATTACCAAAAAGGAGCGCTTCCACTACGATCCAAGCACCATAAAAGCCACCTAATGCTGCCGTCACAAGGCCCAACAGCACCATAGCTCTGAGTGGCGCAACAGAAAAAGACGTAATTCCTTCAAAGGCCAAGCCAAATAAGTTGAAATAGTTCCACTTGGTTTCCCCTGCAGCACGATCGGCCACATCATACTCCATCACATGAGTGGGATAACCCACCCAAGCAAATAAGCCTTTCATGTATCGGTTTCGCTCTGGTAACTGGTTAAGTGAATCCAGTGATCTACGACTCATGAGGCGAAAATCTCCAGTATCTTCAGGGATGCTCATAGGGCCAGTAATACGATTCATAATACGATAATAAATATAAGAACCCGATTTCTTAACCCACGACTCCCCCTCTCGATTACGCCGCTTCATAGCCACTATGTCAGCGCCATCACGCCATTTCTCTAGCATTTCTGGAATCAATTCTGGAGGGTTTTGTAAATCTGCGTCGAGCACAATAATAACATCCCCCCCAGCTTGCTCTAAACCAGCAGACAAAGCAGCTTCTTTACCAAAGTTACGAGATAAAATAACAGCTTTTACACATTCATCATGTTGCGCTTGTTGGATCAGGTAACTAGCACTAGTATCCTTACTACCATCATCTACCATCACTATTTCATAGGCTAAGTTAATGTTATGCATAACTTTTCTTACACGTTCAAACAATAGCGGTAAAACTTCAATTTCGTTATAAACGGGAATTACTAAGGAAATCATGGGAGTGGCAACAATTGGATCTACCTTAGTTGTTCCACTAGGTGTTTGATTTTGCACGGAACACTACCTTTTTATATAACAGAAAATTAACTACCATGACCACACCTGTAGTAACCACCTGGGCCACCAACGGGTCTAGAAAAACGTCACCGTAAAGGCTATAGAATAGTACTAAGTTTAGCAGCCAACTCACCAACACAGCTGGAGCATAAGCTAACAGCGCTTTTTTATGTTGGCGCTTAGTTTTAAAAGTGAAAAAATATTGTAAAAAATAATTCACGATAGCGCCTAAAAAAGCACCAATACTAGACGCCAGCACAGCGTCTACTTGAAGAAGAATTAAGCCCCATAATGCAGTCCAGTGAACTGCCGTAGCAATACCACCACTTACCAAAAAGCGAAGTACCAACTTAACAAGTGTTAACAATGATGCGGCGTTTGCCATCTAAAGGGCCAAATATGAATTCTAGTAAGGCTAAGAGTGCAAAATTATAAAATAATTCCCCCGCCAGAACAATGAATCAATACACCAACCATAGACCGTGCTCACCAGCATGTTATATAGTGCGGCGATATTAATTTATGAATAGGTTCCAGGCCATGAGTAAAACTCAAAATTTACTATTAATCGCGTGTTTAGCACTGGTTGCAGTATTGAGTACCTATGTCTATTTAGCCAAAGAGAATAACACCACTAAAAACAATGTTACCCAGTGGTATAGTCAGGACCAGGTGAACCAAGGGAACGCTTTATATGCAACCCACTGTGCTGCATGTCATGGCGACCAGGGCCAAGGGGCGCTAAACTGGACACAAGCTGATGCTGCTGGCATCCGCCCAGCACCCCCCTTAAATGGTAGTGGCCACGCTTGGCATCACTCGTTAGCAGATTTAACCCACACAGTTATCCAAGGCCGTGGCGCCATGCCAGCTTGGAAAGACACCCTTACAGAAGAAGAAATTATGGCTACATTAGCTTGGGCTCAAAGCCTCTGGCCAGCCGCAATCTACACTGCTTGGTCACAGGCAAACCCATGACTCAATTAGCTTCACCCAGTGCAACAATCCCCAACCACTTGTATCGTAATGGGGCCATCATGGTCATTATGTGCGGCCTATTGTGGAGTACTGCTGGTGTTGGTGTGCGTTATATCAGTGAGGCATCAGGCTGGCATATTGTCTTCTTTCGCTCGATTGGGTTAATTATTACTATATTTACAGTAATGGCGTGGCGCCACAAAGGTGACCTCATAACCCCTTTAAAACGTACCAATAAGCTTAGCCTTTTAGCTGGCATCTTTTTGGGCGCTTCATTTTTTGGCAACATTTTTGCACTGCTCCATACTAGTGTAGCCAACGTCACCTTTCTGTTAAGTTCATCACCATTTATTGCTGCCTTGCTGGGATGGTTTATCCTCGGTGAGCGCGTTAAAAAACGTACCTGGGCCGCCATTGCACTCACTAGTGTGGGCGTTAGCGTGATGGTTGGTAATGCCCTAAGTGGCGACGGTATTATCGGTATGGCTTTTGCACTCATGATGGCAGTTTTTTATGCTGCCTTTAGCGTAATCTTTCGCCGCGGCAAAGGCAGCGATATGTTGCCTGCGGCAGTGGTTGGTGGCTTGTTCTCCATGCTCGTAGCGGCTGTCGCTATTGACGATTTTGCTATCAGCTGGGTAGACCTTGCTATTTGTTTAGCTCTGGGTGTTTTTCAAATGGGATTAGCCTTGGTGTTATTTATTTCTGGTTCAAAACACGTGTCTGCAGCAGAGCTAACCTTGCTAACAATGCTTGAAGTAATATTAAGCCCTATTTGGGTTTGGTTTTTGTTTAATGAGCACCCCGGTAACTGGACGTTAGTGGGTGGTAGCATAATTATGCTGGGCGTTATGGTACAGGCCATTGGCGCCCGCCGCCGTCACCCTCAACCCCAAGTGCTCTAGCTAGTTGCGGGGGCTAGGCTTAAACAAACGTAATCGGTTAGCATTAGTCACCACGGTGACCGATGATAAGGACATAGCCAAGGCAGCTATCATAGGGCTAAGTAACATGCCTGTGAGAGGAAAAAACACACCTGCCGCTATAGGAATACCTAGGGTGTTATAAGTAAATGCGCCCCATAAGTTTTGTTTGATATTGCGCAACGTAGCGTGGCTTAATTCAATGGCATCTGCAACACCATGCAGGGAGCTATTGAGTAAGCACAGATCTGCACTCTCAATCGCCACATCAGTGCCCTGACCCATGGAAAAGCTGACATTAGCTTGGCTTAAAGCTGGAGCGTCGTTGATTCCATCACCTACCATAGCAACTACTTGGCCCCGGTCCTGTAGCTGTTTGATCTTATTCAATTTATCCTCAGGCATAAGGTCTGCGGCATAGTCATCCACACCTACCAAACGAGCCACCCTTTGCGCTGTTGCCTGACTGTCTCCCGTTAACATCATGACTTTGATGCCCTCAGCTTTAAGGCGTTTTACAGCGTTCACACTATCTTGCTTCAAGGCATCTTCAAGGGCGAATGCGCCTACTAGTTTATCTTTATGGGCGAGTAATACGATGCTTCTGGCGCCCTGTTCCTGCGCATCTAACCATACTTTTGCAGTGCTAATATCAACCTTATGAACCTGCATTAGCTTCACATTACCCATAATAAAATCACCACTCACTACACCCATGCCCTGTACAGAAGTAAAGTGCTTGGCACTTGGCACTGCCGAGGATAAATCTGGTGCTCGAAGGGACTGGTGCTCGCGGCAATATGCCACGATAGCTAACCCAATGGGATGTTCGGATGAGTGTTCTATCGCTTCGGCAATCGCTAAATTCTGTGCTTTATCTGCCCCGTTAAAGACCACGTGGTCTTCAACGCTGGGGCGGCCTTGAGTAATCGTACCAGTTTTGTCTAACACCACCCAGTGGATGTTACTCGCTTGCTGCAGTGCTTCAGCATTACGCACCAATATGCCTAATTGTGCAGCTTTACCTACACCAATCATCACTGAAATAGGGGTAGCCAAACCCAACGCACATGGGCACGCAATAATAAGAACTGATATGGCACTAACGAAACTATAAGTGAGCGCAGGTTGAGGGCCAAAAAAATACCATGCTATTGCGGTTATCACGGCGATAATAATCACCACAGGTACAAAAATGGCAGCCACTTTATCCGCTAGCTGGCTGATCGACGGTTTACTGTTTTGTGCTTGTCGAACCATTTCAACAATGCGCGCTAAGGCAGTATCTTTGCCCACTCGAGTGGCTTCATAGACAACGCTACCTTGGCCGTTAATAGCGCCCGACACCAACTCGTCACCCAGCTTTTTGAGCACTGGCATGGGCTCACCTGTTAGCATGGCTTCATCAAAGTAACTTTCTCCCTGAGTCACTTTGCCATCTACAGGCACCCGATCACCTGGTTTAATACGCAGCCAATCTCCCACTTTAACTTGGATAATATTAACCTCAACCTCAGTTGCCATCGCTATGCCACCAGAAGCTACCAAACAAGCATGGTTTGGGCGCAGGCCAAGCAAATTTTTAAGGCTAGATTGGGTTTTAAGACGTGCACGCATTTCTAACACTTGGCCTAGGTTAACTAAGCCAATAATCATCACAGCAGCTTCAAAATAAACCCCGCGAGCAGCTTCTGGGAACATGCTTGGTTGATAAACCACTAAGATAGAATATAGCCAAGCAGCACTGGTCCCTATAGCGATCAAAGTATCCATGTTGGCATGGCCAGACTTAAGCGCCTTAAAGCCACTTTTGTAAAAATGCTCACCCGTCATTAACATCATTGCCAAGGTAAGCCAGCCAACAGCACGCAGTATAAATGGATCGCCGATCTCCATGCCAAATAACATTAAGCCAACACCTAACCCAACACCCGAAGCAGCATACCAAGATCGGCTCTTCAACAGTTGACTTAACGCTTTGGTTTGCTGTTCCTCAGCTACGGCAGGGTCTTCTATGAGCGTCGCTTCGTAACCGGCCTCTTGCACCGCTTTAATCAGCTGATGAACATCTCCACCACTTACTTCTGCAGTTCGGCTGGCAAAGTTCACTTGCGCAGCCACCACTCCTGGGGCTTGATTAAGCGCCTTTTCAATACGGCCTACGCAGCCAGCACACGTCACTCCAGATAGGGTTAACTGAGTAATCGTGTCTTGTTGGTTATTACTCATGGCTGTTAACCTCCACTGTTGGCGTGTTCCAATGTTCAATTAGGTGATGTACGCGGTGCTCATCTGGCACGTCATATGACATAGCCTGCCACTGTTTCAAAGCTAGCTTCATGAGCACCATTTGCTTTTCTAACAGGCGTCTTTTAGCCACTGCCATCGGCACTCGTTGGCTCAGCATATCTTTGACCATAGTACAGGGGGAGTCCCCTTTAGTCGCATGCTGTTTTTGCGAGTTGGCTCACAGTTTTCATGCACTGTTTCCTGCAATTACATATGGAAACATAGCATAGAACCAGACTATAGAAACTAAGTGTTACACACAGGTCATGGGTTGTTCAATAAATACAGGTATGTCGAAAGCGCCTCTATGTCTTCAGCTGTCATTTTCCCTGTCGTATTTTCAAGGACATGGCTCATACTTCCACCTAGAAAATCGCCTTCTGGCGTCATCCCTATTTCTAAGGAAAATGCGATATCTTCTTTAGTCCACATACCAAACCCGGCCTCACTCATACCGAGTAACGGCGGTACACTTTCCCCTTCAGGTCCTTGTTTGTTGCCCACCATGCCAGCTTCTACTTGCAAGCCACCGATAAAATTTCTTGGGCTATGACATTGAGTACAGTGGCTAGGCCCATTAGCAAGATAACCCCCTCTATTCCAAATGGCACTTTGATTAGGGTCTGGCACCCATTTATCTGTGGTATTGAGAAGCTTCCAAACACCTAAGAGTGTGCGCTGATTATAAGGGAATTTTAATTTGTGGGGCAGCGTAGCCGCAGACACAGGCTCTTGCGCATCCAAGTAAGACTTAAGGTCAAGCAAATCCTGTTCTGGCATATTTACGTATGATGTATATGGGAATGCTGGATAATAATGTTCTCCTTCAGGGCTTACCCCTTCGCGCATAGCTTTAATAAATTGTGCATTACTCCATCCCCCAATACCGTGCTGGTTATCCGGACTAATGTTAGGGCCAATAAAGACACCAAATGGGGTGGCCAACTCCACACCACCTGCCAAAGGCTGGTCCTGAGTATGGCACGAGGCACAACCACCAATGTGAAACACATACTCCCCGCGAGATATTGCCTCTTCTTGTGATGTTGTAGCAGCGAATGTCGGTGTAACAAGCAGCGAAAAACCAGATGATGCCAGTATAATAAATAAATAATTGATTCGTTTCACGGTGTTTACTTCTTTTTCCGATAGGCTTTATGGCATGCTTTACAACCACCACTAAGCTTTACAAATTGCTTAGTAAGCGGGCGCAGTTCCCCGCCCTCTTGGGCCATTTGGACAAGGTCTTCAGCATCAGTTTTTGTTCGAATACTAATACTCACAAAATCGTCCCACTGCTGCCAAATAGCTGGCGAGGCCTCACTCATATCTTGCTCTAATCCTTGAGTAAATAAAGATGGAATCATGTCGCTGTGTCCCACAATAATGCCCCCATTTTCTGTGAACAATACCGAATCAAACCCTTGTTTACCTTTCACCACTAACGCCATCGCTTTCATAGCATCAGCCATGTCAGACATAGCGCCCATGCGCTGTTTAACAACACCTGTTGCACCTTCATGAGCACTTACGGTTGGGACGCTTGATAGGCCTACGAGCATCATAACAATAGCCGTTATTTTTTTTGCTATATTAATCATCATCATTTTCTCTATAAAATCATTTTGGACTGCACGAACTTAGGCATTAACTAATCTAATAAAACTACATTTTATGGACCGAAGTGGTAATACCATTTTGCTGCTGAACTTCGCGAATAAACTTCATTAAAAAAACCATGTCACCAAAAGCGATGTGCTTTTGTGGAGGCATATCACCAAATTTCCAATGGTGCTGCCGCACCCCATTGCGCACGGCATTAGTAAAGGATGCATTTGCATGATGCCCGGGGTTATAGGTGTTGTGGATCAACGGTGGGCCCCCAATGCCACCTGCGGCATTCACACCATGGCAGGATGCACAGCTAGTGTTAAACACAACCTGGCCTTTAGTAGCCATAGGTGATAAGTCACCAATTTCGACATCTACGTGACTTTTTTTATGGTCTGCATAAAGGGAACTAACCATGAGAAACCCTGATAATAGAATTATTATTACGTTATATTTTCTGTTCATTTTTACCTAATAACGAGTCATTTTAATTGGTTTACAGGCACTTTAAACCGCTTATCGGTTATCAATCACAAGCCATTGGGCATAGATATCATCAGGCCAGTAGTCTTGAAAAGCTGCGACCGCGGATCGCTGCTCTAACTCAGTTAACCTGCCCTGAAACCCAGGCATGCGTCCACCCAGTTGTTCTCCACCTTGGTTAATAGTACGCAATAATACCGCAAGGGAATGATGCCAAGCGTGGGCAGTGCCATTAACAGGAGGAGCTGGATAAAAGCCATTTGAGTCTGGGGTTTGCCAATTGCTAACACCTTCACCATTGGCACCATGACAGGCTGCACAATTCTCAGCAAAAATAGCCCTGCCTTGTGCTAGCTGTTGCGGGGTGTACCATCTTGCAGATACATCGGTGGCAGTACTTTGTGTCTCACTACACGCTAATAGTACGCTCACAGTAGCTATTGATAATGCCCACCGGGTGAGCGCGTTTTTAGATTTCAACATCGCTAAACGATCCAAAATAATACTGGGAATCGATATTGCTAAAGGATAAGAGAAAACGAGTGTGGGAACACGATACTCAGCTCTAAATTTGGGTTATATAGCGTCCACACAGTGGCGCAATATCTATAGCAACGGCAGAGGATAACTAAGCAAATAGGGGGGGTTTGGTAGATAACGCCTGTACATACACATTACTACTAAATTGGTATGTGTAATTGGGCGACGGCAAGTCCATCAGGCCAATAGAGGAATAGTTAGTGATTAAAGACGTCATATTTAAGTGACAATGAAAATGACTAAATAAGTCAGCACCACCACTACCTATATCATCGCAGCCTTGTGCCATTGCCTCATTAGACGTGTGCGTGCTCATAACGTCATGATTACCATTAACTAAGGGTAATTCGGCGCTGGCATAACTTTTTCCTGCTGATAAAAACAACAAACAAAGAGCCAGTGACGTTATGAGAAATCGAGCCATATAAAACTTGGGTGCTTTTTAGGATATGGGTCCCATAGTACAACAACCTAACTCAATACAACGCGCTTTCTTTGTAAATAGACGTAAAGTACCCCTGACTTGGGTCTAATAACGTTGGGATTGTTTGCTGAAATATGGCTGTTGCTCTAAGATTAAATCAAATTTTGAACCCATGAGCACCCAAACATGAAACAGCTATTAGTTACCGGAGCAAACCGTGGTATTGGTTTAGAATTTACACAACAATATTTGGCTAACGGCTGGCACGTCTATGCTACATATCGCGAGCAACCAGGCACAGCACTTGCCTCATTAGCTTGTGACCAGCTTACAATACTGCCGTTAGATGTGGCTGAGGACGCCAGTATTTGGGTACTGCAAGAACAGTTAAGTGGTGTCAATTTAGATTTAATCATTAACAACGCAGGCTTATTTGGGCCAAGGGACCAATCGCTGGGAAAAGTCTCTCGCCAGCAGTGGTTAGACGT
The DNA here is from genome assembly GCA_002312935.1 of Oceanospirillaceae bacterium UBA1126. Classification (GTDB taxonomy): domain Bacteria; phylum Pseudomonadota; class Gammaproteobacteria; order Pseudomonadales; family Balneatricaceae; genus Njordibacter. The sequence continues at coordinate 20,805 of DCAT01000082.1, read as the reverse complement.
ATTAAATGTGAATAGTGTGGCGCCACTGATGCTGGCGCAAGCACTGCACAACAACCTCACCACCAAACAAGGTACCTTTGCGGTTATCAGCTCAAGGATGGGTAGTATTGATGAAAATGACGGAGGTTCTCTTTACCTTTATCGTTCGTCTAAAACGGCTGTGAATCAGGTGGTAAAAAGCCTGTCTATCGATATGCAAGCCCAAGGCATCAAGGTGATTGCCCTGCACCCAGGCTGGGTTCGTACCGACATGGGAGGCCCTAATGGCTCAATTGATACTCAAACCAGCGTTAGTGGTATACGACAGGTTTTAGAGCACATTAGGCCTGCAGACAGCGGTCGTTTTATTAACTATAACGGCGCGGCTATTGCCTGGTAACTCGTTTTTAAAACAGCTTTTGGTTAATCTGACTCATAGGCAAACCGAGGTTCTTCCTTACCATCAACCCATACCGTTTCTGTAAACATAATCAAAGGCCTTACCCATAGGCCTTTTTCACCATAAAGTGCTCGGTAAAGCACTAGCTCTTCTTCAGTTTCTGAATGGCGTACAGTATCAATCACCTGATACTGGGCGCCTTTATAATGTCGGTATAATCCAGCTTTTATCATCTGTGCCACCTGCACTTCACTCTATTTGTTCACAAGCAGGTACAATACCTTTATCCAGTTTCTTTGCAACGCTTTATTATGACTATTAAAGTAGGAATTAACGGCTGTGGCCGTATTGGCCGACTTATTTTGCGTGCCGCATGGCATTGGCCAGAATTTGAGTTCATTCAGCTTAATGACCCTGCAGGCGATGCAGAAGGCACTGCGCATTTGCTTAAATTTGATTCAGTGCACGGTATATGGGCAGCTGATATAAAAAGCCATGGCAGTACCATCTCTATCGATGGCAAAGAGATGACATATACCCAAAACAGCTGCACTTCATCTACCAACTGGAGTCATTGCCACCTTGTTATCGAAGCCAGTGGCCAGATTAAAACGAAGGCATTACTGCACGCTTATCTAGTACAAGGTGTCAAACGGGTATTGGTGACTGCACCTGTAAAACAGCTTGGGGTGCTAGACCTAGTAATGGGTGTAAATCACCACCTATACGATGCAAAACTCCATCAGCTAGTGACTGCTGCATCATGCACTACCAACTGTTTAGCCCCCGTAGTAAAGGTACTGCACGAGGCCATTGGCATTCGTCATGGGTCCATGACGACCATTCACAATGTCACCAACACACAATCCATATTAGATGCCCATCATAAAGATCTACGCCGCTCTCGAGCCTGTGGCATGAGCTTAATCCCTACTACTACCGGCTCTGCGACAGCAATTACGCATATTTTTCCAGACTTAGCAGGCAAGCTTAACGGTCATGCTGTGCGCGTTCCTTTAGCTAATGCATCACTCACAGACTGTGTGTTTGAAATGCAACGGGGAACTTCTGTAGAAGAAATCAATAAGTTAATGCACGATGCTGCTCAGTCTGACTCATTAAAAGGCATTCTTGGTTTTGAGCACCGGCCCTTAGTGTCTATAGATTATCGGACAGACCCACGCTCATGTATTGTTGACGCACTATCTACCATGGTGATCAATGACACGCAGGTAAAACTTTATTTGTGGTATGACAATGAGTGGGGCTATGTAAACCGTGCTGCTGAACTGGCCAAGTACATATGCGCTAATGATCACTAATGGCTACCTTAATTGCGCCTAGTTTGCGCCAATATGCTTTAGTCACTGGCAATTATTGGGCCTTTACCCTAACTGATGGCGCATTGCGTATGCTGGTGGTGCTGCACTTTTATAGCTTGGGCTACAACGCCTTACAGATCGCTGTAATGTTCATATTTTATGAACTATTTGGTGTGGTGACTAACTTGCTTGGCGGGTTTTTTGGCGCGCGCGTGGGCCTTAACCGCACCATGAATATTGGCCTAGGCTTGCAGCTCGTCGCCTTGTCTATGCTATTAGTTAACCCACAGCTGCTCACAATTGCATGGGTGATGGCTGCACAAGCAATTTCTGGGGTCGCCAAAGACCTTAATAAATTGAGCGCCAAAAGTGCTATTAAGTTGTTAGCTCCCGCAGGTCAAAGCTCAAGCCTATACCGCTGGGTGGCATTACTTACAGGCTCAAAAAACACGTTAAAAGGCTTAGGATTTTTCCTAGGTGGCGCATTATTGACGGGGGTCGGATTTACCACCAGCATACTCATAATGCTAATAGGCCTTGGCAGTATTTGGTTGCTTAGCTTGCTGCTCCTGAAAGCTGATTTAGGGCGTAGCAAAAATAAACCCAAAATAGCTCAGCTGCTGTCTAAAAGTTCTACTATTAACCAACTCAGTGGTGCGCGCTTATTTTTATTTGCCGCTCGTGATGTTTGGTTTGTGGTGGCTCTTCCTGTTTACCTTGCGCAACAGTTAAGCTGGACCTCTTGGCAAGTGAGTACGTTTTTAGCAGTGTGGATTATTGTCTATGGCTTAGTACAAGTAGTGGCGCCTTTATTAACCCCACAAGCGCATAATGAAAGCCCATCAACAGAGTTTAAGTTTGCTCATAACACAACCTTTAAGTGGCAAATTGGACTAGCGTTAATTCCCTTAATTATGGCTTATGGGCTTCATTCACAGCTGCATAGCAGCACTGTTTTAGTGGTTGGATTGGGTATTTTTGGCTTTGTATTTGCAGTCAATTCATCCCTTCATAGCTACCTAATAGTTGCCCTTTCTAAAACGGATAGCGTGGCCATGGATGTGGGGTTTTATTATATGGCTAACGCTGCAGGCCGCCTTTTAGGCACACTTTTGTCTGGTTGGGTATTTTTACAATTTGGGTTTATCGCTTGCCTGTTGTTTTCCTCTGCACTGGTATTAGCTGCAGCCTATATTAGCCATGGGCTAACTCAAGCGCCTGATTGACAATGTGTTTTAAACTGCACTTCTAAAGTGCAGTTGTTAAAGCACTAGAGGCACATTTTGAGTGCCTTGTGGAACGTCTGGCAATACCGAAGCCATAGCTTTATGCAGGGCGTCTACACAGGGCCAATACGCGCTACCAGAACGGGCTAAAAAGCCTATTTCTCGAGCTTGTTTAGGCTCTATAATAGGAATATAGATAATTGTGCCATCCCCATGACTGAGCCAGGCCTCCATACTGAGTTGCGGTACCAAGGTAGCACCGTTACCGGCTGACACCATATATCTTAGGGTTTCTAAACTCGCTCCTCTGAAGGCTTGTGATTGGCTTTTTATTTGGCACAGTTGCTGGGCTTGATCAGCCAAGCAGTGCCCCTGTTTTAATAACATTAAGTCTGCCCCCACTAACTCTGTCTGGGTGATCTGCATTTTTTGTGCCCATTTATGATGATGACCCACACCTAACCAAAGCTGTTCTTGCCAAAGGCTCAAACTACGTAATCCTGGCTGCGGTTGTGGCAACACCAAAATGCCAGCATCAATGTCTCCACTTCTCAATTGGCGTAACAACTCATGAGTTTCTAGCTCATGTAATTCAATATTTAGTTTAGGCAGTAGTAGGTTGACAGCAGCCCCTGTTTTTGCCATCAAATAGGGCGCAAGGGATGGGATAATAGCTAACTTTAAATGCCCCGCCAGTGGTGTTTTTGAGGCTCTTGCTAACTCTTCCATCTCACGGGCTTGCAGAACTATGGCTCTTGCTTTTTTGACAATCTCCATGCCTACGTGGGTAAAAATAACTTTTTTCGAACCTCGCTCTATTAGCTTTACTCCAAGCTGATGTTCTAGTTTTTTAAGCTGACCACTCAACGTGGGCTGGCTTACATAACAGGCGGCTGCAGCTTTGCCGAAATGGCGTAATTCATCTAATGCAGTAAGGTAACTGAGGTCTTTAAGACTTAACATATGATCGGAAATACCTATTAAAAAATATAATAATAACGATTATACAAATATTTGTAGATGCTGCACACTGTTTGTGTCGACTGCAATTGCGCAGCACGCTCTACTAAATACAGATTACTAAACAAAAGGAATAAAGCACATGAGCCATGGAGTTACAGTACCCCAAATCACTTTTAAGTACCGAGTACGCGACGCCAGTATTGGTGGCGATAACCCGTTTCGTTGGCAAGACATCACCAGCGATGACATTTTCAGTAACAAAAAAGTTGTGGTGTTTTCCCTGCCGGGTGCATTTACACCCACCTGTAGCACTTTTCAAGTGCCTGGTTTTGAAGCAGCTTACGACGAGTTAAAACAACTGGGCGTGGATGAAGTCTATGTACTGTCTGTAAATGATACCTTTGTGATGCGCAAATGGATGCTAGACCAGGGCATTAAAAATATAAAATTCATTCCCGATGGTAACGGTGAATTTACTCGCCAGATGGGCATGCTGGTAGACAAGCACAACGTTGGTTTTGGTCAGCGCTCTTGGCGCTATGCCATGGTAGTTAATAATGGCGTGGTTGAGCATTGGTTAGAAGAACCTGGGCGTAAAGATAACAATGGTACTGATCCATTTTCAGTCAGCTCTGCCGAATCTGTACTTGCGGCTATAAAAAGCTAGACAGATCAAATACCTTTTTCCTCTATAAATGCTTTATTTTTAATAGCATATAGGATGTAAGCGATGTATACTACGCCGCGTAATATCACTTGCATCCGCGTTATCTCGGCCATCCTTCAAAAGAAAGTGGCACGGTAAGGCACCAGCAGGTGCCGGGCACTGGCGTACCTTAATAAGATTAAGTTGAGGCCAATGTATACCGAACAAAGGGCACGAGGCCCTTACATGAGCCTTCACTAAGATGAAAGGGCTAAAACCTCATCAATTGTCGTTGAAAAACTAGGCAACAGCTTGCTAATACCTGTGTTTTTCGCATCCATTGGATAGGTTTTATCTCATTTCATTATACTGCTACATATAACAGTCTCGTTCACTACTCCTATTTCATCTCGGTTTTTTTGTTACATCTGGGAGAGTGGCTTTGTTTACGCGCGGACTTTGTGGATATTGATATCCACCAAGTCATCAGATCACTTATTTTAGGATAAAACGATGACCACTTTTGCAGACTTGGCACTCTCTACGCCAGTACTTAATGCGATCACCCGCATTGGTTACGAACAACCATCCCCTATTCAAGCCGCTGCTATTCCACATCTTTTGGAAGGCAGAGACATACTAGGTACTGCACAAACAGGCACAGGTAAAACTGCTGCTTTTGCACTACCTGCACTCTCTAACATCGATTTAAAAATTGAAGCCCCACAGGTATTAGTGCTTGCACCAACACGTGAGCTGGCTATTCAAGTTGCTGAAGCTTTTCAAAACTATGCCAGCGACATGCGCGGCTTCCACGTGCTGCCTATTTACGGCGGCAGTAGCATGAGCGGTCAATTACGTCAGCTACAACGAGGTGTTCATGTTGTTGTTGGTACTCCTGGCCGAGTGATGGATCACCTGCGCCGTGGCACATTGAAGCTAGACAAACTAAAGACGGTTGTTTTAGACGAAGCTGACGAAATGCTCCGCATGGGCTTTATCGACGATGTGACTTGGATTTTGGACCACACTCCAAAAGAGCGTCAAGTAGCTCTATTCTCTGCCACTATGCCTGCTGTGATTCGTAAGGTTGCCAATACCTATCTTAACAATCCAGAAGAAATTAAAATTGAAGCTAAAACAGCCACTGTAGACAGCGTTACTCAGCGCTATTGGAAAGCTGTTGGCACTAGTAAACTAGACGCAATGACTCGCATTTTAGAAGCAGAAGACTTTGATGGCGTAATTGTTTTTGTCCGCACTAAAACACTAACTGTAGAACTTGCTGAAAAACTAGAAGCAAGAGGCCATCGTGCATCGCCCATTAATGGCGACATGTCTCAACAGTTGCGTGAACGTACTATTGAACATTTAAAGAGCAGCAAGATCGATATTGTTGTTGCTACTGATGTTGCTGCTCGTGGCATTGACGTGGCTCGCGTTAGTCATGTAATCAACTACGATATTCCATACGATACTGAAGCTTACGTTCACCGTATTGGCCGTACTGGCCGTGCCGGTCGTGCTGGCAACGCAATCTTGTTTGTGGCACCTCGCGAGCGTAATATGTTGCGCTCTATCGAGAAGGCTACGCGCCAAGCCATCACTCCAATGGATTTACCTAGCCGCGAGCAAGTGAAAGAACGTCGCATAGACCAGTTTAAGGCCAGCATCGACACTGCCCTTGAGCAGCCTGACTTGAGTATCTACAGCGATCTAGTAGAAACCTTTATTAAAGAGCGGGAAGTTGCACCAGAGCAAGTTGCTGCTGCACTAGCCTTTATGGCCCAGCAAGATCGCCCGCTTACAATGCCAGAAAATACCAAATCTGAGCGTCGCGATTCTCGTGACACCACACCTGGTTTTAATGAAGAAGAGCGCCCACGGCGTAAAGAACGCAAGCAAGAAGAATTCAGTGGCGAATCTATTGCAATGGAACGCTTTCGCATAGAGGTGGGCCATGAACATCAAGTTAAGCCTGGTGATATTGTGGGCGCTATTGCTAACGAAGCAGACCTTAGCAGTGCTTATATTGGTCGTATTAGCTTATTTGATGACCACTCTACAGTAGACCTTCCTGCAGGCATGCCTGCTGAAATGCTCCAACTACTTAAAAAAGTACGTGTGCGCAGTCAGCCTTTGAACATTCAGTCCCAAGGCGCTGCTGACGACTTCACCCCTGGCGCCAAAACGCCTAGGCCTAAGCGTGGCAACGATCGTCCAAATCAGCGTAAGGACCCTCGTAGCGATAATGGCACAAGCCGTCGTCCAGCCCGCCGTTCATAACCCAGTCTAGCTAGTAAAAAAAGGCGCCCTAGAGGCGCCTTTTTTTTATCTCTTATCTGTTACTATGTTGGCCAGCTTAACTGCAAGGCATTATTGCAACTTGTAAAAATGTGTCGAGCCTCCTTTAGATGATCCACTTAATCTATCTAAGAACTAGAATAATGTTACATAAAGACGAAATGAATAGTTTTAAACGTAATGGCGCGGTTCTAATTAAGGGTAAGTTTAGTAAAGAGTGGACAGATAAATTAAGAAAAGGGATCGATGAAGATATAAGTAATCCTAGCCCAAGATTGGTTAGGCATACTAAAAACGAAAATGCTCCTGGCTATTTTGAAGATTTTTGGACCTGAGACTTGTATAAAGACTTTAAAGACTTTGTT
>DCAT01000082.1:0-13371 GCA_002312935.1 Oceanospirillaceae bacterium UBA1126 | reverse complement strand
TATAAAGACTTTAAAGACTTTGTTTTTAATTCACCAACAGCGCAAATAGCATCTGAACTCTTAGATGACTATGAGTTCTTACAGTGGGACCTTGAACTGGGTGATTGTGTATTTTTTGATATGCGAACACTGCACGGAAGCCTGAATCAAGTCACGCCCAAAAAAGATGTCCACAGATATACCCTAAGAATGGCAAAGGAAGGCTCTATAATTCAGTATCGGGGTGATTGGGCTCAAGATGAAAGAGCTATTATGGAGGCTAATAGCTATGTAAATGGCGACCACATGGCTGGGAAAATGTTCCCAACTTTATATAGCCGTTAACGTGCTAATCAGGTTATTAATGTTTTAAAGCCACTTTTCATAACAACGAAATAAATACTGCCCCGATAAATTCGTCATTCGCTGCGGTTCTAATTCGTTAAAACCTAACTTTTCTAACACTCTACCTGAAGCAGGATTATCTATACGGTGCGCTGCAACCAAACGCATCATAGCGAATTCTTTTGTAGCTAAGGCTAGCATTAACTGACCGGCTTGCTCACAGAAACCCTTATTCCAATAGGGCACACCCACCCAATAACCTAGGTTTCCACTGCCGTTTAGTCCCCTAGACCTCTGGTCGATACTTATGGCACCAATACATTGATCATCTTGCAGACAAATAATAGCCCTGATAATAGCCGTACCAGATCGATGCTGTGCGCCATGAGATGCTATCCAAGCCTGTGCACCATTTTTAGGATAGGGGTACGGTATATTACCCGCTGTGCGAGCTACTCTAACATCACTTAGTAAGGTTTGTACTTGTGCACTATCGGTCGCCCTAAAAGGCCTTATGGCCACACTAACGTTTTTCTTCATTAACAGCATAAGGATGCTTTAAAAGTCTAGGAAGTGTTATTTTTACTTTACCCATGTAGGCAAAGCAACATAAAATTGAAGACTAAATAACTTTTACAGTAGGAACCTCTATGGCCACCATTAGCGTTGATCTAGATACCATTCAAACCACCACCGCAAAAGCCCTAGAAGCTCATGGTGCAAAACCATGGATTGCTAACTCTGTGGCGCATGCTGTGCGTATTGCCGAAGCTCATGGTAACAAGATTTGTGGGCTTTTTTATCTACAAAGCTATTGTAGCCAACTAGTGGTGGGGCGGGTTAAGGGTGACGTTGAGCCAGAAGTACACCAACCAAAACCTGCCAGTGTAGTGGTCGACGCAAAGTTAGGCTTTGCTCAGGCAGCTTTTTCTCGCGGTTTAAACACCGCCCTTGCGGCTGCAAAAACTAATGGTGTGGCCACCTTAGCCATCTGTCATTCCCACACTTGCACCTCTATGGGTTACTTTACAGAACAGATTGCTCGTGCTGGGTACATTGCTATTGGCATGACTAATGCCAAATCTTGTGTGTCCCCTCCTGGCGGAACTAAAGCTGTACTAGGCACTAACCCCATCGCCATGTCTGTGCCCGATGGTAAAGGTGGCCTAGCAATGCAGTTTGATCAATCTACCAGCGCTATCGCTCTTGGAAAAATTAACATGGCTGCCACTGCAGGTGAGCAAATCCCATTAGGTTGGGGGGTAGATAGTGAAGGCCAAGCCACACAAGACCCCAATGCCGTGCTCAGCGGTGGCTCTTTAGTCTCTTCTGGAGGCTATAAAGGGTACGGATTTGGCCTTATGGCAGAGATCCTTGCTGCTGCTTTTACAGGTGGCAGCACTAGTACTCAGTTAGATCCACTCAAAGCTACAGCAGGCAAACCTCACGACTTGGGGCAGTGCTATATTATTATTGATCCTACAAACGTTTCTGGTGACCTATTTTGGGACAAACTTAACCTTATCTCAGAAGCCATCACTAGCCAACCTGGCGCACGACTTCCTGGGTCCCAGAAGGTCCTACCTAGTGCTGTCGACCTAGATGAAAAAGTATGGCTGAGCGTACTAGAGCTCGCGAAGGCTTAAACTAGAATACTGCGGGAGCTATTTGTGTCAGTAAAGCCCCAGTGGATGGATGTATAAAGCTTAACTTCCAGGCATGTAGCTGCAAACGATCAGCCTGTTTTAGTGCATCTTGATGCGCATAAAACCCACAGCCACTAATAGGGTGTCCAAGCTCTGCCATGTGTACTCTGAGCTGGTGAGAGCGCCCTGTAACAGGCTTCAAAAGCACCTTCGTTTGAAATGTTACAGGGTTTCTTTTAAGCACCTCAAAACGGGTTAACGAGGGCTTACCTAATTCATGGTCTACGATCTGCTTAGGCCTGTTAGGCCAGTCACAGCACAACGGCAAGTTAATTTCGCCTTCATCATCTTGTAGCACGCCATACACCCACGCTAGATACTGTTTTTCAGTTTTTCGTTCCTGAAACTGGCGGCTTAAGCATGATAAGTTCGCCTTACCACGAGCCAAAAGCATCACACCAGAAGTGTCCATATCTAAACGATGGACTATGTGTGCGTCAGAATATTGTTGCTGAACCCGAGTAATTAAACAGTCCTTATTCAGTACATTTTTACCTGGTACAGACAGTAAACCACTGGGTTTATCAACCACTAGAATGTCATCGTCTGCATAAATAATAGTGACCTGTTGTTCACAAAAGGGAACAATAAAATCAGTCATTATTAGGTTTAGCTCGGTATCCAGACGCTTCCAAGGTGACCGCTTTTGACTTGAAGTAATATACGCTAAGCCCTATGCCAACGACGACTACATAGCCCCAAAACCACCAACGACTGTGGCCGTTCAGTTGTACCAAACTGGAAATCAACCCCCCAGAAAAGCCTAAGGTTAAGTACAATAGCCATTGTTTCGATGTGGGTGCAGCGCTTCTTGGCAAAATATAAAAAGTGCCACACTCAGGACATCCATAGGCTTTATTAGGGTCTCTATAATCATCACACAACTGATTACGTGACGTAATTTTAAAACCACATTCTTGGCATTTATTCGCCATTTTCAACCCTCGCAGTAATACTAAATCCTTGACGTTGGGGCAGCCCATCCGTTATTTCATAATAGTCGGCCTTTGCTTCCACATAAATGTGTTCCACCAATTGCAAGCCACTAGGCTGATCTAGAGTGCCAGCAAAGATTGAAATTGTGGGTAATTCAGTGTTGTCCCAGAATAAATTTCCACCACATTCTAAGCAAAATCCACGACGAATTCTAACCGAAGAAGAAAACCATTTGAGCCCACGCTCTTCTAGCAGCTCAAAGTCTTTGCGCTTAACAGACGTAGCAGCCACATGGTGGCCACTCGTTTTTTGACATTGCCCACAGTGGCAGGCCACCACAGGGCGCAATGAACCCATGAGTTGATATTTAACCGCACCACATAGGCAGCTTCCTGTGGCATTAGTTGTCATTGTTAAACATCTCCTCTATACACCTCAGGAAACCAATTTAAAGGCATTTTATCACCATCACTTTGAACTAATCCCTTAAAAGGTGGTGAAGTTGGGCCCCCTCGATTCACATAACGCACGTCATCACCCATAAAACGGGTGGAAAAGGCACGCCGGCGACTAGTTAATGAGTTGCCAGGTGCACCATGCACTGTTTTAAAGTTAAACAACACACAGTCACCTAACTCTAGCTCTGGTATCAAAATATTTTGCCTAGCATCAATTACAGGCATGTCCATGTAGTCAGCATCATTGCTGTACCAAGGCTCATTAGTAGACCAGCGCGTAGGTCTCACTAGTTTTGGCCAGCGGTGAGAGCCTAATACTAGCTGTAATGTATTTTCCTTAGTCACTGGGTCAAGAGGGATCCAATAACTCGCCGTCTGCTCGCCAGACACACAGTAATACGGCATGTCCTGATGCCAAGGTGTCGCTTTGGCCGTACCGGGCTCCTTGAGTAAAATATGCTCATGGAACACTTGGACTTGCTTTGACTGAGTGGCTTCAGCAGCAATTTCTGCTGCTGGAGACTCAACAATCCAACGTTTAAAATCTTCAATACGTTGCCAATTACAATAATCTTCAAAAAAACGTCCAGTATCACCTTTAGCCACATTTTCCCGTCCATGCTCGCTAGGTTCAGATAGCACTTTATCAAAACCTGTTCTGAGACTACTGATCCAATCTTTAAACACACCTTTAATAACGATAGCGCCATCACGCTCGTAATCCTTGATTTGTGATTCACTCAAATACATTGCACAATCCCTTATTGGCTCATGAGGTTACAGCATACAAGCGCTTCAATTAGCGCCTTGAGTTGGGGTATAACTTGGTTACACTTGCTGTCATCTAGTGCATAACTGCCGCTATCTTGCATATAAGTGGCTTGCGATAATTCTAGCTGAAAGGCATGCACATGATCATGAGGCTGGCCATTGCTGCGGGTAATATAACCACCTTTAAAGCGCCCGTTACTTACTTGGGTGTAAGCTGAGCCAGACAGGGCTTGCTCAGCCGCTTGAAGTAGCTTTGGAGAACATGACGCACCACCATTAGTACCCATATTAAAATCTGGCAAGGTGCCTTCAAAAAACATAGGCACTTGTGCTCGAATAGAATGCGCATCAAATAAAATGGCATAGCCAAATTTTTGTTTAATTCGGGCCAGTTCTGCAGTCAACTGCTGATGATAAGGCCGCCAAATGTGCTCTATACAATCGTGTTGATGCTCCTTATCCACTAGTGTTCCCGGCATAAAAATAGACTTTTCGTTGAACAAAATATGGGGGAATAAGCCTGTCGTTTTTCCTGAATATAGTGGCTTATTGTCTTCTGGACGGTTTAGGTCAATGACATAGCGAGAATAATTAGCCTTAATCACACTCACTCCTAGGGGCGCTATAAAGCCATACAATTGTGGAATGTGCCAGTCTGTATCGGGCAAGGCTAAGGCTTCTGGGGTTAAGGTGCTCGCTACTTCAGACGTGAGCTGTAACCCAGAGTGAGGCATGCTAACCAGTAATGGAGAATCTCCTTGAATAAAGTCATAGGGTGTAGAAAAAGTCATAGTGTTAACCCTGTAATATGTATCGCCACACTGGCCCAGAAGGTTAACCCTACCAAGCTGGCTAAGGTTTGCAAGGTAATAATGTCTGCCATGAGTTTTGCGTTGCCACCCATCTGTTGGATGAAGGGGTAGGCTGATACTGCTGCCGGTAAAGCACCAAATACCACCAAACATACGGTCGCTAAGGGCGTTAGATTAAACCACAGCGCACCTCCCAGCAAGAGTGCTGGAAACACCACGAGTTTAGCGCTAAGCGCAGCAGCCAAAGGCAGCCAATTACCCTTTAATGCACGAATTTTAAGGCTGGCACCAATACTAAGTAGTAGTAACGGTAGTGCTGCCCGGCTCATAAGAGCCATGGACTGATCTAGTATATTAGGTATAGAAATATCTAGTATATTGAGCGAAAGGCCAATCGCAACTGAAACGATCATGGGGTTGCGCAACAGCTCTTTAGAAATAAGATAAGTTAGGGGTTGGTTTTGTTTTTTACTCACTAAAAAACTGACAGAAAGCACTGATAACACATTAGTGGGTGGCACTAGCACAGCAATAATTAATGCACCCAGTTCTTGGCCAGGTAGGCCAAACATATCAAACAACACTGCAAGGCCAACAAAACCATTGTGGCGAATACCGCCTTGGGCAATTGATGAAGTTGATGGGCCGTCTTGGCCAAGTAGCCGAGCCACCAACACACAGTAAATTAAAATCAATATGAGCGCTGCTATAAATATAGCAAATAAGGGAAAGAGTAATTCTGTATCAATGGTGGCATTAGCTAAGGTGCGAACCATCAATACTGGGAATAACACCCAATAAGATAACTTTGAAATACCTTGCCAAAAACCAGTGTCTGTAAGGAGCTTTTTAGAGAGACCGTAGCCTAATAACATCACCAGCAAAATAGAGCTGACAACAGGAAGTATCGTGTTCATTAAGTAAGCCAGTACAACGAGTATATCGCCCCATTATACCAGCAAGCACATAACGAATTAACAAATTTTGCCGCTTTAATGTACAGCTTACGGTTTCTGCCATTAAGCCCAGTTAGGACGCCATATTCACACCCAAACCAAGTTAAAGTAAATTGCTTAACCCAACTGTTTTAAACGCTCATCATGTTGGTTCAGCAGCTCACCTACACCCCAATTATTATCTTTTTGAACACGCATAATACCTATTAAGTTTTTATCCCGAATGCGTTCTAACTCTCTAATGGAGTGATGCCCAGACTGTGCATCTGACTGCTCTGCAATGGTTGCAATGAGTTCGTCTGTAAGCTCTGGCACATCCATGAGCTTGGTCCATGGCCACTCTAAACAAGGCCCAAATTGCGCAATAAAATGCGCCATACCAGCTTCACCACCGGCAATACGATAGGTTTCAAACAAACCCATTTGTGCCCACCGTAACCCAAACCCATAGCGGATTGCATCATCTATTTCTGAGGTAGTGGCAATACCGTCTTTGATCATCCACAACCCTTCACGCCATACTGCCTCTAAAAAGCGATCAGCAATGTGGGCGTCAATTTCTTTGCGCACATGCAAAGGCTTCATGCCTACACTGGTTAATAACGCTTTAGCTTGTTCAATAATGCCTAGACCATTGGCTGGGCTAGGCACTAATTCTACTAAAGGTAACAAGTACACTGGGTTGAACGGATGGGCCACCATAATTTGTTCTGGTCTTAGGGCATTTTCTTGTAATTGCGAAGGTTTAAAGCCAGAAGTGGAGGAGCCAATAATAGCTGATTCAGTGCAAGCAGCCTGCACTTGAGCAAATACTATATGCTTAATATCTAATCGTTCTGGCACACTTTCTTGAATCCAATCAGCATTAGCTACTGCTGTTTCCACACTATCACAAAGGATCAGTTTACCTTCCCTGGGCATAGCCACATCGGCTAGTTGAGGCAAAGCAGCACGAGCATTATCTAGTACTGCATCTAGTTTACGCTGCGCATCAGCTGCAGGGTCATAAACATTAACATCCCAACCATGTAACAAAAACCTTGCTACCCAGCCACCACCAATAACACCGCCACCAATACAAGCGGCTGTTTTATAGCTCTTATTTACCATATCAATCATGCCAAAGGTGCCCGTTTTTCTACTTTAATCAACTCACGTACCTGAGTTGGAGTCATTAATGTGGCGCCCATGTTAGTGGCGATGGTTGCTGCACGCTCTACCAGCTGCGCGTTAGTCGCCAACACACCTTTTTCTAACCAAATATTATCTTCTAAACCAACACGAATATGGCCTCCCGCCAATACGGTAGCGGCTACATAATTCATTTGGTTACGACCAATAGCAAAGGCTGACATCACCCAGTCTTTAGGTACATTATTAACCATAGCCATAAAAGTATTGAGGTCATCCGGCGCACCCCACGGAATACCCATACACAGTTGCACCATTACCGGTTCAGTAATTAAACCTTCCTCAACCAGCTTTTTAGCTAACCATAAATGGCCCGTATCGAAGGCTTCAATTTCAATGCGAGCACCCATAGCTGTCATCTTTTCTGCCATAGCACGCAACATGCCTGGGGTATTGGTCATGACGTAATCAGCTTCAGCAAAGTTCATGGTGCCACAATCTAAGGTGCAAATTTCTGGTTGGCACTGACGCACATGCTCTACACGCTCACTGGCTCCAACCATATCTGTACCAGCTTGGTGCAGAGGCAGTGGGTTCTCAGCATCACCAAACACTATGTCACCGCCCATGCCCGCAGTAAGGTTAAGGACTACATCTACTTCTGACGCACGAATACGTTCCGTGAGTTCTTTATACAAATTCAGGCGGCGGCTTGGGATCCCCGTTTCGGGATCACGTACGTGGCAATGCACCACTGCAGCGCCAGCCTTAGCTGCATCAATAGCACTATTAGCAATTTGTTCAGGGCTGCGTGGCACATGATGAGAGCGGTCTTGAGAACTACCAGACCCTGTCACAGCACAGGTAATAAAAACATTTTGGCTAGCTTGTAATGGCACGGCTGAGGTCCTCTATTAATTAACGTCAATTGTATGGCGCAATGATGGCATTGCCTATGGGGATTTAATTGACATTTTAGGAGCAATTATTATTCAATACCGAACAATCCATCATGTTGTTGTTATTTTTTGGTTAGCACAAATGGTGGGCTAGCCTAGGTTTGCTGCATGGCGATGAGATCAACACTAGCTTCATCAACCTACCCACCAAGGCCTTTGATATTTTGGCAGTCTTTGCTCATGCTAGCGTGAGGGCTGCCGCTGATACTTTGACGAAGCTAACAGAGTTTTTTCCTTGACCTGAGCCAAAAATATGTCAGAATACTGTATATACATACAGTATTTGTGAATTTTACCATGGCTCTCTTACAACTCGAAAAAGAGCGTTTGGTCTGGCGAGCTCGGCAATTAACCGGCCCAGATCATCGCCGTCAAAGTAGTTTTTATCCTACTTTAGATGCCCACTTACAAGGAGGCTGGCCCCAAACAGGGCTAGTGGAATTGGCCTGTGGCCCTGCAGGTATTGGTGAGTTACGTTTATTATTTCCCTTATTGGCGCAAGCTCAATCACGCTTACAGGTGTGGATAAATCCACCAGCAGAGCTAAATGGACAAGCTTTAGCGCAACATGGCATTGACCTAAGCCAAACGTTATTAATACGCTGCCAAAACCCACAACAAGCCCTTTGGAGTGCCGAACAAAGCCTTAATAGCGGTTGCTGTAGCCACCTTATTCTCTGGGCACCTGGATTAACTGCGCCCCAAGCCAAACGCCTGCAGGTGTCTGCCAAAGGCAATCAAGCCCTGATGTTTTGGTTACACCCTCAAGCCGAACCTAGCACCAGCGCTTTACCAATTAGTGCGCGTCTGTCTCTTGCTCCCCTAGCCACAGGGCTACGCCTACAGATCCATAAGTACCAAGGCCAATGGCCACAAAACTCTTGCCAAGTAGATATGCATGAGCTTTGGCCATCTTTAGCGATACCTACCCATTTACCCACTCACCATGGCCCTGCACCGTCAAGCACCATTGCGGCACTGCCATTTAAACCAAGGTGACCTATGCAGTGGCTTTATTTATACTTTCCAAACCTTCAACTAGACAGCCTGTTACATCAACAGGCCTATAACCAAGCCTGCGTTTTGGTTGATAAAAACGAGGTGGTACAAACTAACTCAGAAGCACGCCAACTAGGAATAAAAATAGGCACAGGATTAGGCCAAGCTGCACTTTTATCTGCTCAACTTAAAGTAATTGCCTACGAACCTAAACAAGAACAGCGCCTACTGGCTCAACTTGCTCAGCGTTTGTATCAGACCAGCGCCACTTTGTATCTTGACCCTCCCCAAGGGTTATTGTTACAAACCAGTGATATGCTACGGTTATATGAGGGCCTAGCCCCTTATTGGCAACAGCTGCAGCAACCGCTTATGGAACGTGGGTTGCACTACCATTATGCAAGCGCTCACAGCCCCTTAGCTGCGCAGGTTTTGGCCCGCGCAGGCAATGATCGTTTATTAACGAACCAAGGTGAAGCCACAGGGTTACTGCATCAGTTGCCCATTCACAGCGCAGGCCTTAACTATAAACTTTCCCTACAGTTAGAGCGCCTTGGGCTTAATACTCTTGGCCAAGCTCAAGCGTTACCACGGTCAGCACTAGGCCAACGCTTAGGCCAAACTCTAGTGACTTATTTACAACAACTAGAAGACAGCAGTGCGCCTAACAGGCCTACATACAGACCCCCTGAACACTTCCGCCAACGTTTAGAGTTACTCTATGAAATTGAACACAGCACAGCATTACGTTTTCCATTAAAACGATTATTAAGTGATCTGGAAGCCTTTTTAGCGCCTCGCCAACTACACGCTGCTGGGCTTATTTTAGGCCTAGAGTACCGAGAACATACTTCAGAAAGAGTCTACATAGGCTGTAGCGATGGCGAATATCGGGCAGAGTCTTGGTTAGGTTTATCCATGCTGAGGCTAGAACAGTTAAAACTTCAAGCACCTATTATCGCTATTAGCCTTAAAACTAAAGGGCAAATACCATGGGCACCCTTGTCAGCACAATTATTTGAGCCTTTAGGGGGCAAACTTACAGCTGGACAGCTTATTAGCCGCTTACAAAATAAACTTGGAGACCATGCCGTACAACAAGTGTATTTGCGAGATGACCATCGCCCCGAACGAAGCTTCTATCAAGGTGTGCCCCAAAGTCATTACCAGGCACATCAGGCTACAACATATTTACGCCCAAGCTTATTATTCACCCTGCCACAGGCCTTAAATCATAAGCCTGATCAGCAGTGGTGTATTTTATCTGGCCCTGAACGCATCCAAAGTGGCTGGTGGGATAACGTGAGCATTTGCCGTGACTACTTCATCGCCCGCAACCCAACTGGACAGGTGTGTTGGTTATTTCGCACTCCCAGAGAAGAGTGGTTTTTACATGGCTACTTTTCATGAGTAGCAAACCTGTTATCGATTATGCTGAGCTACATTGTTTAAGCAATTTTAGCTTTTTGCGGGCGGCTTCCCACCCCCAAGAGTTAATCCAGCAAGCAGATGCTTTAGGTTATAAAGCCCTTGCGCTTACAGACGAATGTTCAGTAGCAGGGGTTGTTCGAGCCTATCAGCATAAAAAAGAACATAATTTAAATATTAAGCTCATTATTGGTAGTGAATTTTTACTTAATCCACACCAACCTGAGGCTCAAGAGAGCTTAATAGTACTCGCAAGAAATCGCTTAGGATATGCTCAGTTATGTCAGCTGATCAGCCTTTCTAGGCAGCGTTGTGAAAAAGGTAAATACCAAGTTTTTGAAGATGATTTTGACAAACTAAGTGAGTGCTTACTTATCTGGAACCCTTATCCAGGCAGTAAAAGTTTGTTAGGAGAAAAATTAAGCAGCCAATATAAAGACCACTTATGGATAGGGTGTCACCGGCGTTTAAGTGCCCTAGATCAGCGCCTACAAACCCATTGCCAAACCATGGCCAAGGCTTATGATTTGCCCATAGTAGCTCTTGGTCAAGTGATTATGCACAGCCCAGATCGGCAAATGCTACACGACACCCTTACAGCCATTCGTATTGGCATGCCTGTACATGCCTGTGGTTATGCTCTTCAGGCCAACCGTGAACATAGCCTACGATCGTTGGATAAAATCGCTAAACTGTATCCCCTCCAATGGATACAAACCAGTGTATTGATTGCCCAACAATGTAACTTTTGTTTATCAGAACTAAGCTATGAGTACCCCGCCGAACTAGTGCCCAGTGGTTATGATGCCAACAGTTATCTACACTACCTTGTAGAACAAGGTAAAGAAATTCGCTTTCCTGCTGGGGTGCCACACGATATTGCCCTCATCATAGATAAAGAGCTTCGCCTTATCGCGTCCGAAGGTTACGCTCACTTCTTTTTAACCGTATATGACTTAGTGCAGTTCGCTAAAAGTCAGCAAATTTTATATCAGGGCCGTGGTTCTTCAGCTAATTCTGTGGTGTGCTACTGTTTAGAAATAACTGCCGTAGATCCTCGCCAAATACAGGTATTGTTTGAACGTTTTATTTCTAAGGAACGGGCTGAACCACCAGACATTGATGTGGATTTTGAACATCAAAGGCGCGAGGAAATAATTCAGTACATCTATCAAAAATATGGCCGCCATCGGGCAGCTTTAGCTGCTACTGTTATCACTTACCGTTTTAAGAGTGCGGTGCGTGAGGTAGGTAAAGCCTTAGGTATTAGCTTACCCACGCTTGAACTGTTTATTAAAAATGTAGATCACCAAGATCATAGTACAGAATGGGATAAGCAATTACACAGCTTGGGTTTAGACAGCCAGAGTCATGTGGGCCGATGCTTTTTGGAATTGGTGCAAACACTACAAGGGTTTCCTCGCCACTTATCACAACATGTAGGGGGGTTTATTATTAGTGCAGGGCCCTTAAGTGAACTGGTGCCTATAGAAAATGCAGCCATGGCTGATCGTACTGTGATTCAGTGGGATAAAGACGATTTAGCAAGCCTTGCCTTACTCAAGGTAGACGTTTTAGCCTTAGGCATGCTCAGTGCTATAAGGCGGGCATTACACATGGTGCACCACTATCACGGGCGTAAACTTAGCTTAGCTGACATCACTCGCATGGATGATGATGCCAAGGTGTATGCCATGCTCCAGCAGGGCGATAGTGTAGGTGTATTTCAAGTAGAATCCCGTGCTCAAATGAGCATGTTGCCACGTTTACAACCTGCGTGTTTTTATGACCTTGTGATTCAAATTGCCATTGTGCGCCCTGGGCCAATTCAAGGGGACATGGTGCATCCATTTTTGCGCCGCAGAGCAGGTAAAGAAAACGTAGATTACCCATCACAGGACGTGAAGGGAGTGCTAGAGCGTACCTTAGGTGTGCCTATTTTTCAGGAGCAAGTGATAAAGCTAGCAATGGTAGCGGCAGGCTTTAGTGGTGGAGAAGCTGATCGCTTGCGCCGCGCTATGGCCAATTGGAAACGTCATGGAGAGCTTGATCAATTCCAACATAAGCTTGTCAATGGCATGGTGGCCAGAGGTTATAAAACAGAGTTTGCAGAACGCTTATATCAACAAATTTTAGGTTTTGGAGAGTACGGTTTTCCCGAATCCCATTCAGCCAGTTTTGCAGTTTTAACTTACGCTTCGGCTTGGCTTAAATACCACTACCCTGCAGCATTTTATTGTGCCATTCTCAATAGCCAGCCTATGGGTTTTTATAGTGCATCACAGTTAATTCAGGATGCCCGTCGTCATGGTCTTCAAGTGCTGCCGGTGTGTATTAATCGTAGTGCCTGGGACCACAGTTTAGAATCTACTAAGACCGCAGAACTGGCATTACGCTTAGGCTTTCGGCAAGTGAAAGGAGTGCGGCAAATTCATATACAGCAGCTATTAAAACACCGGCCCAAACAAGGCTTTAAAGACCTTCCCCAAGTACAGACATTGCACCTTCCTAGAGGCCAGCTAGAATCTCTTGCTAGCGCTAATGCACTCACCTGTTTTAGTGGCCACCGCTATCAAGCCCGCTGGCAATTACTCGACAATCATCAAGACCTACCATTACTGCACCAAGTGCGAGAAATAAATCCAGAGCAATTACCAGGGCCTGACGCTTTAGATGTGTTAACTGAAGACTATGCCAGCCTAAGCCTAAGTTTAGAACAACACCCCATTGCCTTACTACGCCATGCAGGCCTTCTAAAAGGCTGCCTAAGCACCAGCCAAATGGTACATAAGCCTCACCAAAGTTTAGTCACTGCCGCGGGGATAGTTACTGGTCGACAAAGGCCCAGCACAGCCTCTGGTGTAACTTTTATTACCCTAGAAGATGAAACA
>DCAT01000055.1 GCA_002312935.1 Oceanospirillaceae bacterium UBA1126 | reverse complement strand
ATCAACACTTTACCCTTGCGGAAAACTTATCGGCTATAGACAATATTTTACTCGGCTCTGAAAATTTATTTGCCTGGCGCCGCTCCATGGGTACTGCACGCGAAAAAATTAAAGATATCATGCATCGCACAGGCTTAAATGCCCCCCTTGATACTATCGTAGGTCAGCTCTCTGTGGGTGAGCGTCAGCGGGTAGAAATCCTCAAAGCACTGTATCGTGATGCGCGCATATTGGTCTTAGATGAACCCACAGCTGTTTTAACACCACAAGAAGCCGACACACTGTTTGCCAATATAGACATCATGGCTAAAGACGGGTTGTCAGTTATATTCATATCTCATAAATTACGTGAAGTACTGGCTTTTTCCCATCGTATCGCAGTATTGAGGCATGGGAAAAAAGTAGGCGAAATTGCTACTAAAGACGCAGACGAGGAAATAATTTCTCGATTAATGGTAGGTGCTGATACACCAGCAACCCCGCGCGAACCTCTAACTATTGGCGCACCAGTGCTTCAGTTAACTCACCTCTTTGCAGCAGGTACTAGTGCTCGCAGTAGCCTAGAAGGTATAAATTTAACTGTGTCTGCCAGTGAAATAGTAGGCATTGCTGGCATTTCTGGTAATGGACAGTCTACTCTAGCCAAGGTGATTTCTGGTTTAACCAAGCCAACTTCAGGTGAACTTGCAATTGATAACCAACCGATACATAAATTTACACCTACTAGCCTGCTAAAATCTGGGGTAGGCAGAATACCTGAAGACCGTCATCATGACGGCATTATAGGTGCAATGAGCGTGGCTGAAAACTTAGCAATTGAACGTCTGGACAGCAGTGACATTCAGCAGTTTGGCTTTTTACGTCATCAAGAACTCAAACTAAATGCCCAAAAATTAAGCCAAAAATATGATATTCGTGGGCCTGGTATTGAAGCTCAAACACGCTTGCTGTCAGGTGGAAATATCCAAAAACTCATACTGGCAAGGGTTTTTGAAGCATCTCCAAAACTTATTTTGGCTAATCAACCCACTAGAGGTTTAGATATGGGCGCTGCTAGCGAAGTAGGCAAACGACTGTTACAGGCACGTAAACGAGGTGCTGGTGTATTACTAATTTCAGAAGACTTAGACGAGTTACTGGCTTTGTCTGATCGAATTATCATCATGCATGACGGTGAGTTGCATGCGGCCCCTAGTCATAACCGCGCACAAATAGGATTACTTATGGCGGGAGAAATCTCATGATTCGCATAGAGCCTAGGGAAGCCCCCTCACGCCGCTTAACCATTGGCGTTCCAGTTGCCTCTGCGCTACTTGCGTTGTTGCTTGCAGCCATACCTTTAACCTTTGCAGGTGCCAATATAATTGAGGCTTACCAAGCAATGGCTAAAGGTATCTTTGGCTCAATGTTCGCCTTTACAGAAATGCTTACCCGCGCAACCCCTCTTATATTTACTGGTTTAGCTGCCACGTTAGCATTCCGGGCTAAACTTTGGAATATCGGTGCTGAGGGGCAGCTTTACTTAGGCGCCATGGCAGCTGTAGTTGTAGGAACGGGCTGGGTTGATGGCCCTCCCATGCTTTTAATTCCTATGATTCTAATTGCCGGTGCTTTGGCTGGAGCGCTTGGCATGGCTGGCCCAGCTTATTTAAAAACCCGTTTTGGTGCAGATGAGGTCGTTACCACACTATTACTTAACTTTATTATCTTAATATTTATCCAAATGATGCTCGAGGGCCCTCTAAAAGACCCTATGGGTATGGGGTGGCCACAGTCTAGCCCAGTGGTAGACAATGCTTTGTTGCCCCAGATACTGCCACGTATGCGCCTGCACTATGGCTTAGTCATTGCTCTTGTGGCCGCTGTAATAGCCCACATAATGTTATCTAAAAGCGTTTGGGGGCTGAAACTTAGAGCAGTTGGTGAAAATGCCGCCGCGGCTTTGCACGCCGGCATTGGCGTAAAACGGACTTTGATGAGTGCAGCGCTTATTTCTGGTGCGCTAGCAGGGTTAGCTGGTGTGAGTGAAGTAGCAGGCTTGCGCGGTTACCTAACCACCGATTTATCTCCTGGGTATGGCTACACTGGCATTGTTGTAGCCATGCTTGCTGGATTGTCTCCTTTGGGTGTGGTGATTGCTGCGCTATTTATAGCCTCAGTATTTGTGGGAGCCGATACCATGAGTCGTGCCATGGGAGTGTCTAGCTATTTAGCTGACTTGGTGGTGTCCATGTCACTAATCTGTGTATTAATTGGTGGTTTTATTGCCCGTTTCACAATTAAGATGACGCCTTCAAATAAAAAAATATCCGCCACAGGCACTGGAGCTGCGTAATGGAAATATTAGAAATCTTGCTCAGTGAGAATTTTTGGGCCGCTGCTTTGCGTATCGCAACACCATTAATTTTTGGCGTTTTAGGCGCTCTCATTTGTGAAAAATCAGGCGTTTTAAACTTAGGCATTGAAGGTATTTTTGCTGCCGGCGCTATGGCGGGATGGATGGCTGTTTGGCTGGGCGCGGGGCTTTGGACTGGGTTACTTTGCGCCGCTTTAACGGGTGCTTTTTTTGGCCTCATTCACGCCATTTTAACCGTGCCATTGGGGCTGTCACAGCACGTGTCCGGTTTAGGCATTACTATGTTTGCTACTTCGGTGAGTTATTTTACCTACCGCACTGCCCTACCCCAGGTGAGTAGCCCACCCCGTATTGAACCATTTCAACCCCTTGATATTCCAATACTCTCAGATATGCCTTTTTTAGGGCCGGTATTATTTCAACAAACAGCAATGACTTGGTTAGCACTATTTTTGGTGGCTTTGGTGTGGTGGGTATACAACCGCACACCCTTAGGCCAAGCTTTACGTGCCGTAGGCGACAACCCCAACGCCGTTGATGCACAGGGGTTGTCCGTCTATGGCCTGCGCATGGGGGCCATTGTAGCGGGTTCTGCATGCATGGCTCTAGGTGGGGCCTTCCTTACCATGTCCGCTTTTGATGCTTTTTTCTTTGGCATGGTCAACGGCCGTGGTTGGATCTGTATAGCTCTTGTTATATTTGCCAGTTGGCGTCCAGGTAAAGCCCTATTAGGGGCTCTCTTGTTTGGCGCTTTTGATGCATTTCAAGTACGCTTACAAACTGAGGTAGGAGCATTTGTGCCCTCACAAGTCTTCTTAATGGCACCTTATATACTTTCGATACTTGCCTTGGTGATCGTTGCTCGCCGTGCAGAATATCCCCGCGCTCTTCTAACACCGTGGTTCAAAGGACAACGCTAATGAATTTTGACCTTGTTATTAAAAATGCATGTTTACAAGATGGGCGCCGCAATATTGATGTGGCTTGCTCCAACGGTATCATAGTTGCTGTTAAGCCTAACATTGAAGCCCCCGCCACCCTGGTGGTCGATGCCAAAGATCAGCTTTTAAGCCCACCGTTTGTTGACCCTCATTTCCATATGGATTCAACCTTATCTCTAGGGCAACCGCGCATGAACATTTCGGGCACACTGCTAGAGGGTATTGCCTTATGGGGGGAGTTAAAACCAAAACAAAGTGTGGATGATATTATTAACCGCGCCATACACTATTGCGACCTTGCCGTAGCAATGGGCATTGGTGCTATTCGCAGCCATGTAGATGTGTGTGATAACGAATTGAAAAGTGTTACAGCGATGCTTGAAGTACGTCGCTTAGTGGCCCCTTATTTAGATCTTCAACTAGTTGCTTTCCCACAAGATGGTTTGTTACGTGATAAGAATGCCCATGGAAATCTTATTCGAGCACTAGACTTGGGCATAGATGTTGTCGGTGGGATCCCTCATTTTGAACGTACTGCCCACGAGGGCACTTCATCCATAAAGATCCTATGTGAGCTGGCAGCTGAACGCGGGCTGCGGGTAGATATGCACTGTGATGAGTCAGACGACCCAAACAGCCGCCATGTAGAAACCCTAGCTAGTGAAACCCTCCGTTTGGGTCTACAAGGGCGAGTAGCTGGCTCTCACCTTACGTCAATGCACTCTATGGACAACTATTATGTTTCCAAG
>DCAT01000160.1:6675-7837 GCA_002312935.1 Oceanospirillaceae bacterium UBA1126 | reverse complement strand
AGGGCATTATAGCCTTAATATTTACTTTTGGGCCAGTGGGCTAATGCAGCTCAAAGGGCGCCTAAGATGATGGATTTTTAGCCAAGAACTGCTATTCTTGCGCACTGCTAAAGTTTAAAGGAATAACATGAGCAATTTACCTGTCGCCGAGCTAGCCGCATTAGCTGCCGCGGTGTGTTGGACTTTCACTGCTATTTTAGCTGCCCCTGGAGTTCACCACTTTGGTGCTGTGGCGTTCAACCGCTACAGAGTAGTCTTTGCTGGGACAGTGCTTATTGCCATCACCAGTTTTATGGGTTTATGGTCCAGTATACCAAATAACGCTATGGCCGCTCTTATAAGCTCAAGTTTAGTGGGCATTGTGGTTGGCGATACAGCCTTGATGCAAGCGTTGAAACGCATTGGCCCAAGGCGCAATTCAGTACTATTTGCCACTAGCGCGCCTATGGCTGCGGGTATGGGTTTTATTTGGCTAGGCGAAACACTCAGTGCTAATCTATTGATTGGCTGTGGATTAATTCTAGCGGGCGTAGTAAACGCGGTATGGTGGGGGCGTAAAGCGGGTGGTCAGCATCGCTTAGAAAAAGTTAGTGGCCACCTCGGCTTTGGCATTTTACTTGGGCTCACTGCCGCATTTGGCCAAGCCGCTGGGGCAGTATTAGCTAAACCGGTAATACTAGCGGGTGCAGACCCTATTGCAGCTTCAGCTATTAGAGTAGGGTTTGCAGCATTAGTGTTATTGCTTATGCGCGCCCTGCCTTTTGCATGGGCCAGAGCTAATGCAGCACCCACACCAGCGTTTATATGGCGTACTATTTCTAGTGCAACCTTGGGCTTGGTGCTGGGTATGACTTTATTAGTTTACGCTTTAGGTGCAGGTGAAGTGGGCATTGTGATGACCTTATCAGCCATAACGCCAGTGCTTATATTACCAGTGATCTGGTTCATCACCGGGCAGCGCCCTAGCCGTGGCGCATGGCTAGGTGCAGCACTCGTAGTGATCGGTAGCGGGGTGATCTTTTTAAGCCATTAGCTGCACTAATGTGCTAGGCCTGATTACTGCGCTAGGTAAGCCGCAAGGAAATCATCAAAAGGTTCCGTTTGCTCAGTTTCTATGCGCCCTTGGTTAGCGATAGACTCACTGGCTTGCTCATTTAACTTG
>DCAT01000160.1:0-6391 GCA_002312935.1 Oceanospirillaceae bacterium UBA1126 | reverse complement strand
CCCCTTGGTTAGCGATAGACTCGCTGGCTTGCTCATTTAACTCGTGTCTGCGCCCTAAGCCCAGGCTTTGTTGCAAGTGATACGCTTGATGTTTTTGTGCTAACGCTAACGACAGCTCTTGATGCGATAAACCTCCCTGCTCCATCGCTGCCAGAACTTGCGCAGATGGCGTTAGAGATGAGTCTTTAAGACGGGCCTCCATTACCTCTATCGCAGCCAGCACTTGCTCTTTTTCAGGCATTACATCAGCTACTAGGCGAAGGTTTGTCATCATATCGAGCCCTAAGGCTTGCAAATTCTTTTCCCCCCCACAGGTTTGGAGCATAAGGTCAGGATTACGGCCTTGGCGCACAACAATCGCTTGGTTGATGCCAATCACCTCGCATTCTTGGTCGCTGATGACTGGGCTTTGTGAGAACAAGCACCAGGTTAAAAACGCATTAATGAACTGACTCTGTTGCGCATCGATACCCAAGGGCAAAAAGGGGTTGAGATCTATATTACGAACTTCCACATACTCTACACCACTTTCTTTGAGTGCGTGCACTGGCTTTTGCCCAGGCCTAGCCACTCGCTTAGGCCGAATATCACTGTAGTATTCATTCTCAATCTGCAACAAATTGGCATTAAGTTGACGGTACTCACCATCAACCTTTACACCTAGTTTTTCATATTGAGTTAAGGGCGTAGAAATAGCGTGTTCTAAAGACTTGCAGTACTTGTCTAAGTCGTTAAAACACAAGCTCAATACCGATTGCACCTTGTTGTTATACCCTAAGTCACTCATGCGCAATGAAGTGGCATAGGGGCCAACTAAGCAGCCCCCCGGGCCTTGTTCTAAATCAACGTCACGCCCTTTAACAAAACTTGCATCTAAGGCAGGAGAGGCCCCAAAAAGATATAACAACACCCATGAATGGCGTCTAAAGTTGCGAATCAAACCAAAATATTGCTCAGATTTAAAATCACATAAAGACTGCTCATCACTCAGCAATTTTTGATAGGCTGGCCAAAAGTTGTCTTGTGGTGAAAAATTAAAGTGCAGCCCAGCAATCGACTGCATAATTTTACCGTAGCGCCACGCTAAACCAACCCGATAGGTATGTTTAAGCTTTCCCGTATTTGAGCTCCCAAAATTAGCTATACGAATGTCAGCTTCACCATCAAGGTAACAGGGCATACTAGCAGGCCAAATATACTCACCTATATGTGCTAACTTACTAGCGCTAAAACTGTGTAATTCCTGCATAAAGTCTAGGGCTGCCGCAGGGCTTTGGAATACTGGCGTAATGTATTCCAACAGCGCTTCAGAGTAGTCTGTGGTGATGCTGCCGTGGGTTAGGCTAGACCCTAAGGATTTTGGATGGTCTTGATGGCTAACACGGCCGCTCAAATCTACTCGCAAGCCTTCTTTTTCAATACCACATTGTAGGCTCTCCAAGGTCTTGGCTACGGGAGAGTCTTTCACCTGCTGTAAGCGTTGTTGCAAATATATGAGCATCTGTAGTTCCAAGTGTTCTTTTTTGGCTAATAACTAGACAGGTAAAGAGTTTAGCCTAGTTTGGGTTCAAATTCTGTGTAGCAATTACTTTTTTACCTGTGCTTGCGCATCCTTTAATTTTTGCGCCATACTGCCTAAAGGTTGCTGTGACTTAGCATTGTGTTGCCCTTTTGGTGACTGATTTGTTTGCACCTTACTGGGGGGTGGCCTATTAGAGGATGAGGGAGCATCGTGCGTGGGTAATTCGTCACTTAATCGCATGGTTAAGCCAATACGCTTGCGAGGCACGTCTATTTGCATCACTTTTACTTTAACAATCTCTCCAGCCTTTACTAGGTCGTGGGGGTCTTTCACATATTGGTGAGACAGCGCTGAAATGTGCACCAAACCATCCTGATGGACACCAATATCGACAAAGGCACCAAAATTGGTGACATTGCTAATGGTGCCTTCCATGATGGCACCTAGGGTTAACTGCTTAATGCTTTCTACCCCATCAGTGAGCTTAGCCATACGGAATTCTGGCCTTGGGTCACGCCCAGGCTTTTGTAACTCGTTCAGTAAGTCTTGTAAGGTATGTTCCCCAAAACCCTGGTTGTGCAATTCCTTAACGCTTATTTGTTTAAGCTGTTCACTCCCCATAAGTTCTGCAACACTGAGGTTTAGCTGCCCAGCCAACTGACCCACTAAGCCATACGCTTCAGGGTGCACAGACGTGCCATCTAAAGGGTTATCACCCCCCCGAATACGCAAAAATCCTGCAGATTGCTCAAACGCTTTATCACCCAAACGGGCCACTTTAAGCAACTGCTTACGGTTATTAAAAGCCCCATTAATATCACGATAAAATACGATGTTTTCTGCCATGGTTTTGTTTAGGCCAGCCACTCGCTGTAGTAGTGGCGCCGACGCAGTATTTAGGTCCACACCCACATTATTAACACAATCTTCCACCACATTGTCTAGTTTGCGGGTTAACTGTACCTGGCTTACGTCGTGTTGATATTGGCCCACACCAATGGCTTTGGGTTCTATTTTAACCAGCTCTGCCAATGGGTCTTGTAGGCGGCGAGCAATGGACACTGCGCCACGGTAGCTCACGTCTAGGTCTGGAAATTCTGCTGCAGCAAGGGCCGATGCAGAATAAATTGAGGCTCCTGCCTCACTAACAATAATGCGTTGTGGGGCTGCAGCCCCAAGCTTTGCTTGAGCTTCTTTAACTAGCTTATCTGTCTCTCGCGAGCCTGTACCATTGCCAATGGCCACTAATTGAACTTGGTAGGTTTGGCACCAGTGCACCACCAGTGCTAAAGCCGCATGCCATTTATTATGTGGCACATGGGGAAATATGGTTTCAGTTTTTAAAAGCTTACCCGTGGGGTCTACTATCACGGCTTTTACACCTGTACGCAAACCTGGGTCCAGCCCTAAGGTCACCTTGTCTCCAGCAGGAGCTGCGAGCAATAAATCTTTTAGATTGTTAGCAAATACACCTATGGCGCTGTCTTCCGATGCTTCCCTAACACGGCTAATTAGGGCCGTTTCTAGTTGGCTGGCTAGCTTGACGCGCCAAGTCCAACGTACCACTTCGTTGAGCCACTTATCTGCTGCTCGACCCTGGTCTTTAATGCACCAATAAGAGGCCACTTTAGATTCATAGGGCAGGTGATCATGCTCAGACCATACGATGGTGGCCTGCAAGAACCCTTCGTTACGGCCTCTTAATATGGCTAAG
Organism: Oceanospirillaceae bacterium UBA1126; assembly: GCA_002312935.1. Taxonomy (GTDB): domain Bacteria; phylum Pseudomonadota; class Gammaproteobacteria; order Pseudomonadales; family Balneatricaceae; genus Njordibacter. The sequence continues at coordinate 3,155 of DCAT01000160.1, read as the reverse complement.
GCACGGTGGGAAGGGATCGTCTTTAGAGCTTCTTTAAACTCAAAATAATCTTGGAATTTAGACCCTTCTTGTTGCTTACCCTCCACTACCTGGCTTTGCCACTGGCCATCTTGCCATCCCATGTGACGTAATTCTGCCAGCAAGTCAGCGGATAAACTAAAACGCTCCATGAGTATTTGTTTGGCACCATCTAGGGCGTCTTTTAACTGGTTAATTTGTAGCTCTGCATTAAGAAAACCCTTTGCTATATGCTCTGGGTCAAGTGTAGGGTCTTGTAGAATGGCATCAGCCAACGGCAATAATCCCGCTTCTATAGCAATTTGAGCCTTCGTACGGCGCTTGGTTTTATACGGTAGGTATAAATCTTCTAACCGCGTTTTACTCTCTGCAGCGTTAATGAGCGCAGCTAGTTGTGGTGACAGTTTCGCTTGTTTCTCAATGCTATCTAAAATAGTTGCCCTGCGCGTATTAAGCTCACGTAAGTAACCCAACCGCTCTTCTAACGTACGTAGTTGAGTGTCATCTAACACCCCAGTCACTTCTTTGCGATAGCGGGCAATAAAGGGCACGGTGGAACCTTCATCCAATAATTTAATGGCGGCATTAACTTGCCAAATTTGTACCGCAAGCTCGGTGGCTATTTGTTGATTGATCACGAACTTAGCATCCTTCTTATTTTAACAGCATAGCGATACACAATGGGGTCATTGGATGATTTTTAAAGGAGTGTTTTGTTACAGCAAAAAAAAGGCCCCGAATGGAGCCTCTTATTAACCTTGTGTAAAAGCCCCAAGTGTTTAGCCCTGTTGCGGACCCGCGTTAACGATGTCTTCTGAAACACTAAAGCGTTTAAAGTTTTCGTTGAATTTGCCAATTAAAGTGGCTGCTTCAGTGTCATAGGCATCCTGATCTTGCCAAGTATTGCGTGGGTTTAGCAAGTAACTGTCTACGCCTTCTAAAGTAGTAGGCACGTCTACATTTAGCCCATCTAAGTGCTGTGTTGCCGCTTCTGCAATGTTGCCACTTTGAATGGCTGCAATAATGGCACGGGTAGTGGGAATACTAAAGCGTTTACCAGTACCGTATGAACCGCCAGTCCAACCAGTGTTAACAAGGTACACCTTGCTGCCAAAGGCTTCTATGCGCTTCATCAACAACTCAGCGTAAACACCAGCCGGACGCGGGAAGAACGGGGCGCCAAAGCAAGTAGAGAATGTAGAACGAATAGCTGCACTAGAACCCATTTCAGTAGAGCCCACTAAAGCAGTGTATCCACTTAAAAAGTGATATGCAGCGGCTTCTTTAGTCAAAATAGAGACTGGAGGCAATACGCCTGTTAAATCACAGGTTAAAAAGATAATGGCTTCTGGCTCACCCGCTAAGTTCTTTTTAGTGCGTTTTTCAATGTGCTCCAGAGGGTAAGCACAACGGCCATTTTCCGTAATATCAGTATTATCGTAGTCTGCTTCTTTACTGTCTTCGTCTAACCAAACGTTTTCAACAATAGCGCCAAACCGAATGGCATCCCAAATAATAGGTTCATTCTTTTTACTAAGGTTGATCGTTTTGGCGTAACAGCCACCTTCGATATTAAACACCACACCTTCGCCCCAGCCATGCTCGTCATCACCTATTAAGTAACGATCTGGGTCTGCAGATAGCGTGGTTTTACCAGTGCCAGACAAACCAAAGAATAAGGTTGTTTTACCATCATCACCAACGTTAGCAGAGCAATGCATTGGCAGTACATCATTTGCTGGTAAAAGGAAGTTTTGCACAGAAAACATAGCTTTTTTCATTTCGCCTGCGTAACGCATGCCCGCTAACAATACCTTGCGTTGTGCAAAATTAATCATCACACAGCCATCACTATTAGTGCCATCACGTTCTGGCAAGCACTCAAAGTTAGCTACGTTAAGAATCTGCCATTCATCTTTACCAGCCACATTATATTGTGTTGGCACGATAAATAAATTTTGGCCAAACAAATTTTGCCACGCTGTTTGAGTGGTCATTTGAATCGGAATATAGTGATTGCTGTCTGCACCTACGTGCACACTGGCAACGTACTTGTCTTGGCCAACTAACGAGGCTTCCACACGCTCCCATAATGCGTTGAATATTTCTGGAGTTACAGGGCGATTTACGGCACCCCATTCAATCTGGTCTGACGTACTCGGTTCTTGAACTACAAAACGATCTAAAGGAGATCGGCCAGTACGAGCACCAGTGATCACATTGAGTGCGCCAGTGTTGGCCAGAGTACCTTCTCCGTTAGCGATGGCTTTTTGGATTAAGCTAGCAGGAGAAAGTTGCGTGTAGGTGGTGCCAGTATCAGCAGCTACAGTTGCGTTCATGTATCAATACCTTTGAATTTCTTAGGTTTTTAGAAAAAATCCACCAACCTAAGCGGGCGTACGCCATTTCGACGTGAAAAATGAGGCTGAATTATGTCAGAAAAGCACAACAAAAGGGTAGAAAAGTATAAAAAATGCCAAAATACATCGCATCTGTTTAACTAATAATGCAGCTACTAAGAAGCCCACAATATGACTATGAATTGCACCATCCAGCTTAGCTTTAATGCAAGGCTGGATCAGCTGCAGTTGGCATAGCATCCTGCTCTAAAAGAACATAACAATCTACCTTATCAAAAGCATAGTGACCGTTACAAAAATGGCAATCGATAATAATGGCTTCCTGCTCATCTAAGATTTCATCAACCGCTGTTTTACCTAAACCAATAATAGCTGCGCCACAGCGTTCTCTGCTGCAGTCACACTGTTGTAAAACTGGTTTTGGGCTAAACACTTTAACTTGCTGTTCGTGGAACAGCCTGTGCAGAACCTGATCTGCGGGGAGATGGGCGAGCTCATGCTGGGTCAGGGTGGCTGCCAATGCGTGGACAAGCTCCCAATCTAGGTCAGACTGACTTTCATTGGCCTCAGTTTGAGGCAGCCGTTGTAACATAAAGCCAGCGGCTCCCTCCTCGGTGCTCACTAGCTGAATATGGGTGGGTAATTGTTCCGATTGGTAAAAGTAGCTTTCAATACACTCGGCAAGAGTGGCTTGATCGACCATTACTATACCCTGGTACCGCTGGCCTTGGTCGGGTTCGATGGTTATTATTAAGCGCCCATCAGCCACCATCTCGA
>DCAT01000050.1:674-2695 GCA_002312935.1 Oceanospirillaceae bacterium UBA1126 | reverse complement strand
GAAGTCTCCAGCAATAGCGCCCACACCATCAAAGGCTGAATTGAACATACGGATGATTTCAGGTGACTCATTACTCACAATGGTATGCGTGTGCTTATCCCAAATCACTGGCACCGTCACCCGACCCGTGTAGTCTGGCATGGCTGCCGTATAAATTTGGTGCATCCTAGTGGCTTGGTGTATCGGGTCGCCAATCACCCCATCACCTGGTTCAAAGGTCCAGCCCTCATCACCCATAAAGGCATTCACCACCGACATAGAAATCATTGTGTCTAGGCCTTTTAATTGGCGGTAGATCATGGTGCGATGAGCCCACGGACACGCCAATGAAACATACAGGTGATAGCGATTAGGTTCTGCCTTAAAGCCGCCAGTTCCCGAGGGCCCTGCACTGCCATCTGCTGTAATCCAGTTACGAAAACTGGGCGCTTTGCGTTCAAAACGCCCATTCGTTGCTTTGGTGTCATACCAATCAGTATGCCACTCTCCATTAACAAGCAATCCCATTATTTACTCCTAAAATCTATTATTTCTAAAATCATCATAAGCCTGTAAAATTTCATCTCTAGTGTTCATAACGAATGGCCCACCTCGGGCAACGCTCTCGCTGATTGGTGTGGCGGCCACTAATAACAACCGAGCCCCGTTTGGCGCTGCCGTTAAACTGACATGGTCGCCATCATCCAGCACACCCAGCCGTTTGGCAGGTAAAAGGCTCTCTTGGTGTCCCACCAGCACATGGCCTTCAATCACATAAATGAAGGCCGTATCACCGGCTTTGATCTGTTGTTTAAACTCACTACCTGGCGCTAAAGTAATGTCCATAAAGGTGGGCTCAATGTCATGCCGTAGCACCGGCCCAATACTACCTTCATCTGTAACACCAGCAACAATTCTTAATTGCGTACCATCATCTCGTTGTTCTAACGTTACGTCTTGAGCCACAAACTCCTGATATTTTGGCTCACACATCTTGTCCTTACTGGGTAAGTTGACCCACAATTGAAAACCTGCAAGCAGGCCACTGTCTTGTTCAGGCATTTCGGAATGCACAATACCTTTACCTGCCGTCATCCACTGCACACCATGGGCCTCAATAACCCCTTCATTACCTATGCTATCTTTATGGCGCATACGGCCAGCGAGCATATAAGTGACGGTTTCGAAGCCTCGATGTGGGTGGTCTGGAAAACCACCTATGTAGTCCAGCGGTCTATCACTGCCAAACGCATCCAGCAAGAGAAATGGATCCAGCATATTTAACTGCGGGGTGCCAATAATACGGGTCATTTTAACCCCGTCGCCATCCGAGGCTGGCATGCCTGGCGTGCTAAGTTGCAGTTCTCTTGATGCTAGGTTGGTATGTTTAAAAGCAGTCATAAAGGGCTCTCTCAAATTTATTTACGCTTGGGCAGACTTTACACGATTGTCTAGGGCATAGGCACCTGGTCCATGGGCAATCAACAATAAAAAACCTCCCGCAATAGTGACGTTTTTCATAAACATGATCATTTCTGATTGGTTACTAAAGTCATTATGGAACAGCGCCGCTGACACCACACAAAAACCGGCTAAAGCACCACTCATTACCTTTGTTTGCCAGCCAATAATGATCGCTAATCCGCCTAATACCTCAAGCGCAATTGCAAGGGGCAAAAGAGCGCCCGGCACTCCCATGGCGTCCATGTAACCTTGGGTGCCTGCGAAGTTGCCAATCTTACTCAAGCCCGACATAAGGAACATCATTGCCAAAAGTAGACGACCAATGGGGGCGGCGAAAGTAGTTAGATTATTCATGGTAATGCTCCATTTTTGATATATTTGTGTGGCTTATTAAGTCCATTAGGTTTGCCTTGCCTACCCTTCTTCAGGGTAGGTTTTCGCTTTAATCACACTATTAAAGGTTGGTTAAATCAACCAAAATGTAACCCAAGTACTAACAAAAAGGGAACATTTAATGGATAAACCATAAGACGTTAACATTCCCTATTTAAGTAACAATGCGCAAAGCGTGTGTCACT
>DCAT01000050.1:0-324 GCA_002312935.1 Oceanospirillaceae bacterium UBA1126 | reverse complement strand
TTTACTTTGATTTTCCAAATGCTGCTTCTTTTTGTTTGTCCGTTTTGGCTTCATATTCTGCAGGCGTTAGGTTATGCCAACCAATACAATTTCCAGTGGGTGATCTGCCACATCCACATGTGCCATTTTCATTTCTTACATTTGTCATAATTTTTTTTCCTTCTCTCATTAAAAATCATTATGTTAACGGGGAATGTTCGCAACAACTAATAGGGACTACAGTAATTTATTGCTCACAGTAGCAATATACAGTTTGACTAAATACGGAAAAACATAAAGAATGTGGAAACATTGTTCGTAAATTGAGAACTATACCTATGGGCC
>DCAT01000156.1:2051-2640 GCA_002312935.1 Oceanospirillaceae bacterium UBA1126 | reverse complement strand
AGCCATATTCCAATTTTCAACCCGCCCATCCGCATGGTTGTCATAGCTCACCCTACGCAGCTTAAATTGACATTGAATGGGACGGGCTAATGTAGCAAGTTGATATGGGCTAAAATCAAACGCTATTTTATCGATAGGGTTAGCCAATAATTGCTGCTTAACCTTAGCATCTAGTTTCAATGAATAGAAAACAATACCTTGGTTTTTGGGTAGCAATTTTTGCCTAGACTGCTGCTTACTACTACTATTTTTAGCCCCTGCGCCACAATCTAATTGCCGTCGCTGGGCCTCTGCCAAATATACTGCATTATCCACTGTTGTCGTCACTAAACGACATACAGATTTATCACTCCAACCTGACATATCTGCTGCTAAAATTGGCAACGCTAATGCAGCTGCAATAGTGCTCACTAATAATATAACCGGTATGCGCCAGTGGTGGTAAATGAACAACATATGGGGCACGGCTAGCTCCTTTTCAACAAACAATTTAAGCAAATAAGTGGTCAAATACACGGGGAAGGCCTGGTTGCAAGAATACTTGACTTGCAATACGATCGTGATCAATGCCTAACGCCTTTTCAAGGCA
>DCAT01000156.1:0-1693 GCA_002312935.1 Oceanospirillaceae bacterium UBA1126 | reverse complement strand
GTGGCCATGAGGTCTCTTTTTTCAAATTGGTCTTTTTTACTTAACCCTGGCCAGTCGGCAATAACACCACTACCAGACAACGTACCCCCGGCTAGCAAGCCAACACTCCCATAACCATGATCTGTTCCCCAGGTGCCATTGACTGCTACAGTGCGACCAAACTCGGTTAGGGTTAGAATAATTGCATCATCCCAAGCCTTGCCTAAACCACGACGATAACCAGCAATCACATCATCAACCACAACTAATTGCCGAGCTAACCGCCCTGCATCTGCATCCCCTTCTTCAACTTGGTTTGCATGCGTATCAAAATTATTAACACGAATAACTGAGGCTACCGGGCCGTCAGCTTCAGCCATAGCTCGGCCAGCATAGCTGGCTAAGCTGGCTGGATCCCTTGGCACTCGCACATTCTCTTCGCTTTTTCGCGCTACCTTAGTAAATATTTGGGCTGCATCCATTTTATGCCCCATTGCAATCATGTTGACCAAATCAGCTTTTGGCCGACTTGAGCCTCGAATACTGGCAGGATAAAAATTATCATTTTCATGATGCCCACGTAAAATTAATGGCATATCTAAAGACAAAGAGCGCCCCGCAACATCCGCCAGATCTAAAGCCCGCCCTAACCAACCTGTTTTTTCACTAAATGGTGACAAGCCACCACCTTGACTCATATTTTGGCCTTCAAAATGAGACCGCTTGGTATACGGAAATGCCGTAGCATGCACGGCCGATGCATGGCCTCTGGCCATTAGCTGGGCGTAAAATTTAAGTGATGGGTGTAGGCCAAAAAAGTCGTTTAAGGGCAAGTAACCTTCTGGTGAAATAGCCTTACGCATGCGCATTAGGTCTGGGTCACCAATCGGCGGGATAGTGGCTAGGCCATCCATGCCACCTTCTAAAATAATCACCGAAATACTGCCAGGCGGCTTTCCTTTTGCAAGCCCTGCGATAGGTACGCCAGCTAAAAATAGTGATGCCGCACCAGCCTTGAGTAGGTTTCGACGGCCAGGTATTAATTTAGACATATTCCAACCCCATTAACTCTGGACTGCACATAAGGGTAATAAATTGATCCTTAGGCGAAGGGCCCACACTGGCAACTAAAGCTCTCGTTTGCTCTGCAGCGCCAATACGATCCATAATTTTATTGGCCGAGCGACGTGTTCCACCATTAAAATAGATCGCTTCAGCAAAGCGAACCCTACGCTCAAACATTTCTGCAGACAGCCATTCTGCTTTATCATCAGAGTAGCCGTCAGGCTGTCGCAGGCTCCAAAAAGATTGGCCTAATTCTTCAAACACCTTTTTAGTATGCATCAGTTTGTTATTGTAATTATGCGTATTTTCCCACCCTTTAAAGTAAGTCGCTCCAGACAAACGAACAACCTGGAACAGCCAGGTCATGGGCCACAGAAATTTTGCGTCAGGTGCGTTAATGGCAAGTTTAAGCACTTGAGTGTGAATGGCATGCAGATCACCATTACTCTGGTGCCAAACTGATTTAACAGATTCTATTTGAGCTTTAGTGGGGCTGTCGCTAACAAAGTGCTGACACAGTTTTATAGAGATATGGTTAATGGTATGGTCATGGCTAGCAAGGAAATCTGTTAACTGGCGCAGACCACTGCGGCCAGCATAAATGGTTTGGCCCATCACTTTCTTAGGACCAGGTTCTGCCCACTGTTTT
>DCAT01000179.1 GCA_002312935.1 Oceanospirillaceae bacterium UBA1126 | reverse complement strand
CCAATCTGATTGAGCAACACCAAAGTCTAATTCACCTTCACCAATCTGGCCAATATTATAGTTTGAACCACCTGTAGATGGCGCAGCACAACGAATACCGTGTTTGCGACCACTCTTACGACCTTCTGCCGCTTCTTTATGGACCATGCGGCAAATTGAGTTGCCCACCACAAAATAAACGCCTGTGGGGCCACCTGTGCCGATAGAAATAAAGGTATTAGCTGCTTGAGATAAGGGGGAAGTTAAACTAATTACGGAAAGGGCTGTGCCAAGTACGGCACCCATAGTGACTTTTTTTATTGATTTCATTATATTTTCCTTGTGCAAATAATTCACTCGCACCCACCAGCTTATGCCAATAGGTGTTGCGAACCACTATTATGCAACTTTTTTTGCATTAATCAATAAAAAGGGAATTATATTTGCTTTTTTATTAGGCTAGATTAAGCGATAATCATGTCAGCGTTTTACTAGGAGGATTTTAAGGGATGAATCAAATACCCGTATTGCCAGCAGCAGATCTTCCCGAACTTAGGAGAGTGATTGCTGCCATTGCCACGAAACGCAGTTCCATTAAGTTGGGGCAGCGTTCCTATGGTGTATTAATAGATCTAGCCAACAGTCCAGATACCGCCGCCCACAGCTCTATTAATCAACTAGCCACAAAATTTGGAGTGAGTGCATCCACACTAACCCGCCTCGCCACACGTTTGGGTTACAGTGGTTTTAACGCCTTACAAAACATTTTTCGCCAACATTTAGCAGAACCTCACTTCTACAGCGAACGAGCCCATCAATCTCAGGATCAGGAATCAGATCTACTGGTTCAGGTTGCGCAAGAAGAAATAGCTAACATTCAACAAATGATGTCTCAGGTTTCTACAGATCAGTGGCAGCACGCCTTAGAACTTTTGCAAAATGCACGCCACGTACGCACTTTTGCACAACGTCAATTTTACTCAACTGCAACATTTTTCTCATATTGCTTAGGGCTGTTGCGTGATGGTGTTGGCGTATTAGGTGATTCAGGCCATGGTGTTCCCCATGGCCTGGCGCAATTAAACCAGCAAGATTTACTCATTGTCTTTGGAAGTCATCCATATAGCCGCATTGCGGTTGATTGTTGCCGCCAAGCAAGAGCCATGGAAATACCCACTATAGTGTTTACAGATACTCATGGAGCGCCCATGAGTAGCGACGCTAACTGCCTGTTTACCATACCCACCAGTGGTAGTTTTTTTAGCAATAGTACAGCCGCATGGGTGGTACTCATCGAAGCTATTCTTACTGCCTACGCGCGCCGTTTAGGTCCTGATGCAATTAAAACTTTAGAACATCGAGAACAGGTATTTGAGCAAATGCAGGTTGCTTATTCATGAGCCCCAAACCAATTTTGACTATCAAGCAAATTCATCGCTTAGTGGCTGATAAAAAAATACACCCCCTCACTTTAATTGGTGACGCATACAGCAAGCTGGACCAACATCAACCGCAACTTCAAGCATTTAGATCTATTGGAGAAGTACCATCCACCTCCCCTAAAGGGTTATTGGCAGGCGTCACTGTGTCGGTTAAAGACCTGTACGCTGTGACTGGGTTTGATACCTATGCCGGCTCACCTTTAGCGTTGCTGGAATTTAATCGGTCTGGCACCTTGGTGAAACGCCTGACAAGTGCAGGTGCGCATGTGTGTGGTAAAACTCATACTGTTGAATTTGCGTTCGGTGGCCTGGGCACTAACCCACATTGGCCAGTGCCAGTTAACCCATTCGATACTCAACAACATCGGGTTCCTGGCGGCTCTAGTTCTGGAGCACCCGTGTCGTTGTGGATGGGGGCTTGCCAACTGGCTTTAGGCTCAGACACTGCCGGCTCAGTGCGCGTTCCAGCGGCATTTTGTGGCACATTTGGCCTTAAAACAAGCGTTGGACGGTGGGAGAAAGATGGTATTGTACCCCTAGCTCCTAGTGTTGATACCGCTGGCCTTTTAGCCTTAAGTGCCGCTGATGCACTGTGGGGTTTTGCCGTGCTAGACCCAGCCACCAGCAATAACCCAAAGGCGTTTATTGATCAAAGCACACTTACAAAAAAATCTATTCAAGGCGCTCGCATAGGTGTCATTACAGCACTATTTGAAGGCTGTGAGGGCGGCATAGATAAACGAGTTTTAAACGCATTAGCAACACTGGAAGCTGCCGGAGCAGTTTTAGTAGAGTTAGACTGGCCATATCTTGAAGAGACTTATCAACTATTTTTAGAAGGTGGCTTTTCAGCACTCGAGTTTCCAGCATTTATCAAAACTGAGGTGAGAAGGCCCTGGTTTGAACAATTGGCGCCAAGCACCAAAATGCGTTTTGCCCACCTTACAGATGCTGACATAGCCGACGCGCCGGCACAAGTTGCCGAAAAAAGTGCACTTATAAACACCTTCAACCAAGCTGCAGAAGCACTTCTGAAAAGCGTTGATTTTGCTGTTTGCCCAACCTGCCCTATCAGCGCGCCAACTCTGGCCTATGTTGACGCTAGTATGGAGCATTATAAAGAGCGTAATATCCAAGCTTTGCGCAATACCCAAGTGGCCAATTTACAACATCTTTGTGCAGCCACACTGCCCTGCGGATTGGACGATTATGATATGCCATTAGGCTTACAAATAATGATGGGGCACGGACAAGACCAACAGCTTATGCACTGGAGCTGCACAGTGGAATCTATCATTGGTGATGCCAAGCATCACTACAACTGAGTCATATCGATGATCAAAACGCCCGGTCTTCAAGCCTATACATTACTTGCTTTACAAGGAGCAGTATGGGGTTCATCTTTTCAAGCCATTAAGTATGCTCTAGAGGGATTTGGGCCTATTAGCATTGCTGCTGGGCGCATATTTATTGCTGCATTCGTGCTGCTAGTGTATGCCTTAATGCAAGGGGACCGCCTACCTCGCTCTGCGTCTATTTGGATGAGTTTTTTGCTGATTGGTTTCTTCAACTGTGCCCTGCCATTTTTTCTAATTCCTTGGGGTGAGCAATCATTGGATTCTGGTAGGGCAGCAATTTTTATGGCCACAGGCCCCTTAATAGCCATCTTTTTGGCCCACTTTACCAGTGCCAACGAACACATAACTCGATATAAAGCAGCAGGCTTTATACTTGGGTTTATTGGCGTGTTATATGTCATTGGGTTAGACACTTTTAGTACAGGTATGGGAGACGTATTACCTCAGTTAGCAATTATTATTGCCGCAGCGTCCTACGTTATTTCAGGCGCCATGGTTAAACGAGTTAAAGGCGTGAGCAGTGCCATGCTGTCAGCAGGCGTTCTTGTGGGGGGCTGTCTTATCACCTTGCCTGCTAGCCTACTTTTTGAAAACCCCCTAACCCACTCTAAAAGCATGCCTAACTCAGCAATTATTGCGCTAGTGTATTTAGGGCTAATACCCACAGGTGCTGCTTTTTTTGTGCGCTTTTACTTGATCCGCATGTACGGTTACACTTTTGTTGCCCAAGTGGGATATCTAGTTCCCATATTTAGCGTTTTGTTCGGTGTAGTGTTGTTAGGTGAAACTTTAACCGCAGCCATGGTGGGTGGATTATTACTTATCCTAGGCGGTATTGTATTGAGTCGCAGGGGCAATAAGGCTCAGAAAGAATAGGTTTTAGCTGACAAAAAATAAGTTATTACTGGCTTAGCGAACTCTCTTATGGCGACTTGACACCAAACCCTGAAGCCTCCACCAACCATGCGAGTCATTGACACCTAGGTACGGGGCAACTCTATACCAAACGCTGGCTTTTGCATTGCCTTTGGTTACGCTCTCACTATTGTAATGCGAGTAACCACACCCTTTAATAGACAGCTGGGGTTAGTGGTCTTTTCACAAACCCGCATTATCTTTGCACTCCTTTGCAGTATCTCCACCCACCCTTACACTTGAATGCCTATACTCAATGTACCTCATTTAGGGGACGCTCTACAGGGAAGAAGGGCATCAACATAGATAACAAATGCGGCATAATGATTGAACTGTTATAGGGTTAGTAGGCAATTATAGTTGTGCTGCAATTAAACAAAGAGAAAACTAATGAATTTAAAAAAATCGATTGTTCACGTTGCGCTCACGTCCTTAATTACGTTAGCAGCAGTACCTGCGTTTGCTGGTGCTCATGGGATAATGGTTGGCAGTGCAGAGATGGTTGCATCTAAAACCATCGTTGAGAACGCATCTGCGTCAGACGAACTTGCTGTTTTGGTTGCTGCAGTATCAGCTGCTGGTTTGGTAGAAACTTTACAAGGCGATGGCCCGTTTACCGTTTTAGCACCCACTAATGCAGCCTTTGCTAAGTTGCCTGCCGGCACAGTTGATACGTTGCTAAAACCTGAGAATATCGGGACGCTTAAAACCATACTCACTTGCCACGTAGTTGCAGCAAAAGCGATGGCTGCAGATGTCATTAAAATGGCCACTGAAAATGGTGGTATGGCTAAAGTAGGTACTGTAGGTGGATGCATGCTAACTGCAAAGTATAGTAATGAAAAAGTTACTTTTACAGATGAAAATGGCAATGTAGCGACTGTAACGATTGCTGACGTACCACAGAAAAATGGTGTGATACATGTAATTGATACTGTGCTGCTACCAAAGAGTTAGGTCACCAATCAACGTCACTCCACCCTAAGGCTGCTCGTTCAATACTGGCAGTCTTTTTTTTATCTAAGATTTAGCTTTTTATTGCGCAGTCACTCTGCAAACCAATTTACATTTCAGGAACGAG
>DCAT01000176.1 GCA_002312935.1 Oceanospirillaceae bacterium UBA1126 | reverse complement strand
GTGGAGCAAAGTGACCTAGATAAAAAAATGGCTGCTATCCAGACGCGTTATACCCAGCAGTTTAGTACCATGAGTAAAATTATGGATGAAATGAAGGCGACGCAAGACTATCTTAAATCCAGCCTGGGCAATCTGCCATTCACATCCAAAAATGATTAAAATAATTAACGTATTAGGGCATCATTTTATTAAGTTTCTTTGGTAATTGTCGATAAGATAAGTAACCAAAACACTAACTAAAGAGGCACCTATGAACGCTAATACAGCTTTGGCCCAATACGGACGTATTAAGAATGATACCCAGGCAATGTACGCGTCACCTCATCAATTGGTATTGATGTTATTTGACGGAGCCATTGAAGCGATGAGTATGACCATAGGCGCTATTCAGCAAAATAACATCTCCTTGCGCAGCAAACAAAGCAGCCGTGCTATCGCTATTATAAACGGTATGCGAGATTGCTTGGACATAGAAACGGGTAGTGAGTTGGCTGACAACTTAGATTCCTTGTACCTGTATATGGCACAAGAGCTATTTATTGCTGGTTTAAAAAATGACACTAAGACCATCCAAAACATTCAAACCATGGTAAAAGATATTCGCGAGTCTTGGGGAAAGATCCCTCTGGATAAGCACTTTATCCAAAGGGCTAATTAAGTTTCACTTAGCTTAGTGGTTAATTAGTCATTAATTATTAGGTAGTTAAAAGTAATTCAGTGTTTCACTTGCATTTAATCGAATACGTCGGTATTTTGACAATCCCAGCTTTAAGAACTTGATTTATGCTAAATACCGATGCGTTATTGTTAGGCAACTCAGTGCCTATGCAGCAGGTTAAGCTGTTGATTCAACAGGTTGCTAAGTCTAGCGCTTCTGTACTAATTCTTGGTGAATCTGGCACAGGTAAAGAGCTTGTTGCCAAGGCCTTACACCAAGAATCTGACCGTTGTGCATACTCATACGTGCCTGTGAACTGTGGCGCAATCCCTGCAGAACTCCTTGAAAGTGAATTGTTTGGCCATGAAAAAGGCGCATTTTCTGGCGCCTTTAGTACTAAAAAAGGCCGCTTTGAGCTTGCTGATAAGGGCACTTTACTACTTGATGAAATTGGCGAAATGCCCTTAAATATGCAGGTTAAGTTGTTACGCGTACTTCAAGAACAAGTGATTGATAGGGTAGGTAGTGAAAAGCCGCGTGCTATTAATGTTCGTATCGTTGCAGCTACACATCAAAATTTATCTGAAAAAGTCGCCTCTGGTGGCTTTCGTGAAGACCTCTACTACCGGCTTAATGTGTTTCCTATTCAGATGCCCCCTCTACGAGACCGCGGTGATGATATTTTATTGCTATGGGATTTCTTTGCCAAAGGCCTAAGTTTTGGTGATGATTCACCAGTTTCTCTATCAACGGATGCAGCGCATGAACTTTTGCAACGTGAATGGAAAGGCAATTGTCGAGAGCTGCGTAATTTAGTTGAACGCATGAGTATTTTGTACCCAGGCACTAAAATCACCTTGCAACACCTCAAACCGAGTGCGCCCATACTGCTCTCAGAAATGATGGCAGAGGACGTTCAAACTGAATTGGTGTTGCTCCCCCAAACTGCCGCCCCACCCCGTTTGTTTACGCCCCTTGTGGTTGATAAACAGCTAGCTAATACCCAAGAATTGGCAGATGTGTTGGTTTCAGGTATCGACATCAGCCAAGGGTGTGACCTTAAGCAGCAGCTAATTGCGCTAGAAACTCAGCTCATCCAAAAAGCACTTGATGCAACCTTAGGTAATGTAAGTAAAGCTGCAGACCTACTATGTGTCAGGCGTACGACATTGATCGAAAAAATTAAAAAATACCAGCTATAAGCCCCCCGCTAATGTTGACGTAATACCGTCTATTCTTTAATCATAGCCTTAAATTTTATATAAAAATCGTTAAAAAACAATGCATTAAGCTATATTTATTTTTATGGCATTAAAATTGCATTTGAGCTTGTGTAGAGTTTTTACGCCCTTGGGCAAATTACAAGCGGATTCAATGATGGCCAAAACCAACGCAACAGTTGCAATACTAGACAGCCAAGATACGGGCCTAGATATGCTTGCCGAAATGGCAAGTAGTGCTGGGCTGATAGCGTTGCCAGCACACAATTTGAATGAGCTGGCTATTTTGTTGAGCCGCAGTCAGATTGAGTTATTGGTTATTAATGCGACCAATTTGCAAGTGCCTCTGGCTGCTGCATTCAAGCAATTGGCAGATTCCCTTCACCGTGCCGATGTATTGGTATTAGTAGACGCGACCGATGTGCATACCGCTGTAACAGCGATGGCCCTAGGAGCCAAAAATGTACTAACACTGCCTATTGAACCGGGTCATTTTAAGCGTTATTTAGGTAATTTGTTAGAGCGCAGGCCGAACGGTTTTATTTGTCGTGACATTCGTAGCCAACAACTTTTAGCCCTTTCAGAGCGAGTTGCAAAAACTGACGTTACTGTATTGATTGGTGGCGAATCTGGTGCGGGAAAGGAAGTATTAGCCAAACATATTCACCAAGCATCACCTAGGTCTGCAGGTGAGTTTGTGGCTGTTAACTGCGCATCGATCCCAGAGACGATGTTAGAAGATATGCTTTTTGGCCACGAAAAAGGCTCTTTTACAGGGGCTCATCAGCGTTATCTAGGGTTATTTGAACAAGCCCAAGGTGGCACCTTGTTTTTAGACGAAGTGGGCGAGCTGCCATTCTCTTTGCAGGCCAAG
>DCAT01000115.1 GCA_002312935.1 Oceanospirillaceae bacterium UBA1126 | reverse complement strand
CTCAAAACCAGCAGCGATATAATCACGTTGCTTACATAGTAAAAAATGACTCGGGGCGATATACCCTCATCGCCCACTAAAGCCAAGTAACGCGCTGCCATTTGTTCAAATACAAAGGTATATGACGATTCACCTTGGCACACATCTTTAACAACAATGGATAACATCTCAACAGTGGGAGGTTGTTCTGGCACCATGTAGTTAACCTCTGAGTAAACCACCTTGTGGCTTAACAGATACACCTTTAGGGCAGTTGTTGCTGAGGTGATGCGGTCTTCTTGGTAATCAACACAGCGGCTTTCAAATGTATCAATAGCTTGCACGAGAAGCCCCCCTGTTAGCCGCTAAATGGTCATACTTATGGCCAACGGTAAGCACAGTTGCGCCATCAGCATCGATAAGGTAGGTGCTACGCAGAGATTGAAGGTGCTGTTGCACATGACGCATATCTTTCATCAGTCGTTTAAGGCCTCGCCGCGTTAAACTGGTGTAATGTTTGCCTTCACCAATGTCACAGCTATCCCCGTATAACATCAGTAATTCTACTTGCAGGTGTTCCACAGAACTTATGTGTTGCGAAATGTTGGGCTGAAGTAAATTAAGGTCCATGGTCCTGCTCCTTGTTGTTAGTATTGGTATGACAACCATTAAACAACTTAACAATGAGGAACTATGGAAGACTTCCTGAAGATGTAAGGAATAAGTCTGAAGAAATGATGAAGATCAAAGAGAATTAACGAACAGCGATTAGATAAGGCTTGCGGGCAGCCTTATGGAAAAACGAACACCCAAGCCATCGGGCAGATTGGCTACTTGTGCTGCGCCTTTATGGAACTGAGCAATAGTTTGCACGACATAAAGCCCAAGGCCAAAGTGCCCGACGCCACCCGCAGACGCTTGTGTGCGCGAGGTTACCATTGATTGAAATAGCTGGTCTGCATCGTCTAGGTTAATGGGTTCGCCTTGATTTTCAACGTCTATAAACCAGTCAAATTTATCTGCAGTTAAGCGAACAATAATGGGAGTACCCTGGCGATGAAAATCCTTGGCATTATCAAGTAATTTATCCAATGCCTGCTCTAAACGATAGTCTACCGCCATCACCACCGCCGCCTTTTTAGTGCCCACGTATTCAATCACCACATCCGGCCCTGCCATTTGGTGTTGATGCTGACAATACAAGGTAAGAAAGTGATTAACATCTAGAGGTTCTAGTTCGTCATTGGTTAATGCTTGTTCAAGATTGGCAGCAGAAGACAGCTTAGACAAGATAGACTCTATTTTGTGCAGGCCACGTTTAGCAATATCAATGTAGCCTTCAATTTCTTCATCAAGGGGGTAATCAGATATATTCTCAAGCGACGTAGAGATTGCATTCAACGGGTTTTTAATCTCATGGCTTAAAGTGCGTGGCATGGTGGACATAAAAGATTGCTGTTCGTGAAGTTTAGTGACCACGTCAGAAAAACTGCGGGCTAAATCACCTATAGAATCATCTCGGTCTACCTGGCCCACAATTCTACTTACCACTAAGCGCCCTTCATCATTGACCATATTGGCTGTTTCTATGCGCAATTTACGCACACGATAAGCCAAACGCCAAAACAAAAAGAAAATAATAGAGAAAATAAGCAGAATGCCAGCCACACTAAACAGCACAATATTCTGCAAAGATTTAAGTTGTAATTTTAATATTTGATCAGTGGATTGCTTAACCAGCACGATACCTATTACCGAGCCGTCATCTGATAACACCGGCGCCGCCGTGGCTAAAAACCCACCGCCCCCCAGGGAAGACCAGCGAGCCTGCGCTAATTCACCACGCTGAGCAAAAAGCAACAGCTCTTCTTGGGTTTCCAATTCGTCACCATTATTGCCCATGCTCAGTTGTAACAGCACTATCATTGCCTCATCTAACAGGCCAACAATGTCATCCCACACTGTGGTTTCAAGTAATTTTGCATACGGGCGGGGTTTATTCTGTGTCTGGGCTCTCAACTGAAAATTCACATCGTATAAGGCTATATAACTAACCGATTTAGCTAACTGTTCAAGCAATCGATTAGCAGCTGAGGAGCTGGTATTTAGGCTGTGAAAGCCTTTTGAAGAACCCATAGAAGAAATACCACTTTTAGTAGTACCATTGTACACAGAGAAACGCAGCTGCTGCTTTTGGCTTAGGCTGGCTTTGGCTATTTCAATCTCAACCGCATAGCCTTCAAGTGTGGGCATCATCACCGCACTTATGGGTGCTGCTTGGAAGCGATCCATGGTGTCACGGCGCCAATTGGCACCTACCCTAAAAATAGCCACAAACCCACCTTGTTGTGGCACTAATACAACCCGTTCAATATCGCCACGCTGATTAACCCATTCCAACCTAACGTGGTCTCTCGAGTCAAAGTCATTCATCACGCCTGTGTCAAAATCAGGGTCTATGTCTCTTACGTCAATAAGCCCATAAAGGCTGCCGTTGCGCTCACCTATTGCCACAGAAAAACCAAATCCATTATAAAATTGTCGCTGCGGAAAAGACGCCATTCGATAACTTTGATCTTGCCAATCTTGCTGAGAACCGTCAACGGTTATCGGGGTGGCTAGATACGTTTTAGGTAGGGGTGCGCCTGCGGCTAAGGACAAACTAAGACTTTTCTTTTTATTGTAAAAGGTATTTGCAACAGATCGGCCAAACTGTTCTTGAGAGATCAATTGCCCTGAGTCTAAAAACTGCTTCGCTTCACTGATAAACTGATAGCCAAGCCAAGGCACAGCGCCCATTACCACAAATAAGCTAAGCACTTGTAAAGAGAATTTAAAACTGCGTTTACGCCTGCGTAATTCAACCACTAATTAAACCTTCCACCGGTATCCAAGGCCATACTCAGAACCAATGCCATTGAAACTAGGTGCTGCCGCTTTAATCTTTCTTTTTAGGTTTTTAATATGGGCACTAATGGTATTCTTCTCAATCACAGTTGAGTGGGTGACTTTAGCAAACTGATCATAGCTAATCACATTACCCGGGTGCAATACCAAAGCATGCAACATGTTAAACTCTGTCACCGTAAGGTTCAACACGGGTTCACCCGCCCATGCCACATGTCTAGACAAGGTATTTAACACAAGGTCTCCCCGTACAACTTCTGTATTGGCATCACTGGTTGGCCGTGATTGATTGTTAGCCAGCATCATTAAGGTGGCTACCTTGGCTGCTAAAAACTCCATACTAATGGGCTTCGACTGGTAGTCCCATGCCCCTATTTTTAAGCCCCACACCTTATCAAACTCACCATCACGATCTGTTAAAAATAATACGGGCAGGCCTTCATGGAAGCGCACAGCTTCACTATAAAGTTCAAAGCCACCATCATAATCACTGCCTAAAATAATGTCTAAAATAAGTAGGTCTGGCCTATGGCGGCTTAAGTGATCCAGTGCTTCAGCCTTAGTAGCAAACGCATGCACCGTGTATAAACGGCGGGTAAGCAAGTTTTTATAGTTAGACCGCTGATCATCATCATCTTCCACAATGACTATGCTGCCATTTTTAAGTGTTCCATTTTTGCTCATACCCACTCCGTGTCACTAATCTATGGCGCCAATCCAGCGCAATGCGGCATTTGAGCCTGTCGCAGAAAAAGAAGCTTCTATCGTTTGGCCCTCACTGTAAATGAGCAGATTTATTAACGACTCTGCTTGAGAGATAGCCACTAACATAGGGGCTGTAATTGCGCCATAAAACACCGCACTAGGCCCTTGTTCAGCCACAAACACTTGGCCACCAATGGTCATTTCTACCCGATCAATTTGGCTTGGAATAATGTAATAAATAGAGCCATCTTGGCGCCGGTTAATTTGAAATTCAGTGGAACCAAACCATCCCACATCCATCACTGTTGTGGCATCGGAATACTTATGCTTTAACACCCCACGCTGAAACACATGGCGTACCGCCCAATCACCATAACAATCATAAATGATATGGTCAGAGTGCATGGGCTTGTCGCACTGGCTAGGCGGGCCTGCATAACTGGTAAACGATACCAACAGCAAAAGCACTAACAGCAGACGCATAGCAAGGTAATTAGGGTAGATGCAGATCATAAAGGTGTGAGGTATCTCTTGTGCAGCATGAGTTCAAAACCAACTTAACAGTTCAGCTGGTGCGCGCCAAGGCTATTTAGCCAATCACATGATTAATTCACTGAATCTTCATAGTTAAACCGATGAGGTTAAACGTAAGTTCTTCAAGCCATAACAAACCTTAAAACCACATTAAGGCACAAAATAAACCTAGATAAAGTAACGTTTGTTAATTTTAAGCAAAAAAAAGACGCTCTACAAAGTAGACCGTCTTTTTTTAACAATAATGGTGGGTGATGACGGGTTCGAACCGCCGACCCTCTGCGTGTAAAGCAGATGCTCTCCCAACTGAGCTAATCACCCAAAAAACTAATAAACTGCGGTGTGTGACCGCTATTAAATCAGTGCGCACATTATAAGGTAATGGTATCTTAGGTCAATGATTAAATTGAGTTAATTTTTCAAAAGCGGCAATGGCAGATAATTCTCTCATGGCAGGCTATAATGCTCAGCTGTTTAATAAAATGGCAAATTTTGCCTCCAATACATAGGAATCTTTCATGGTTATCAAACCTCGCGTTCGTGGCTTTATGTGCATTACTTCCCACCCTGCTGGCTGCGAAGCCAATGTACAAAGCCAGATTGACTATGTCACCCAACGGGGCGTTTTAGATAGTGGTCCAAAAAAGGTACTGGTGATTGGCGCCTCTACTGGTTATGGGCTTGCATCACGTATTACTGCGGCTTTTGCTAGCGACGCAGATACCCTAGGTTTGTTCTTTGAAAAAGAAGGCACAGAAAAGAAACCTGCCACTGCCGGTTGGTACAATTCTGCAGCTTTTCATAAAGCCGCAGACGCCAAGGGCCTCTATGCTAAAAGTATTAATGGCGATGCTTTTTCTGATGCCCTCAAGCAAACGACCATAGACACCATAAAAGCAGACTTAGGCCAAGTTGACTTAGTGGTTTATAGCCTTGCGTCTCCTCGCCGCCAGCACCCTAAAACAGGTACAGTGCATATGTCTACGTTAAAGCCCATTGGTAAAGACGTCGTTCAGCAAGGTGTAGATACCGATAAAGGCATTATTAAAGAGTTTGCCATTGGTGCAGCCAATCAAGAAGAAATTGATAACACTGTAGCGGTAATGGGTGGTGAAGATTGGCAAATGTGGATTAGCGCATTAAGCGATGCTGGAGTTCTAGCTCATGGGTGTAAAACAACTGCCTTCACTTACGTGGGCGAAAAAGTAACCCGCGACATTTACTGGGATGGCACTATTGGCCAAGCTAAAAAAGACTTAGACCTTAAGGTGGTTGGCATTCGTAAGCAGATGAACGCCATTGACGGTGATGCACGTGTTTCTGTGCTTAAAGCCGTGGTAACGCAGGCCAGTGCAGCCATACCAGTCATGCCACTTTATCTGGGGTTATTGTTTAAAGTAATGAAGGCTGAAGGCACTCATGAAGGCTGCATTGAACAAATTGACTTACTCTTTCGTGAAAGTTTGTACGGCACTCAACCACACCAAGATAAAGACGGCCGTTTAAGGGCTGATTACAAAGAATTAAAACCCCATGTGCAAGCAGAAGTTGAAGCTATTTGGGCTAAAATCAATGATGAAAACTTGTTTGAGGTCAGCGATATGGCAGGCTATAAGGAGGAATTTTTACGCCTATTTGGCTTTGGCATTGATGGCGTAGATTACGAAGCAGATGTTAACCCTGAAGTCACCATTACTAACCTTATTAGCGCTTAGTTTATGCCCTAGTAAGGTAAAAAAGCTCTAATT
Organism: Oceanospirillaceae bacterium UBA1126; assembly: GCA_002312935.1. Lineage (GTDB taxonomy): Bacteria > Pseudomonadota > Gammaproteobacteria > Pseudomonadales > Balneatricaceae > Njordibacter. The sequence continues at coordinate 480 of DCAT01000115.1, read as the reverse complement.
ATGATCGAACAAACGCCTTCATTTATCGCTAGACACCTTAGGGTATGTTCCTACCTTGGGCTGCTCCTGTGCGTGGCTTTTGTTAATGTATATTCTCATTATACAAGCATGTTAGTTAATCCTGTAGAGCAAACATGGGTAGTTGTCTGTTTTTCAACCGCACTTAGTATCGCACCCATAAAGCAATGGCCAAGCGTTGTTTCTACACTTATTGTAAGCCATATATGTTGGCAGCTAATACTCTACAAAAATGAAGTATTCTGGCCCATGGTACTTTTGGAATTAAGCGCTGGCATATGTATCGCTTTTTGCTCTAAATACTTTAATAATCTTTGGCAGCCGTCAGACTTCAATGACAACGTATTGTGCTATTTACCAGGAACAATACCCAATTATTTTCTCTACGGCGTATTTATATCAGTTAAACAATGGTTAGTGTCTGATGCTAACTCAATAGACTTTACCGTTACTGCAGAATTT
>DCAT01000072.1 GCA_002312935.1 Oceanospirillaceae bacterium UBA1126 | reverse complement strand
ATAGAGTCTAACGAATCGCCACACTCAATCAGTACGCACGAGCTAAACTGGCGCGTAGGGGTGCGAACCCCCGCCATGATCGGCGTAGGCAAAGAAATTTTAAACAAAGACACTGCATTATAAAATCGCTGCACATAATCTAAGCGTGTTGCTTTGGGGTAATTAGAAAATAAACAGGCCCCCACCAACATGTACAAAATCTGAGCACTTTCGTGAATTTGGCCAGTTACTCGGTTTTGTACCAAGTACTTGCCTTCCATTTGTTTAACTGCAGCGTAGCTGAAGTTCATATCACGAGAGTGGTCTAAACACTCATTTAAATGGTCAAACTCAGCCTCTGTATAATCTTTCAACAAGGCGCTGTCATAACGTTCCAGAGCCACCATTTTTTTCACGTGCTCACCCAAATGAGGTGGTTCAAAATTACCAAAGGCACGCTTACGTAAATGGAATATGGCTAATCGGGCCGCCATGTATTGATAATCTGGGGTTTCTTCAGAGATTAAATCGGCAGCAGACTTAATAATAGTTTCGTGAATGTCTGCAGTGCGGATACCATTGAAAAACTGAATCTGTGCTTTCAGCTCCACTTGAGATACCGACACATTTTCTAAACCTTCAGCGGCCCAATCTATGACACGGTGAATCTTTTCGAGGTCGATTTTCTCTTCTCGCCCGTTACGCTTTGTGACCATCAAATCTTGCATTGATTTGCCTATGTATTATGTTGACTTTTGTTCTTTTTCAGCCTTAAAACTGAACACCTTAAATGTATTTAGTGGTTTCGGAAGAAAGTGACGAAAAAACCCTCAATCACTAGATATTGTGCCTCGAAACAGAATACAGCACCAAATATAGACATTTGCCTAGATAAAATCAAGCTCAAAAACCCCAAAAAAGTAAACTATCTCTATTGACAAAGTGCCAGGCCAGACAAGCCGCGCGTCTCCAACCAGGCAGGCTTTTATTATTTTTTTGTAATCAATAAATACGCGCCTTGGTTGATAAAATATGGGATTGCAGCTAGCTGGCTGATACAATAGAATCTTCTGAACAAATGGCAGTTAAAGGACCTTTGGCTCATGTCTCAAGTTACAGTAGCAGTTGGCGAACTATCAGTAAGCAACACTCTACCATTCACTCTATTTGGTGGGATGAATGTACTAGAGTCAAAGGATCTTGCTTTAGAAATTGCTGATCATTATGTCAGCACTGCACAAAAGCTCAATATTCCCTACGTATTTAAAGCATCTTTTGATAAAGCCAACAGGTCATCAGTAAATTCGTTTCGAGGCCCAGGCCTAGATAAAGGGTTAGAAATACTAGCGGCAGTAAAAGCAGCTTATAACGTTCCTATTATTACCGACGTACATGAGCCACACCAAGCTGAAGCGGCTGCCGAAGTAGCTGACGTTATCCAGCTACCCGCATTTCTATCGCGCCAAACGGATCTTGTGGTTGCCATGGCAAAAACTCAGGCCGTCATTAATATCAAAAAAGCTCAATTTTTAACGCCAAATGAAATGGCACATATTATTATTAAATTTAAAGAAGCTGGCAACGACAGGTTAATGCTATGCGAACGGGGCAGCAGTTTTGGCTACAATAACTTGGTTGTGGACATGCTGGGCTTTGGCATTATGAAAGAGTTTGGCCACCCGTTGTTATTTGACGTAACCCATGCGTTACAAATACCCGGTGGGCAGGAAAATGCCGCTGGCGGCAGGCGCTCTCAAGTCACACAGCTTGCCCTAGCAGGCATGTCTCAGGGGATTGCTGGCTTATTTCTTGAAGCCCACCCAGACCCAAAAAAAGCGAGATGTGATGGCCCCTGTGCATTGCCCCTCGCGCAGCTAGAGGCTTTTTTGAGTCAAGTGAAAGCGGTGGATGATTTAGTGAAGTCATTACCTGCTCTTAACACTCAGGGTTAATGAATTAACCGTGAGTTCCTGCAACTACAAACTCTGTAGCCGTTGACGTACGCTCCTGCTGATGATGCCAAGACTCTGTAGTTTGCCAGTGATTCACCCACTCAATGTCTAACTGTGGCCGCTCTATCAGCCGTTGTTTGCGTAACTGTAAAGGTGTATCCACAAAAAGTGACAGCCCCACCATTTCACGCAAGGGCTTACTAAAAGAAAACACCCCATCAAGCAGTAAGACTCCGCTGGGAGCTAATTTAATAACCTGATCACTTTCGCCTTCTAACCAATGGAACGGCTTATAGCCTGCGATGAGGCCTTTACATAATGGGCTAAGGAGATTTTTTTTGAATTCAGCAGCATTGAAATATGCTTCACGAGCCTTAGCGTGCTGCAACTGCGCTCTTTGCACAGAGCTAAGTGGGTGATAGAAATTATCTAATTGAAGCAACTGAGTGTGCGCCCAAGGCTCTATTTCTGCTGCTAACGCTCGGCATAAGGTTGATTTTCCAGCGCCACCACAACCATCTACAGCGATGACTAACAGCTGGCCTTGTTGGTACCTAACTTGGGCTAATTTAGCGATACGCTGGATTTGCTCTAACCACATTTTCCCTCCATGGAAAATAGTTATTCATAGTGTAAAAATAAGCTAAATAATATGCCTTGCAGATTATCATATACTTTTAACAGGGTCATCTTTGTAGAGGCTAAACCTCAAGATTGAGGAAACTTTACTGCTAACCCTTGCGCCAGACGGATTTGTTACCTAGTATCGTACTCATTAATATATTTTCACTTTTAACATTATTGCTTATGCTTCTAGTTATCTCGCCAGCCAAAACCTTAGATTTTGAAACGCCTAGCCACACCCAGTTGTTTAGCCAGGGGGACTACCTGACTGAATCTCAAGGTTTGATCGACATGCTGTCGCCCATGGCCCCACAAGACATTGCCCACTTAATGAAGCTGAGTGATAAGCTAGCAGCGCTTAATACTGCGCGCTTTGGCAGTTGGAATACCCCCTTTACGGTCGATAACGCAAAGCAAGCCATCTTAGCCTTTAAAGGCGATGTATACACTGGGCTAGAAGCAGGCACTTTAACGGATGCCCAGCTCGCATTTAGCCAAACCCACTTACGCATTTTGTCGGGTCTCTACGGCTTATTGAGACCGCTAGATTTAATGCAGGCGTATCGCTTGGAAATGGGCACTAAATTAACCAATCCTAGAGGTAAAGACCTCTACGACTATTGGGGCAATACCCTTACTGACGGATTGAACACGCTGTTGGCTGAAGACACAGACCCCATATTGGTTAACCTTGCCTCCAACGAATACTTTAAAGCTATAAAAACTAAACAACTGGATGGGCGGCTAGTGACCCCTGTATTTAAAGATCGTAAGAATGGCAATTACAAGATCATTAGTTTTTTTGCAAAAAAAGCCCGAGGTATGATGGCCCGATATGTTATTGAGAACGAACTCAAAGACGTTGAAGGTATAAAACATTTTGACAAATCTGGCTACTATTATAGTGCTGAGCAAAGCACTAAAGACCAATGGGTATTTTTGCGGGAAGAGGTTTAAATAAAGCTAGGCTAACCATAGCAATAAAACACCATAACGGGCCGCTTTGCCAGTGAAAATAAGGCTCAAACAGAGTTTTTTTGGCCAGCCTAAGTATCCTGCGGCCAAGCAAAAGCCATCACCTATAATGGGCACCCAACTCAGTAACAATAACCAAGCCCCATAGCTGTGCAGCTGATCGACACGCTTGGCTGGCAATGTGAACATCTGTTCTAAACGGTATCTGATGGTTTGCTTAGGCGCCGTTTCAGTTTGCCTAAGTCTACGGGCTAATAGTCCACCCATAAAAAAGGTGACGTAGCCGCCTAAACTGTTACCCAAAGTTGCGATGAGCCACAACCAAAATGCGTGCTCTGGTTGCTCCATTAACAGGCTTGCAAACAATATTTCGGAGCCGCCTGGTAACAGAGTTGCAGCTAATCCACTATAAACAAACAGAGCAAACCAAGACACCCTATTAACTCATCGGGTAAATAGATTCTGCGTACATATGCAGTTCTTCGAGAATGGCAATTTCACCAGCATCCTTAGTCTTTTGACCCAGCTCATTAAGTTCTTTGGCAAAATGTTCAAAGGTGCGAGCGCCAGAAGCAGAGGCATCCAGTAAACGCTCACTTCGAAACGCCTCCCATGCTTGCATTTCGTCACCACTTAAAAGGTGTGGGTAGTTGCGACCTTTCAGACGCAACAACATTGCCTCCAAGCGGCTGTCGGTAAAAGCAAAGCCACCTTCACTCCACGTTTCTGGTGCTTGTTGATGTACTTGCTGCATGAGTTTACGATCATTATTGCTAAAGAAGCCACCCCCATAAAGTCCGGCATCTGGATCTACGGCAGGGAATTCGGGGCGATTAGAAAAAGCTTCAACCAATGCCGAACATAACTCCGAGTCTTGCCGCAAATATTGCAGGTGCAGCTGGCATTGAGCTTTATCAATACCAAACTTATCTGCGTGTTCATCCGCTAACGTTTGCAACGGAGCCACCACAGGGCACTTGTTAACATGTATTTCTTTTACCGCTGGGCGAGCAACATCCGCTGGAAGCTGGTCTTTACGACTAAACAATAGTTCTTGCAACTGCGCTGAGCTGAACCCTTGCCACATGCGCGGATCTTGACGTAAATCAAACACGAGCGCACCATTACTATTAATAGGATGTTTTGCAAAAGCACCCACTAACGACAAATAACCATTATCGCGCCCATACATAGCAGAAACGTGGAGAATAGGTTTACGCATTTGCAGATCTAACTGCCCCCACACTTGGGCTTTGTGTTTAAGCTGAAACACATAGTTATAGAGTCGAGGCTGGGCTTTTTTAAGTAAACGGGCCAATTCAATAGTGGCTCGCACGTCAGCTAAAGCATCATGAGCATTAGCATGCTCGATACCATTGGCGGGAGCCAACCGGTCTAATTTAAGCACTAACTCACCCGCATCATTTTGGGGCCAATTAATGCCATCTGGGCGAATAGCCGAAGCAGTTCGAACTAGGTCGATTAAGTCCCACCGACTATTACCGTCTTGCCATTCACGGGCATAGGCATCAAAAAAGTTACGATACAGGCCAAATCGAGTAAATTCGTCATCAAAGCGCAAACTGTTATAGCCTAGACTACAGGTACCCGGCACACTCATTTGCTCATTAATAAGCGCCATAAATTCTACTTCTGGCACCCCTTCTTGCAAGCACTTTTGTGGCGTAACTCCTGTGACCAAACAGGCACTTGGTGATGGAAGATAGTCATCTGCGGGGCGGCAAAACCACATCATGGGTTCACCGATGGGATTAAACTCTAGATCAGTCCGAATGGCCGCAAATTGTGAAGGGCGGTCCCAACGTGGATCCAGTCCAAAGGTTTCATAATCATGCCAAAGTAATGTTTGGGTTTGGTCCGCTTGATAAGCCACGCGCGAGCTCCTTAAGGGCTGTGCCGATGTTTACCGGCGATAGGTTTGTTCCACAAATGGCATTTTACACACTCTGCAAGGCAATTGCTTGCCACGAACAAGAGCAAACACCTGTGTATCAATAGCGGCGTAGCTAAGGTCAACATAGCCCATGGCTAAAGGTGCGCCTAAGCTAGGGCCAAACCCTCCAGAGGTGACTACGCCGATGACATCTCCTTGAGCAGTCACCAACTCAACGGCTTCACGCACAGGGGCCTTTCCTTCTGGTAGCAAACCAACACGACGGCGCTTTGGGCCATTAGCCATTTCACCAAGAACAACATCTGCACCAGGGAATCCTCCTTCGCGGTCTCCTCCAGCACGACGACTTTTCTGAATACCCCACACTAAATTAGCTGAAATTGGAGTCGTATCTGGCTTTAGATCATGGCCGTACAAACATAATCCAGCTTCTAGACGCAAAGAATCACGTGCGCCTAAACCAATCCATTCTACTTCGTCAAAGGCAAGCAAACTTGCTGCTAGTGCCTCTGCACGATCATTGGCTACAGAAATTTCGAACCCATCTTCGCCTGTGTAACCTGCGCGCCCAATAAAACATTCGTGTCCTAAGATAGACACAGCTCTAGCATCCATAAACCTCATATCGGCAACTTCTGGCGCCAAACGGGCTAAAACTTCACTAGCCATTGGGCCTTGCAGGGCTAACAGAGAGCGGGTATCGAGAACTTCTACTTTTATGTCACTAGCGAAATGAGCGCGCATATGTGCAATGTCTTGTTCTTTGCAGCCCGCGTTAACAACCAAAAAGAAATGGTCTCCAGCATTGGTAACCATTAGGTCATCCATTATGCCACCGACCGAATTAGTAAAAAAACCATACCGCTGACGCCCTTCGGCAAGGGCTACATAATCTGCTGGAATTAAACGTTCTAAAGCCAGAGCTACCGTTTCCATCGACGGACCTGTAAGGCGAACTTGACCCATATGAGAAACGTCAAACAGGCCAGCTTGGGCACGACAATGCAAATGTTCTTGTTTTACACCCATGGCGTATTGCACAGGCATGTCGTAACCAGCAAAAGGAACCATTTTGGCTCCTGCTTGAATGTGCATGGCATGAAAAGGAGTGGTTAACAAAGGATTAGACATCGGTTTCTCGCGGCTTTAATTGAAAAAAAGTGATAATCGCGATTATAGCAAGTTTCCTATAGGAAACAAAATTTCTTCAGAAGATTACTCCGGCGTAATGGATTTATCGAGCAACGACCCATAATACTAGTGCGTCCTTCTCACTTAAACTCACTAGCGCATGGCCCATATTGGCATCGTAATACATACTGTCACCAGCCACCATTGCTACCGGCTCGTAAAACTCGGTATATAGCGCAAGCTCACCTTCCAAGACTAATAAAAACTCCTCTCCCTCGTGGCGAACCCAATCACCAAAGTCATCAAAACTACGAGCTCGTACACGCGTCTTGAAGGGTACCATTTTCTTTCGCGCAAGGTCTGTAGATAGTAGCTCATGCTCATAAGTACTCGTTGGGTGCGGTGTGCCCTGGCCCGACTTTGTTAGTACTCGGCGCCCAGAAGCCATAGTACTGCGGGGCTTAGCGAAAAGTTGAGGTATGTCAATCTGCAATCCATTGGCTAATTTCTGTACTGCTGTAAAGGTAGGAGAAATCTGTTCATTTTCAATTTTAGAAAGGGTTGAACGCGCCAAGCCAGTTTTTTTGCCAGCTTCTTCTAAAGTTAAACCCAAACTTTGTCGAATTTCCCTTAGACGCTTGCCCAGCTGCAGTGGCTCTACATTAGCTTGCAAACCAGAACCTGACTCAATCTTTAACTCTGGCATATCGGGTTGTTCTGCTGACATGTTATAGCTCGTTGGTTTTACAGGATAAACCCTATGCTACCACGGCACCTGACTGGCGTCATGCCATGACAATCTGCAGGCTATCTACCAGAAACATAAAGGGGAAATATTTCCTATATGCTAATTTATTGATTGAAAGGAATCAAAATGATATGCTTAACTCAGGTTATATGGGCCGGTTTATTGTAGGTCCTTTGGCACTTTAATAATTAATATCAGGAACCCAAAATCATGAGCAATATTCCTGCTGAATTGCTTTATACCAGCTCCCACGAATGGCTAGCCGACAATGGCGACGGTACAGTGACTGTTGGCATTACCGATCACGCCCAAGAATTATTGGGCGACATCGTATTTGTTGAGGCTCCAGATGTTGGCCGTAACCTTGATGCTGGCGAAGAATATACCGTCATTGAATCAGTGAAAGCGGCGTCAGACTCCTATGCTCCTGTATCAGGAGAAATAATTGCGTTTAACGATTCTCTGGAAGATTCTCCTGAAACCGTTAATGAAGATCCTTATGTAGAGGGTTGGATTATAAAAGTTAAATTGGCAGACGACGCTGACTTAAGCACACTTCTTAGTGCCGATGCCTATAGCGACATTGTTGCCAGCGAAGACTAAGCCACAACTTTTATCGCCCAAAGCCATCTATACATGGGCTTTGGGCGTTGTTAATTGCATCAAGTAAGGATTCTCCATGTCTGCACCGACTCTTGCCCAAACCCCTATTACACAACTGCTTCAAACCAACGCCTTTATTGACCGTCACATTGGCCCTAGTGCAAGTGACAATGAAGTTATGCTGCGTCACCTTGGCGTAACCAGCATGAATGAATTGTTAGACCAAACAGTGCCCGACAGCATACGCTTAGACCAACCTTTAGATTTGCCAGCATCACAGTCTGAAGTAGCCACCCTAGCCCAACTTAAAGAGATGGCCAGTAAAAACATAGTTAATGTGTCTTGTATTGGTATGGGCTACAGCAACACCTTAGTGCCGAATGTTATTTTGCGAAATGTGATGGAAAATCCTGCGTGGTATACCGCTTACACACCGTATCAGCCAGAAATTGCCCAAGGCCGTTTGGAATCTTTGCTTAACTACCAGCAGATGATTATGGACCTTACAGGGATGGAGCTTTCTAATGCATCTTTATTAGATGAAGCTACTGCAGCTGCAGAAGCCATGGCCTTGTGTAAACGTGCTAACAAGAAGAAAAGTGTAACCTTTTTTGTAGACGAGAATACCCACCCACAAAACCTTTCTGTAATGCGCACGCGGGCAGAATATTTTGGGTTTGACATTGTTACGGGCGATCCAGCAAAAGATCTAGCCCAGCACGATGTATTTGGCGTGATGGTGCAATACCCTGGTAGTGATGGCTCCATTTGTGACTTAAAGAGCATCATTGATGCAGCCCACGAACAAAAAGCCCTCGTGGCTGTTGGCGCCGACATAATGAGTTTAGTATTACTACAATCACCAGGCCAGTTGGGCGCTGATGTGGTATTTGGCTCTAGCCAACGCTTCGGCGTACCTTTAGGTTTCGGCGGCCCCCATGCTGCGTTCTTCGCCAGCAAAGATAAATACAAACGATCTATTCCAGGGCGAATTATTGGTGTTTCAATCGACACCAAAGGCAAGCCTGCGTTGCGTATGGCTATGCAAACCCGTGAACAACATATTCGCCGTGAGAAGGCCAACTCCAACATCTGTACAGCCCAAGCTTTGTTAGCCAACATGTCATCTTTTTACGCGGTGTACCATGGCCCAGTTGGCTTGCGCACTATTGCGACACG
>DCAT01000113.1:36324-52713 GCA_002312935.1 Oceanospirillaceae bacterium UBA1126 | reverse complement strand
CCTACTTTAAAATAGATTTCGCCAATAACGCCATCTGAGGTCGCCACAATGGTATGTTCCATTTTCATGGCCTCCACTACCATAAGGGCATCTCCAGCCACTACAGATACTCCAGAGGTGACTAAGCAGGCTATCAGGCAACCATTCATAGGCGCTGTAATCTGGCCTGTATTATGGTCATTGTTATCTAAAAAATCATCAATTTTAGGGATTTTAAGAGACACCACAGCCTTACCTTGTGGTGTAAACAAGCTTAGCTGGTCTGCCATTAAGCAAAATCCTGCTTTATGTAAGCTGCCAGCATAATCTAACACTAATGAATGTGGACCGACTTTACCTAGAGTGTGGGTGGCAATTAAGTAGTTTTTACCTAGATACTGCGCCCGTAATGCAAGGCTTGTTCGTGGCATGTTCAGCCTTAGCCCTGCGCAATCACCATAGGTTTTATAGGCCTGTGTGCCCAATATTAAGCCTGCCATGGCTAAGATTACCTGTTCATTTTGTAACGAAGGTGACAGGAGGTAGTCTTGGTGTTGATCTATAATGTTAGTGTGCAACTTTGCATCTTGAAAGTCTTGTAATCTGGCCAAACGGCGCAAAAAGTCGATGTTAGTGTGAATGCCTTCTAGGTGATAGTCTTGCAAAGCGATGTCTAGCTTGGCTAAGGCCTCTTCACGGTTTGGCGCCCACACAATGAGCTTGGCGATCATAGGGTCATAAAAAGGGCTTATTTCATCATCTTGGCCCACCCCTGTATCAATACGAATAGTGGCATCTTGCATAGGTGTGCGCAGATGCCCAATACGGCCAGTAGAGGGCTGAAAATCTTGGGTCGGGTCTTCTGCATAGATACGCGCTTCAAAAGAATGGCCTTGCAAGCATACTTGCTCTTGAGTTAGAGGCAAAGGCTGCCCGGCTGCTACTTTAAGCTGCCAAGCTACTAGGTCTATACCGGTTACCATTTCAGTAACAGGGTGCTCTACCTGCAAGCGAGTATTCATTTCCATAAAATAATAGCCACCACTACTGTCTAGCAAAAACTCTACAGTGCCAGCGCCCACATAATCTATCGCTTGGGCTGCTTCTACCGCAGTAGTACCCATTTTTTGACGCAAATCGTCAGATAAGCTAGGAGCAGGGGCTTCTTCGATCACTTTTTGGTGGCGCCTTTGGGCAGAGCAATCGCGGTCGCCAAGGTAAACGCCATGGCCATGGCGATCACAAAATACCTGTACTTCTACATGACGTGGGGCAATGAGGTATTTTTCTATTAACACATCACTGTTGCTAAAGCTGGCCAGGCCCTCGCGCCTTGCTCCGGCTAGGTGAGTAAGAAAGTCTTCAGGCCTATGCACTACACGCATGCCTTTACCGCCGCCACCTGCAACTGCCTTGATGAGTAAAGGGTAGCCTATTTGGTCAGCTTCATACTGTAACAATGCATCATCTTGGCTTGCACCATGGTAACCAGGCACCAAAGGAATGCCTGCTTCTGTCATAATTATTTTGGCCGCGCTCTTACTACCCATTTGCTCTATAGCAGGCACATCGGGGCCAATGAATGTGATGTTTTTAGCTTGGCATGCGGCTACAAAGTCTGCGTTTTCAGATAAAAAACCATAGCCTGGGTGAATGCAGTCAGCTTTACTTGCAAGCGCAACAGCTAATATTTTATCTGCTCTTAGGTAGCTTTGGGCGGCGGCGGCTGGGCCAATATGCCACGCTTCGTCTGCCTCTTTTACATGTAATGCGTTGGCGTCTGCATCCGAATAAACGGCAATGGTACGCATACCCATAGCCTTAGCCGTGCGCATTACACGACAGGCTATTTCCCCACGGTTGGCAATTAGTACAGTTTTTAGCATAGTATTTATTGTTTCCAAGGGGCGAGCGTTTTAGTAAGAAAGGACTTCAAACCTGCTTGACCACTAGCACTGACGCGGATTTTAGAAATAGCACTAGTGGTGAGCGCTGTAGTAGAGGCTAAGGATTCTTTAGTGATGGGGGAGTGGCTATTTACGCGATTAAGCAGCTGTTTAATCTGTGCTACTGCCTCTGGGCTATTGTCCATTGTGCCTAAAGTCCATTGGTCTTTAGCCTTTTCTAATTCACAGGCTGCCACTACCTCATGCACTAAACCCATAGCCAAGGCTTGATCTGCCGTGAATACCTTAGCACTAGTCATGAGGTGACGGCCCCAAGATATGCCGACCTTATTCATCACAAAAGGGCTAATAACTGCGGGGATAAGACCAATGCGCACTTCGCTTAAACAAAAAGAAACATGGTCTGCGCTGATCACGCTATCACAACAAGCGATAAGGCCTACCGCTCCACCAAATGCCGCCCCGTTAACAACAGCAAGAGTAGGCTTTGGAAACTCATTCAGCAGCTGCATTAATAATGCTAATTGTTGGGCGTCTGCAATATTAGCTGCCTCATCATAGGCTGCCATGCGTTGCATCCAAGCCAAGTCAGCACCAGCTGAAAAGCTTTTTCCGGCACCGGTTATAATAAGGCCACGCACATTAGTGTCTAAAGCCAAGCGTTGCAGCTGGGTAATAAACAGCTGTATCAACTGGTCATCAAAGGCGTTGTGTTTTTCTGGCCGGTTAAGGGTGAGCGTCGCAATGCCAGAAGGGCTTAGCGTGCAGCTTAACCAGTGTGCAAAAGGGTGTGTAGATATTGAAGAAGCTGTCATGTTAGGCGCCTTAAGTGAGGTACACATTACATACGAAACACGCCAAAGCGTGTGTCTTGTGCAGGTTTGTTGAGGGCAGTTGCCAAAGCGACGCTAAGTACGCTGCGTGTGTCTTTTGGATCGATAATGCCGTCGTCCCATAAACGTGCGCTGGCGTAATAAGGATGCCCTTGGTGCTCGTATTGTTGCAGCACAGGCTCGCGCATAGATTTTTCATCAGCGTCACTGAACGCTTCACCACGAGCAGCCAGCTGATCGCGTTTAACCTGAGTTAGCACGCCAGCAGCTTGCTCGCCGCCCATTACAGAAATACGACTGTTGGGCCACATCCACAGAAAGTTGGGTTCAAAGGCACGGCCACACATGCCATAGTTACCAGCACCATAGCTGCCACCAATAATTATTGTGAACTTGGGTACTTTGGCACAAGCAACAGCCATTACCATTTTTGCACCGTGTTTAGCGATCCCTTGTGCTTCGTATTTTTTACCGACCATAAACCCTGTAATGTTTTGCAAAAACACTAAAGGAATTTGGCGCTGGCAGCACAGCTCTATAAAGTGAGCACCTTTTTGAGCTGACTCAGAGAATAAAACCCCATTATTGGCGACAATGCCTACAGGATAGCCATCAATATGAGCAAATCCACACACTAACGTAGTGCCATATAGCGCTTTAAATTCATCAAACGCAGAGTCATCTACCACCCGTGCGATTATGTCGCGCACATCAAAAGGCTTGCGCAGGTCTGTGCCCACCACACCATATATTTGCTCACTTGAGTAACGAGGCAGCGCACTGGGCCTACGTAACAAGGGATTGCCTGCAGTCTTTGGGCAGTTGGCAATACACTGGCGGGCGATCAATAATGCATGTTCATCTGATTGCGCATAATGATCCGCTACTCCTGATACGCGGCAGTGGGTGTCTGCACCACCTAGCTCTTCAGCACTTACTTCTTCACCTGTGGCGGCCTTTACCAAAGGTGGGCCCGCTAAAAATATGGTGCCTTGGTGCTTCACAATAATGGATTCATCTGCCATAGCAGGCACATAAGCACCACCAGCAGTGCAAGATCCCATCACTACAGCGATCTGTGGAATACCTTGGGAAGACATAGTGGCTTGGTTGTAAAAAATGCGCCCAAAATGGAGCTTGTCTGGAAATACCTCATCTTGTTGCGGTAAGTTTGCACCGCCTGAATCTACTAGGTAAATACAAGGCAGGTTATTTTGCAAAGCGATGTCTTGTGCACGTAAGTGCTTTTTCACTGTAAGTGGAAAGTAGGTGCCACCTTTTACCGTGGCATCATTAGCGATCACCATACAATGACGGCCATTCACTAAGCCCACACCACAAATGATGCCTGCACTAGGCACCGCCATGTCATACACTTGATGGGCAGCCAGTTGGCCCACTTCTAAAAAGGGTGAGCCTTGGTCTAGTAGGGCATCTATACGATGGCGCGGTAGCATCTTGCCACGGCTCAAATGCTTGGCCTGATAGGCTTCGCCGCCGCCTAGTTGCAGCTTCGCCACCTGCTGCTGTAGATCATCTACCAACACCTGCATAGCGTCAGACTTAAGCTTAAACTCTTCGCTTTGGGTATTAATACTGCTGGATAAAGTGGCCATGTTAGTGCGACTCATTAAACAATTCACGGCCGATTAACATACGTCTAATCTCTGACGTACCCGCACCAATTTCATAAAGCTTGGCGTCACGCAAAAGCCTGCCAGTAGGGCATTCGTTAGTGTAGCCTGTGCCACCTAAAAGCTGGATAGCATCTAAAGACATTTTTGTGGCAAGCTCAGCAGCATACAAAATGGCACCCGCTGAGTCTTTGCGCGTGGTTTCGCCACGGTCACACGATTTTGCCACGTTATAAACGTAGGATTTAGCAGCGTTCATTTGGGTGTACATGTCGGCTAGCTTACCTTGCACTAGCTGAAACTCACCAATGGCCTGACCAAACTGTTTGCGGTCATGCACGTAGGGCACTACCAAATCCATACATGCCTGCATAATGCCTAATGGCCCGCCAGAAAGCACAACTCGTTCATAGTCTAGGCCACTCATCAATACGCGGACACCACCATTTAACTGACCCAAAATGTTTGCGACTGGCACTTCACAATCTATGAATACCAATTCGCAGGTGTTAGAACCGCGCATGCCGAGCTTGTCTAACTTTGGTGAGCGACTAAAGCCCGGGGAGTCTCGCTCTACAATAAATGCAGTAATACCTTTGGCTCCAGCTGACATATCTGTTTTCGCATAGATCACATAGGTATTAGCGTCGGGGCCATTGGTAATCCACATTTTGTTGCCGTTAAGCACATACTTATCGCCCTTTATATCTGCTCTAAGTTGCATGCTCACTACGTCTGAACCAGCACCTGGCTCGCTCATAGCAAGGGCGCCAATGTGATCACCACTAATTAACTTAGGCAAGTATGTGGATTTTTGTCGGTCCGTACCATGGCGGTGAATTTGGTTTACACACAAGTTAGAGTGCGCACCGTAGCTTAGGCCAATACTTGCTGAAGCTCGGCTAATTTCTTCCATGGCTATGGTGTGGGCCAAATAGCCCATGCCAGCGCCACCATATTGCTCATCACAGGTGATGCCTAACAAACCCATGTCGCCCATTTTTTGCCACAGCTCATTAGGAAACTCGTTATTTTGATCTGTAGCCTGAGCTAAAGGCGCGATTTGATCAGCAGCAAACTGATTGACGTGATCACGCAAAATGTCATTAGTTTCGCCCAGGTCAAAATTGAGGCTGGTGTAGGTGCTTATCATGCTTGAGTCTCCAGAGATTGAGTACTAGAAAGGGCGTTAGTGCAGCGCAGGTGTGCGGCGTTCAGCTCATCTTGTAGGGCTTTGATATCTTCCATTTGTTGTTGCAATGCTAGTTTTCTAATATTTATTTTTTCAATAAAAACAATTAGTTGCTGGTCATTATTTGTGGAAGACGAGTCGTAAAGATCTAATATTTGGCTAATTTCAGCCAAGGTGAGGCCTAGGCGCTTGCCACGCAGTATTAGCTTTAGCCAAGTTCTGTCGTGGGCAGAGTAAATGCGTTTTTGGCCTTCACGCGCAGGCGACAGCAAACCTTGGTCTTCATAGAAGCGGATGCTGCGAGTAGTAATGACAAACTCTTTCGACAATTCGCTAATTGTGTATGTGGTGGCTGACATGGATAATGCGCCTTAGTTATAATCTATGATGCATATTTTGGTTGACGTTGACGTAAAGGTCAAGCAAAATGTTTATCCTGTTTAATTCGCTTTTATTGGAGCCTTAAAATGAGTCAAGACGTCTATATCCTCGGTGGCAGCCGCACGCCAATGGGAGGCCTTGATGGCAGCCTTGCAAGTCAAACTGCATCACAGCTAGGTGCAGTAGCAATAAAGGGCGCTTTAACACGATCAAACATAACCCCAGAACAAGTGAACGAAGTATATATGGGCTGCGTATTAGCAGCAGGGCAAGGGCAGGCACCAGCTCGCCAAGCGGCTTTAGGTGCTGGGCTACCCAAAAGCACACCCGCCACTACAGTAAATAAAATGTGTGGCTCTGGTATGCAGACCACCATTATGGGTTTTAATGCAATTAAAGCAGGCTCTGTAGACATTATGGTATGTGGTGGCATGGAAAGCATGACTAATGCTCCTTATTTATTACCTAAGGTGCGCCAAGGTTTGCGTATGGGCCACGGACAAATGTTAGATCATATGTTTTTAGATGGCCTTGAAGATGCCTATGAAGGCGGCTTAATGGGCAGCTTTGCTCAAGCCACTGCTGATGAATATGGTTTAACGCGCCAGGCAATGGATGACTTTGCTATTAACTCATTATTTAAGGCCAACGCAGCAATAGCAGATGGTGTGCTAGAAGACGAAATTGAAGCTGTAGTAATGACCAGCCGAAAGGGCACCACTAGGGTGACCATCGATGAACAGCCTGGTCAGGCTCGTATCGACAAAATACCACAACTGCGCGCAGCCTTTAAAAAAGATGGCACAATCACAGCCGCTAACGCCAGCTCCATTTCTGATGGTGCGTCTGCACTTGTGCTTGCTAGTGCAGATGCAGTGGATCAAAACTACCTAACACCTATGGCCCGTATACTTGGTGTGCAAAGCTTTGCCCGTGAGCCTAGTGAGTTTACCATTGCGCCTATTGGAGCCATTACAGGGCTTTTGAACAGGCTAGATTGGCAAGTAGGCGATGTAGACTTGTTTGAGATTAATGAAGCTTTTGCCATGGTTACTATGCTTGCCACCCAAGAGCTGGGTATCGATGCGAGTAAAGTAAATGTATATGGCGGTGCGTGTGCCCAAGGGCATCCTATTGGCTCTACTGGCTCTCGCATTATTCTTACCCTTACCACTGCGCTTAAGAATAAAGGCCTCAAACGAGGTGTTGCTGCACTGTGTATCGGTGGTGGTGAAGCCACTGCTGTGGCGGTAGAGCTGGTTTAAAGCGCAAATAGTTAACTAGGATTAGACATGAATTTTGACTTAAACGATGACCAAATTGCTTACGTAGAGCTAGCGGCACAGTTTTCTGCCAATGAGTTAGCACCCCATGCCGCTTTGTGGGACGCAGAGGCTATTTTCCCTAAAGCCACGATCAAGCAAGCAGGAGAGCTGGGTTTTTGTGGCTTATACAGCGACCCAGAAGTGGGTGGGCTGGGCCTGTCTCGATTAGACTCATCACTTATTTTCGAACAACTAGCCATGGGCTGCACTACTACCACAGCTATGTTGACCATCCACAACATGGCCACGTGGATGGTATCAGCCAACGCCACCGAAACTGCAAAGGCACGCTTCGGTGAAATGCTTACTAGCGGCCGTTGGTTGGCATCTTATTGCCTCACAGAAGCTAATGCAGGGTCTGATGCAGCTTCCTTAAGGACTAAAGCGGTAAAAACTGGTAATGAGTATGTTATTACAGGTAACAAAATCTTTATTTCTGGCGCTGGCGAAACTGAAGTATTAGTAGTGATGGCCCGCACTGGCGAGCCTGGCGCTAAGGGCATTTCAGCGTTTGTTGTAGATGCAGACAGTGCTGGCATTAGCTTTGGGCGCGCAGAAGATAAAATGGGCTGGAACGCACAGCCTACACGCATGGTGAATTTTGACCAAGTGCGTGTGCCTGCAGCCAACCTATTAGGCAAAGAAGGTGATGGCTTTACAATCGCGATGAAAGGTTTAGATGGCGGCCGTATAAATATCGCTACAGTGGGTCTTGGGACGGCACAACAAGCCCTAAGTGAGGCCCTGGCCTTCGTGAATGACAGAAAACAGTTTGGTAAGCCTATTGCAGCTTTTCAGGGCATTCAGTTTAAGCTTGCCGACATGAATACCGAGTTAGTAGCTGCGCGCCAAATGGTGCGTTTGGCCGCCTTTAAGCTAGATAACAAACACCCAGACGCCACCACCTATTGTGCTATGGCCAAACGCTTTGCCACAGACATTGGCTACCAGGTGTGTGATGAAGCATTGCAGTGCTTTGGCGGCAGTGGTTACATTAAAGAATACCCTATGGAGCGTTATTTGCGAGACAGTCGAGTACATCGCATTTTGGAAGGTACTAATGAGATAATGCGCGTGATCATTGCCAGACGCATATTGCTTAAAGATTCACAGGCCATTTTATAACCGCTTGCTTGGCTTATAAACCTGCTAAAAGTCAGCTGTGGACCCAATTTAGGAATCAACCATGAACACATCAATACCACATACTATTGACGGGCACGTCGCTGTCATTACCATGTCAAACCCACCAGCCAATACATGGACCCGTGCAAGCCTAGACGCCTTGGCGGAACTGATACAAGCGTTTAACGCGGATAAAAACATCTACAGCCTAGTCATCACCGGTGAAGGGGACAAGTTTTTCAGCGCAGGAGCAGACCTTAAGCTGTTTGCTGATGGCGACAAACAAACCGCAGCAGACATGTCTACGGCCTTCGGTCGCGCTTTTGAAGTGCTAAGCCAATTTAGAGGCTTAAGTATTGCAGCTATTAATGGCTTTGCCATGGGCGGTGGCCTAGAAGTGGCGCTAGCCTGTGACTTGCGCATCGCTGAAAGCCAAGCCCAAATGGCCTTGCCAGAAGCTGCTGTAGGCTTGCTGCCGTGTGCCGGAGGCACTCAAAACCTAGCATGGCTAGTAGGTGAAGGCTGGGCCAAGCGCATGATTCTTTGTGGCGAGCGAGTCACCGCACAACAAGCGCTAGACATTGGCCTAGTAGAAGCGGTAGCCGAACAAGGCCAAGGCTTGGTTAAGGCGATTGAGTGGGCGCAAAAGTCGCAAAGGCAAAGCCCGACCAGCATTGCAGCATGCAAACGCTTAATTCAAAACGCGCGTAAACAGCCTATGTTTGCAGGCATGGGGTATGAGCGGGATGAGTTTATTAACTTGTTTGACACCAACGATCAACAAGAAGGTGTGCAAGCCTTTCTAGAAAAACGCAAACCACAATGGACTAACTCATAATGTTCACCGAATTAAACCAGGGACCATTGCTGATCAAAGCCCACACCACAGATGCTGGGCAACACGTGGTAGAAGTGACCCTTAACACGCCAGAAGCCCTTAACGCTCTAAACGGCGACATGGTAGACCTACTATTGGTGCATGTGCCTGTATGGGAAGCTGATGAAAATGTGATCGCCATTATTATGCGAGGTGCTGGTACCAAAGCATTTTGTGCGGGTGGTGATGTACGCCAGCTGTATCATAAAATGGCCAAAGGCAGCCAAAACGTTGGGGAGATTTTCTTCAACCACGAATATGAAATGGATTTAATGTTGCACAAGCTATCTACACCTTTGTTGGTGTGGGGAAGCGGCTATGTGATCGGAGGTGGTATGGGCCTTTTGCAAGGCGCTGCTTTGCGTATTGGCACCCATTCTAGCCGTTTAGCGATGCCAGAAATTACCATTGGTTTATTTCCAGACGTAGGAGCCAGTTACTTTCTACGTCAGGTGCCAGATAATCTAGGGCTATTTTTGGGTCTAACAGGCGCCATGTTAAATAGCACAGACGCCCGTGAACTCGGACTATTAGATGGTTTGTTAGATGATAACGATTACTCACAGGTCATACATTCACTAACCCAGATACCTAAGCAGTCTAACGCAGACACGCTAAGTCATCTCACACTACTAATCGCAGCCCTAGAGGCGAATGCAAGTGCAAATGCACCAGCGTCCAACCTAGCAGCGCACAGGCAAAATATTATATCTGCTCTAAGCCAAAACGACCTTGCTGCCATTGTTGCTAGCTTGGCAGGCCTTAAGGGCCAAGATAAATGGCTAGATAAAGCCCTTCAAACGATGGCTAACGGTTCACCCACTAGCTTGCATCTGTTTTATCGTGCATTTAATGAAAACTTTACCAACGTGGCAGATGCGCTGCTGCATGAATACATAGTAGGTGTCAACGCAACACGCTTAGGTGAGTTTAAAGAGGGGGTAAGGGCGTTACTCATTGATAAAGACCGCAATCCTGCCTGGCGTTACGACACTGTTGAAAACACACCAGAAGCGTGGATAGCAAAATTTTTTGTAACAGAGAATGTGGCTAAGGCCCATTTTTAGCGAAACAGGGTAATAATTATGACAAACATAGCATTTATAGGCTTAGGTAATATGGGTGGCCCAATGGCCGCAAACTTGCTAAAAGCGGGGCATAATGTTGTTGCCTTTGATTTAGTGAAAACTGCTTTAGACGAGTTTGTAACCATTGGTGGTGTGGCAGCGAGCTCTGCAGCCAGCGCGGTTGAAAATGCCCAGGTAGTGATCAGTATGTTGCCTGCAGGAAAGCACGTAGCAGGGCTTTATTTAGGTAATGAACAAGAAAAAAATGGCCTTTTGATGCTACTAACTAAGGGATGCTTAGTAATAGACTCTAGTACCATAGATGCGCAAACCTCGCGTAGTGTAGGCCTTTACGCCAATGACTTAGGAATAAAATTTGTAGATGCCCCCGTTTCTGGTGGCACAGCAGGTGCCAAAGCTGGCACCTTAAGCTTTATTGTAGGTGGTGAAGTGGAGGCTTTTGCACTGGCTGAGCCTATCCTCAATGCCATGGGCAAAAACATTTTCCATGCTGGCCCAGCAGGTGCTGGACAAGTGGCCAAAATGTGTAACAACATGTTACTAAGTGTGTTGATGGCAGGCACCTCAGAAGCGCTGCGTATGGGTGTAGAAAACGGGTTAGATGCCAAAGTGTTGTCAGACATCATGGTGAAAAGCTCAGGCCGCAACTGGGCCTTAGAAATTTATAACCCAGTCCCTGGGGTAATGGACGGCACGCCTGCAAGTAATGATTACCAAGGCGGCTTTATGGTCGATCTAATGAACAAAGACTTAGGCCTAGCGCTAGCAGCAGCCCAAGCGTCAGACTCTGCAGTGCCTTTGGGTCAAAAAGCAGCCGAGCTTTTTAAAGACCATGGTGCACAAGGCCACGGCAGGCTAGATTTTTCAAGTATTTATCAACACTATTCCAGTAAAAAGGTTTGATTCATGAAGGTTGAAGGCAAGGTATTTGTTATTACTGGTGGCGCACGCGGCTTAGGTTTGGCCATCGCTCAAGCTATTACTCACAAAGGTGGCATTTGTGCTTTGGTCGACTTAGACCAAGCTGCAGTCGACTTAGCGGTTGCTTCTTGTGGCACGCAAAGTAAGGGCTATGCCTGCAATATCACTCAAGAGCCTGAAGTAGAAATGTTATTTGAGCAGGTATTAGCCGATTTTGGTCGGTTAGATGGGCTAGTTAATAATGCAGGCCTGCTGCGTGACGGCATGTTAATCAAGTTTAAAGATGGCCAAGTGCAGGGTAAAATGAGCCTTAGCCAGTGGCAATCAGTCATCGACGTCAACCTAACAGGCACCTTTTTGTGTGGCCGCGAAGGTGCTATCGCCATGGCAAAAGCGGGCAATGGTGGTGTTATTGTTAATATTTCCAGCATTGCAAAGTCAGGTAACATTGGCCAAAGCAACTATGCCGCCACCAAAGCAGGCGTGGCTGCCCTTGTCACCACGTGGGCAGGAGAGCTTAAGAGGTTTGGTATTCGGGCTGTAGGTATTGCTCCAGGGGTCATCTCTACAGACATGACCGAGTCTATGAAGCCAGAAGCCCTAGAGCGCATCGAAAAGGTTATACCTGTAGGCCGCTTAGGTGACCGAACAGAGCTAGCCGACGCTGCTATGTTTATCATTGAAAATGACTATATGAACGGCAGGTTGATAGAGCTTGATGGTGGCTTAAGGTTCTAATTCTAGTGGCTAGGTAGCCTATACGATTAATTCGGGTTTATTCGCCACTTTATTAAAATGTCGACATTTTTATGAAATGGCGATATATTCATTCTATAGTCGGTAGACAAGCTAACTGACATAAATAAACTTGAGACTTAATCATGGCAACTCGTACCGAATTTTCTTGGCAAGATCCGTTTTTTTTAGAACAGCAACTGACCTCAGAAGAGCGCATGATTCGTGATGCTGCGCGAGAGTATTGTCAAGATGGGCTTGTAAGTAGAGTACTAAAGGCCAACCGTGAAGAGATTTTTGATCGCGAAATAATGACTGAATTTGGTGAGCTAGGCTTACTAGGCGCTACTATTCCAGAGAAATATGGCTGTGCTGGCGTAAATTATGTGAGCTACGGCTTGGTAGCTCGTGAGGTAGAGCGCGTAGACAGCGGTTATCGCTCGGCCATGAGTGTGCAGTCTTCGTTGGTCATGCATCCTATTCATGCCTACGGCACTGAAGAGCAGCGTATGAAATATTTGCCCAAGCTTGCTACTGGTGAGTGGGTGGGTTGCTTTGGTTTAACTGAACCCGATTCGGGCTCTGACCCTGCCAGTATGACAACACGTGCGGTGGCCGTAGATGGTGGTTATTTGCTTACAGGTGCCAAAATGTGGATTACCAACTCGCCTATTGCAGACGTTATGGTAGTTTGGGCCAAGCTTGAGGGTGTGATTCGAGGCTTTATATTAGAGCGTGGTATGAAAGGTTTAACCACACCTAAGATTGAAGGTAAGTTTTCTTTGCGAGCCTCTGTGACGGGTGAAATAGTCATGGATAATGTGTTTGTGCCTCAAGAGAACCTATTCCCCACCATTAAAGGCCTTGCAGGACCATTTGGTTGCTTAAATAAGGCCCGGTATGGCATTGCTTGGGGCTCACTTGGTGCTGCTGAATTCTGCTGGCATGCAGCCCGTCAGTATACTTTAGACCGCTCCCAGTTTGGCCGACCATTGGCAGCCACCCAGTTGATCCAAAAGAAGCTTGCAGACATGCAAACAGAAATTTCTATTGGTTTGCAGGGTTGCTTGCAGATGGGTCGTTTAATGGACGATGATAATTGTCCTGTTGAGCTTATTTCGTTAATGAAGCGAAACAACTGTGGTAAGTCTTTAGACGTTGCTCGACAGTCACGTGATATGCATGGTGGTAATGGTGTGAGTGATGAGTTTGGTGTTATTCGCCATGTGATGAATCTAGAAGCGGTTAACACTTATGAAGGCACCCATGATGTGCATGCGTTGATTTTAGGCCGCGCTCAAACTGGCATTCAAGCGTTTTACTAGGCCGTTAACTATGAGCATCACCACGCCTTTGCAGGGCATTAAAGTGTTAGATCTTAGTCGTATTTTGGCTGGCCCGTGGGCTGGACAAATGTTGGCAGATTTGGGGGCTGATGTGATTAAAGTGGAGCGTCCAGGGGCAGGGGATGATACCCGCTCATGGGGGCCTCCTTACATGCCGTGTGCTGCGGGTTTTGAAGGCAGTGAAGCCCGTGAAGCGGCTTATTTTCAAACAGCAAATCGCGGTAAGCGCTCGCTATGCGTGGATATTTCTGCGCCAGCGGGTCAGGCGCTTATAAAGCAATTGGCCGCTAAGGCCGATGTGTTGATTGAAAACTTTAAAGTAGGAGGGTTAGCTAAATATGGCTTAGACTTTATGACGCTAAACGCCATTAACCCACGTTTGGTGTATTGCTCTATTACTGGTTTTGGTCAGTCTGGACCTTATAAGGACCGTGCAGGGTATGACTTTATGATTCAAGCTATGGGCGGTTTAATGAGTGTCACTGGCAGTGAAAATGGTGAGCCTATGAAGGTAGGTGTGGCAGTGGCTGATGTTATGACCGGTTTGTATGCCTCTAACGCCATCCAGGGTGCCCTCATTCACCAGTTGCGCACAGGGCAAGGCCAACATATTGATTTAGCTCTGCTGGACGTACAGGTGGCTACCTTGGCAAATCAAGCCATGAATTACATAGCCACCAATGAAAACCCTCTGCGCCTTGGCAATGCACACCCTAATATTGTTCCTTATCAGGCTTTTGCTACCAGTGACGGATATCTAATTTTGGCAGTAGGTAATAATGCCCAGTTTCAAAGATTTTGCCAAGTGGCTGGCAAAAAAGAGTTGGCAACTAGTACCCTATACGCAAGTAATGCACTTAGAGTCGCTAACCGAAATACACTGGTGCCAGAAGTGTCTGGCTTGCTAAAGCAGCGAAATACTCAATGGTGGTTAACCGAACTTAATAAAGTGGGTGTTCCTTGTGGGCCTATTTGCACTATCGACCAAGTGTTTGATAATCCACAAGTTCAAGCGAGGGAAATGAAAATATCCCTTGAACATACCCAACTGGGTTGGGTTGAAAGCGTCGCTAACCCTATTAAGCTGTCGGCAACGCCATTACAGTATAACCAAGCTCCACCGATGTTGGGAGAGCATACTCATGAGGTTTTACAGGACTGGCTGGCGATGAAAGAACCTGAGTTTAAAGCCTTGTTAAGTGCGCAGGTCATTGCTTAGCCTAGTCTAGCCCCTAGCTTACTGTGTAGCAGGGTTGGTAAACCTTGCTGCCAGGCAGTTTCATGCGATCCTGTGCTACAAAACTTTGCAATAATACATCTAGTTTATTAAGCATTTCAGCTTCTGCTTTAAGCTGGTACGGGCCATGTAAGCGTATTTGTTCCAATCCAAATGTTTTCACATTGCCTGCGACAATGCCACTCATGGCTTTGCGTAAATTGCTAGCAAGTGTTGCTGTGGGCAAGCTGGATTCAAGCTTAAGACCTGCCATGTTAGTGTGAGTAGGAATAAACGGACGTTGGAAATCCTCTTCGATGTGTAATTGCCAATTGTAGTGGTAGGCGTCACCAACTTTTTGCCTATGTTCAACCACATCTTCCATTTGGGCCTTGATAGCGATAGCTACAGCGCTTGGGTCTTCAATAATGATCTGGTATTTCGACTGTGCTTTTGCCCCAAGTGTGGCCCCAATAAAGGCGTCAATTTGCTCGAAATATGCTTTTGCACTGGTTGGGCCTGTAAAAATTAGGGGCACAGTAAGTTGATCGTTTTTTGGGTGTAACAAAATGCCTAATAAATACAAAATTTCTTCCGCTGTGCCTACGCCGCCAGGAAACACGATAAAGGCGTGGCCAAGTCTTACAAAGGCTTCAAGCCGTTTTTCAATATCAGGCATGATGATGAGTTCATTCACCATTGGGTTAGGAGACTCAGCTGCAATAATGCCAGGTTCAGTAATGCCGATATAGCGGTAATCGTGACAGCGTTGCTTAGCGTGGGCTATATGGGCACCTTTCATTGGGCCTTTCATTGCTCCTGGGCCACAACCTGTGCAAATGTCATAACCTCTTAGCCCTAAATCGTAACCCACTTTTTTAGTATAGTCGTATTCTACAGTTTTGATGGAGTGTCCACCCCAGCAAACCACAATGTTAGGTTTGCGCCTTGGCGCCAAGGCCTGTGCGTGGCGAAGTATTTGAAATACAAGTGCCGTTAGCTGAGTGCCAGTGTGACTTTGATCGTTATGGAGCAGACTGTTGTTCAGATAAATAATGTCACGCAGCACTGAATAAAGGTTTTCCTTGATGCCTAAAATAATTTCGCCGTCTACAAAAGCGCTGATAGGGGCATTATTAAGTTGTAGTAATACACCACGGGTCTGTGGCACTACTTCTACGTCGAACTGTTTATTGCGCTGCAGTAATGCTTCTATGTCATCTTCTTCTGTGCCACAGTTTAGGATGGCAAGGCAGCACTGCCTAAATAGCTCATGTAAGCCAGTAGAGGCTGATTTGTGTAGCTGGTTGATCTCCTCTAGGGTGAGTATGTCTAAGCTTCCCTGCGGCGAAATTAGGGCGTCGATGGTGTGCATATGGTTCCTTTACTTCACTCGTGGTGAGTGAGTCTTGGTTTATGTGTTTGTCTGTGTGCTTTGGTCATTAGCATAACAGAGAAAAATACAAACATGAGGGCTTTTAAAACAAACATTTGGGCCCATTAAATAATGATCGAAGATATATTACACAGGCTGGGTCAATGAACGAAGAATCAAACAAACCAGAATGGCAAGTGATTGGTAAATTAGTAACTAGTATTCAGGATGAGCAGCGTAGGTCGAGGCGTTGGGGTATCTTTTTTAAAAGTTTAGGCTTTATTTTTCTGTTTAGCATACTCGCAATTGCACTATCAGATGATGACGTTAAAACCTTGTCATTATCGCAAGACCATGTGGCAGTGGTGAACGTATTTGGCCCAATTATGGCGGGTGGTGAGGCCAGTTCAGAGCGTTTATTGCCGGCCTTAGCGGAAGCCTTTGCTGCTGCAAAT
>DCAT01000113.1:0-36020 GCA_002312935.1 Oceanospirillaceae bacterium UBA1126 | reverse complement strand
TCGCTGCTGCAAATGCTAAAGCAGTAGTGCTTAATATTAATAGCCCAGGAGGCAGCCCCGTGCAAGCGGGTATATTGTTCGATGAATTACAGCTTTTAAAGCAGGCTCACCCAGAAAAAACCCTTTACGCTGTGATCGGCGATATGGGTGCCTCTGGGGCCTATTACATTGCGGCTGCGGCAGATTACATTTATGCCGACAAAGCCAGTACTGTTGGTTCAATTGGTGTTATTGGTAGTGGTTTTGGTTTTGATCAGTTGATTGCTAAATTGGGCGTAGAGCGTCGAACGTATACCGCTGGTGGCAATAAAGATTTTTTGGATCCGTTTTTGCCAGAAAAAGCGCAACAAAAAGAAATGTTTCAGGGCTTGCTTGATCAAATTCATCAGCAGTTTATCTCCCAAGTAGAACTGGGAAGGGGCGATCGCTTAATCCGTCATGAAGACTTGTACTCTGGTGCCGTTTGGAATGGCGCCCGTGCACTAGAGTTAGGTTTAATTGATGGGTTAGGTAGTTTGCATACTGTGGCAAGAGATCAAGTTGGTGGCGCTAATATGATATGGTATTCGCCCGAAAAAACCCCTCTTGAAGCCGTGATGGACGAATTAGGTGCACAAACCAAAACTGCGGTCACCTGGGGCTTAAATCAAACCTTGGTAATTCAGTAAACCCTTGATAAACGTAATATTTCCACACTTTTAGCATTAATTACAAAAAAGGCACCTAAAAAGGGTATATATTTTACTATTAATGGCTTTTTTCTTTGACATACGGAAGGTACATGAATATCATATCGCGCCATGTTTGAAACAGAATTACCTCGTTTTTTAGATCCGCGCAAGCTATGCGATGGTCAGCAAACCATTACTGGTGCCGTTGAATTATCAACGTTAACTGGTTTTTGTAGCTACCTACAATCGGACCAAGGGCAAGTGAGTGTGCAGCTGCACTTCTCACGTGATAATGCTCATCGCCCAATCATTAAGGGCAGTGCCGAAATAAAAAACGTACAAATTAGCTGTCAGCGTTGTCTAGATGCGGTTAGCATTGATATAATGGGCGACATGAGTGTGGCGATAGTGCTTAACGAAGAGCAGGCTGAGAAACTTCCGACTGAATATGACCCTTGGTTATTGGAAGATAAGAAGCTTGATATGCGTGAGCTTATAGACCACGAAATGATTTTGAATATACCCATTGTGGCCTATCATTCAGATTGCGAAGTTGCAATTGAATATGGTCACAAAGAAACCGTGCAGGAAAAGCCAAATCCTTTTGAGGGATTGCAGGCTTTACTGCAAAAAGATTAGTTTACCAATTAGGAGTTTTTAGTCATGGCTGTACAAAAGAGCAAAGTAACCCGTTCCAGGCGCGGGCAGCGTCGTTCACACGATGCATTAGAAACAGCTACTCTGTCTGTAGATTCCACCACGGGTGAGACGCATCGTCGTCATCATATAACTGCCGATGGTTTTTACAAAGGCCGTCAGGTAGTTAATCAAGACGCCGAGTAATTTGTCGTCGTATTACACCCTAGCAGTCGATGCTATGGGTGGGGACTTAGGTCCCAGCACCAGCCTCGAGGCAGCGTTAGCTAGCCTCGAGCGTCACCCCCGCTTGAGCCTTTTTTGGGTTGGACCTCAGGATATACTTGCACCATTAATAGCTGCAGTAACTGACAAACAAGCGCCGCTCTTGCAGCGACTATACTTTATTGATGCGCCCCAAGTTGTGGAAAAAACAGACGACTTGATGGTGATTTTGCGTCAAAAACAAAACTCTTCCATGTACATTTCTTTATCGCTAGTGGCTCAAGGTAAAGCTAATGGGTGCGTTAGTTGTGGAAGTTCTGCAGCCCTTATGGCCCTCAGCCGACATTTAATAAGAATGTTGCCGGGTTATGAAAGACCCGCATTTGCCAGTCATATTCCTACCCGCAAGGGCATGTGTTTAGTGCTTGATATGGGTGCTAACCTTACTTCCACTGGCCAGCAATTGTATCAATTTGGTCAGTTAGGTCAGGCATTAGAAGCCAGTTTGCAACAAAACCCTAAAGTCAGTTTAAAACTACTCAACATTGCTACTGAGTCAGGCACTGGACAGGCCCAAGTACAAGCAGCTCATAACCTTCTCGAATCAGATGCTAAACTTAACTACCTAGGCTACATAGAACCACAAGAAGTCTTTGATGGTTTGGCTAGTGTCGTTGTTTGTGATGGCTATGCTGGCAATATTTTGATTAAATCAGGCGAAGGGGTGAGTAAAATGCTGGCTCACAGCCTTAGAAAAAATTTAACGAGCAGTGATCTGATGCCTACTCAAATTGGCAAAATCATGCAAACTTGGCAGCTGCAGTTTGACCCCGATCGTTTAAATGGTGCGTTTTTGCTTGGGTTACAAGGTCTAGTTGTTAAGTCCCACAGTTATGCTAATGCCACTGCGTTGCAATATGCTATCGAGGCCACCCAAGATTATGTTGAAATGCAGGTTACAGAGCGCCTTCTGGCCGACTGTTAGGCTTACACATAAATAATATAGAATTTAGAAAAGGTACTGTAATGAGCGCTAATATTGCATTTGTTTTCCCAGGGCAAGGGTCCCAAAGTGTGGGCATGTTAGCTGAGTTAGGCGCTAATCACCGCGTTGTTGTTGAAACTTTTTCCCAAGCTAGCGAGGTGTTAGGTTATGACCTATGGCAGTTGGTACAACATGACCAAAATGGCCTGCTTAACCAAACCCATATTACTCAGCCTGCGTTACTTTCGGCTAGCGTTGCCTTGTGGCGTTTGTGGTTGGAGAAAGGTGGCATAACACCCACTATGTTAGCTGGCCATAGTTTAGGAGAGTATTCTGCATTAGTGTGTGCTGGGGCGTTAGGTTTCTCTGATGCTATTCGGTTGGTTGAAGCTCGTGGCCAATTCATGCAAGCAGCAGTTCCTCCAGGAGAGGGTGCTATGGCTGCCATTATTGGCCTAGATAATGACGCTATTGCTTTAGCGTGTGAAGTTAGCGCGCAAGGGCAGACTGTGGCGCCTGTAAATTATAATTCGCCAGGCCAAGTCGTAATTGCGGGGTCTAAATTAGCAGTAGAGCGTGCCATGGTTGCTTGTAAAGCGGGAGGAGCAAAGCGCGCTTTAGCGTTGCCGGTAAGCGTCCCCTCGCACTGTTCGCTAATGTTGCCTGCGGCCGAAAAATTGCGCACCATACTTGCAGGGGTAAAGGTGAGCCTGCCCATCATACCTGTGGTACACAACGTAGATGCCAAATTAGCGTCTTCCAGTGAGGCAATTATTAGCAATCTTGTCGCTCAGTTACATCAACCAGTGCTGTGGACCCAATGCGTCGAGTCTATAGCAGCCAGTGGTGTCGACCTTGTGGTAGAATGTGGCCCAGGTAAAGTTTTAAATGGTTTAACAAAACGTATTAACAAGACGTTACAATCTGCGTCCATTAATGATGCTGCGTCACTTGCAGCCACACTAAAACACTAAGACGGATTAAATTATGTTGGCAATTGATGGCAAGATAGCATTGGTTACAGGCGCAACACGTGGCATTGGTAAAGCCATTGCGCTACAACTGGCCTCCCAAGGTGCAGTCGTGATAGGTACAGCGACGTCTGAAGCAGGAGCTCATGCTATTTCTACAGCACTCAATGCAGTGGGTAATACAGGTACGGGCATGGTGCTTAACGTGTCGGACTCAGAATCAGTAACCAGTACGCTAAAAGCTATTGTTGAAGCTTACGGTGCACCCACTATATTGGTCAATAACGCAGGCATTACTCGAGACAATTTATTAATGCGCATGAAAAATGACGAATGGGATGATGTGGTTAATACTAACATGAGCTCGATTTTTCGGATGTCCAAAGGGTGTTTGCGTGGTATGACCAAAGCGCGCTGGGGCAGGGTAATTAACATTAGTTCGGTCGTAGGGTCCATGGGTAACATGGGGCAGGCAAACTATGCTGCTGCTAAAGCCGGTGTTGAAGGGTTTAGCCGAGCTATGGCACGCGAAGTTGCATCACGTAATGTAACTGTAAACTCCATTGCCCCGGGTTTTATTGCTACGGATATGACAGATGCGTTAGGAGATGAGCAAAAAGACACCTTACGTACGCAGATTCCATTACAGCGTTTAGGTACACCGGAAGACATTGCCCAGCTGGTTGGTTTTTTGGCCAGTGACGCAGGGGCGTATATTACTGGGGAAACTATTCACGTCAATGGTGGTATGTATATGAGCTAAACCACTAGGTTTGGCTTTAAGTGTTATTTAGTCATCTTGTGTCGCACATATTATTGTTTTAAGGTTGCTTTTTTGGCTGATTTGTAGATAATAGCACCACTCTATACTGAGTAGAAAATAGAAAGATGTAACGGAATTCTCCGGCCACTGTTTTCTAGGACATTCGTTGACATTTGTTAAATGTTGATGGCGTATAAGAACCCATTAGGAAAAACTATGAGTATTGTAGATCGCGTTAAAAAAATTGTTGCTGAA
Source organism: Oceanospirillaceae bacterium UBA1126 (assembly GCA_002312935.1). GTDB lineage: Bacteria > Pseudomonadota > Gammaproteobacteria > Pseudomonadales > Balneatricaceae > Njordibacter. The sequence goes on along the minus strand of DCAT01000113.1, from coordinate 31,514 downwards.
CAACTAGGTGTTAAAGCAGATGAAGTGACTAACACAGCTTCTTTCGTTGACGACCTTGGCGCAGATTCTTTGGACACTGTAGAGCTAGTAATGGCTTTGGAAGAAGAATTCGAAACAGAGATTCCAGATGAAGAAGCTGAGAAAATCACCACTGTTCAAGCTGCAATCGACTACGTTAATGCTAACCAATAAGCTAGCTTAGTTTTTGCACTTCGAATTGAAGTCAGAAAAGCCGCGCCACTTGGTGCGGCTTTTCTGCATCTATAGCTTTTAAAACAGATGTTTGATCGCTCAAAAATGCCATAATAGAAGCATTACTTGCGTAATTAACCTAGGTTATCATTGAAAGGAGATTCAAATGAGTCGTAAGCGCGTTGTAGTTACTGGCATGGGTATGTTGACTCCTGTTGGAAACACCATGGACGAAACGTGGAGCAATATAATCGCTTCAAAAAGTGGTGTAGCAAATATTACTCATTTTGATACTGAAGGTTTTGGTACGCACTTCTCTGCGGGTGTAAAAGACTTTGACCTTAGCAACTTTTTGCCACCAAAAGAAGGCAAGAAAATGGACTTGTTCATCCAATATGGCATGGCTGCAGGCATTCAGGCTATTAAGGATGCAAACTTAGAAGTGACCGAAGAAAATGCAGACAGAATTGGTGTTGCGATTGGCTCTGGAATTGGTGGTTTACCTTTAATTGAAAAATGTCATGACGCGCTTAATAAAAGTGGCCCTCGCCGAATTTCGCCCTTCTTTGTACCTGGCAGCATTATCAATATGATCTCTGGCAATTTGTCGATTATGTATGGCCTACGTGGCCCCAATATAGCTATTACTACGGCGTGTACTACGGGCACTCACAATATTGGTGCTTCAGCACGTATGATTGCTTATGGAGACGCTGATGTGATGGTGTGTGGTGGAGCCGAAATGGCTACTACACCATTAGGTTTAGGCGGTTTTGGTGCAGCTCGCGCACTGTCAACACGCAACGATAACCCTTTAGCCGCAAGTCGGCCTTGGGATGCGGACCGTGATGGTTTTGTTTTGGGTGATGGCGCCGGGGTGATGGTGCTGGAAGAATATGAACTGGCTAAAGCTCGTGGGGCTAGAATTTATGCTGAACTTACTGGCTTTGGCATGAGTGGTGATGCATACCACATGACCTCCCCACCAGAAGATGGTCGTGGTGCTGCAGCATCAATGCGTAATGCTATGAAAGATGCTGGTTTGAATGGTGAAGACATTCAATACATCAATGCCCACGGTACGTCTACGCCAGCTGGAGATATTGCTGAGTCTAATGCTGCTAAATTGGTTTTAGGTTCTGCTTCAGAAAATGTGCGCATGAGCTCAACTAAATCAATGATTGGCCATTTGCTTGGCGCCGCTGGTGCTGTGGAAGCTATTTTCTCAGTTTTGGCGATCCGAGATCAAGTTGCACCACCCACCATTAATTTGGACAACCCTTCACCAGGGTGTGACCTTAACTACGTTGCACATCAGCCACAAGAAGCGCAGATAGTCTCAGTAATGTCTAACTCATTTGGTTTTGGTGGCACTAACGGCACTTTGATTTTCTCTAAAATTTAACCGACAAATGAGGCTGGCGCTATGGATATAACAACCTTAGTTAATGGCCAGTTATCACCTGCGTTAGATGTTCGTGACCGTGGTTTAGCCTATGGTGACGGAGTGTTTGAAACCATTGCTTTAAAACAAGGTCAGGTACAGTTATGGCCATCCCATCGCCAACGTCTGGCCACTGGGCTATTAGCCTTAAGTATTGTTGCTGATGAAGCTGCTGCCCTAACCTTAGTCAATGCTATTATTAATGACATTAAAGCGGCCTACTCGTTATTTGGTCGTTCTGACGGAGTGATTAAAATCATTGTTACTCGGGGCTCTGGTGGGCGGGGCTATGCTGTGCCAATGTTGCCCCAGCCCACACGCATAGTTTATATGATGCCCGAGCCATCGGGTCGAAGTGAGTTATCTAGCGAAGGCGTTCGCGTTCGACTATGCCAACATCGCTGGTCTAGCAATGTTGCTTTAGCTGGTATTAAGCACCTCAATCGTTTAGATCAAGTAATGGCCCGCAGTGAGTGGAATGATGTAAATGTCCACGAAGGTATCATGCTCAGCCAAGACGGTCTGGTAATTTCTGGTGTAATGAGCAATCTATTCATAGAGGCAGATGGCATGCTCATTACACCAAAGCTAGACCAATGTGGAATTAATGGCACTATGGCTGAATTAGTGGGCGCTATTGCTAAGCAATCTGGCATCAAGCTAGTCCAACGTGATGTGACCTTTGACGCCCTCCTCAATGCCGATGCAGTCTTTATCACCAATAGCCTCAATGGTATTTGGCCTGTCATAGAGTTTACCCCTGATACGGCACAGGCTGAGCCTAATGTAGTGGCTACCTTTTGGCCTATATCTCCACTTATAAATAAACTTCAAAAAATTATTTCACAACATTTGTCGACCCAAATGACTGTAGCTGACTTATGATTAAGCGGGTATGGTTTTGGGTTCTCATGATGGTCATTGTAGCGATGTCATTTTTCACATATGGCACGATACGACAGGTACAGGTATGGTTGTATGAACCTATGCCGTTAGCAGAACCCATACTAGTCACCGTTACTGCTGGTTCTGGGCTAGGAAAAATAAGCACTAATTTGTACAAAGCAGGTGTTATTGCCCATGCTGATAGTTTTAAGTATTATGCCAAATGGCATCAGTTAGATCGTTTTATAAAGGCGGGTGAATATCAGTTCAATGGCTCTATAAATAGTGTGGAAGTTCTTGCGCAATTAGTCTCTGGTAAAGTTTTGGAGTACCAGTTTACTGTTCCAGAAGGGCTTCGCTATAGAGATTTTGTGACCCGCTTAAGCCAACATCCAGCAATGATAGGCAAACCGGTTCCTGATGCCCAAGATTGGCTAAGTAAAATGCATAGCCGCTGGCAGCACCCAGAGGGTCTGCTGTTTCCTTCAACTTATCGGTTTGCTAGTCATAATTTGCCCATAGACATTATTGAACAGGCATACTTAAAGCAATTACAGGTTTTACAATCGGAATGGGCCCAAAGAGCAGAAAATTTACCCTACAAGACGCCTTATGAAGTGCTTATAATGGCGTCTATTATTGAGAAAGAAACAGGTTTGGCCAGTGAAAGGCCAATTATTGCGGGAGTGTTTGTAAGGCGTTTACAAAAAGGGATGAAGCTACAAACTGACCCCACTGTAATTTATGGCATGGGAGCCAAATTTAACGGTAACATTCGTCGTTCTGATCTAACTGAAGATACCCCTTACAATACTTATGTTCACCGTGGTTTGCCTCCTACACCCATAGCCTTGCCAGGCCGGGCTGCTATATACGCAGCGCTGCATCCAGCGGATGGTCTAAGCTTATTTTTCGTCGCAAGGGGTGATGGTAGTCACGAATTTGCGAATACGTACCCAGAGCATCTGCTTAATGTGCGTAAATACCAGTTAAAACACTAAGAGACTTTTCATGGCTGCATCATTTATTTCAATCGAAGGTGGAGAGGGCGTTGGCAAGTCTACAAGTATCGAGTACATCAGACAAAAACTCGAAACCTGTGGTATTGAATGCCTAGTCACGCGTGAGCCAGGTGGCACACCTATGGCAGAAGATATCCGCCAACTGTTGTTGCAGCACCGGGATGAAGTTGTCGACCCATATACTGAACTTTTGTTAATGTTTGCCTCGCGTCGGCAACATGTACAAAATGTAATTAGGCCAGCTCTGGCAGCAGGAAAATGGGTTATTTGTGATCGCTTCACAGATGCGTCATTCGCCTACCAAGGATTTGGCCGAGGCTTAGACAAGGGGTTTATTTCTAGTCTTAAACACTACGTGCATGGTGATTTAAATCCAAACATGACAGTTCTGTTTGATTTAGATATTACTATAGGCATGGCACGAGCAGGTAAACGTGCTAATTTTGATCGTATTGAAACTGAAACAATGAGCTTCTTTGAGCGTGTTAGGCAAGGTTATTTGACTCAAGCCGAAGCCGAACCAGAACGATATCGTATTGTTGACGCCTCCCAATCCATTGCTGACGTTGAACATCAGTTAAACCATTTTCTTGCGCCATTGTTAGTTGCTTCTGGAGACTAGCGATATGACTAAAGAACCCGATATATTATTACACACGTATCCTTGGCACCAAGATCAGTGGCATCAGGTGAGCCAGATGATACGGCAGAAACGTTTACCCCACGCACTGATTATCGGCGGAGTTCCGGGGCTTGGAAAATTAACTTTTGCTAAACGCCTCGCGGCTGCCTTGCTATGTCAGCAAGGAGAAATTAGCGATGCTTGCGGCCAGTGTAAATCCTGCCAGTTATTAGCAGCCAACAGTCACCCTGATTTTAAATTAATGCAGCCAGAAGAGTCGGGTAAAGCAATTCTTGTGGATCAAGTGCGAAATATTCAACACGCCATGGCAACTACTGCGCAGCAAGGTGGCGCTCGCGTGGTTATTATTAATGGAGCTGCAGACCTCAACCTTAATGCTGCTAACGCTTTATTAAAACAGTTAGAAGAACCCGGTGATAACAGCTTTTTTTTGCTGCTACATCAATGGCCAAAAATGCTTTTACCGACTGTTCGCAGCCGTTGTCAGTTGTTAGATATCATTATTCCTAGGCCAGAGCAGGCGTTAAGCTGGCTAGAGGAGCAGTTACCTGAGGATGATGGAAACCCAAGGGCTACTGCTGAAAAGCTAATAGCACTGGCAAATGGAGGCCCACTGAAAGCACTGCAACTGCATGCCTCTAAAGCCCATGAGTTACGTCATCAAATGTTAGTTCAACTGACCGCTATTCTAAGAGGTAACGCAAGCAGCTTAGAAGTGGCCCAAAGCTGGCACAAGCAACCACTAGAACAGATGCTTAAGTGGTGGATAGAGTGGATTAATGATCTGATTAAATTAAAAATGACGGGTAATACGGCACATTTAGCCAACCCAGATATTATTAAACTACTCCAAGCCGTAGCTCAGCGCAGCAGCATTAAGGCGATCTATCGGTTATTACATCGACTAACTGAGCAACTAAGCTTTATCAATCAACGGCGTAATTTAAATAACCAGTTGGTGTGCGAAGAACTGTTGCACCAATGGTACTTGCTAGTAAGGTCTGACACTTCACTATGATTATTGATTCTCACTGCCATTTGGATAAACTCGACACGAGTCATTATGAAGATGGTTTTCCAGGCCTAATTGCTGCAGCTCAAGCAGACGGTATTTCTCAAATGTTAAGTATTAGTGTTGATACAGAAAACTTTGAGCCAATGATGCGCCAAATTGAAACGTATGATTTCATCCATGCTTCAGCTGGATTGCATCCTTTGGGGGTTAAAAGTTTGGACAATTTTAGCGTGTTAGAACAACAAGCCCAGCACCCTAAAGTAGTTGCCATTGGTGAAACTGGGTTGGACTATTTTTACCAAAAAGATAACATAGACATACAACAACAAGCATTTTTGGCGCATTTAAAGCTGTCTAAGCACCTAAAAAAGCCTGTTATTATTCATACTCGGGATGCTAATGAAGATACATTAGCGCTGCTTCGCAGTGAAGCAGATCAATCTGTAGGTGGGGTGATTCACTGCTTTACAGAGGACTGGGCTATGGCTGAAGCATGCTTAAACTTAGGCTTCCACATTTCTATTTCTGGCATCGTGACCTTTAACAACGCTTCTGCGTTGCGAGAAGTTGTTAAGAAAATTCCAATGGATCGCTTACTAGTAGAAACTGATTCACCGTACCTAACACCAGTGCCATATCGGGGTCAGCAGAATGAACCTAAGCATGTGCGTTTGGTGGCTCAATATGTAGCTGATCTCAAAGGGGTTTCTTTGGCTGAGCTCGCAGAACAAACAAGCAAAAACTTTAGCCAGTTGTTCTTAAAGACCTTTAGTTAACATAATTTATAAGTGATGGCGTTTTGAAGGTTTTATGACTATTATGTCTAGCATAGTCATAGCTAGACTGATTTATTCATCTAAAGGTATCGCCATGAATTGGGGCATTGCTGCAAAACCAAACATTCCTGCCTATTTTCCACGTGAAAAAGAGAATCGCAAGGTACGTGAATTTAAGCGCAGGGAAGAAGAAATACTAGAAACAGCTCTAGAGCTCTTTCGTGTGCATGGTGAAGACAAAGTGACTGTAGAAATGATTGCTGATAACGTGGGTATTGGTAAAGGCACCATATACAAACACTTTAAGTCTAAATCAGATATCTATATTTATTTATTGATTAATTATGAACTTCAATTAGCCAGTTTATTGGCAACAAAAGATTTCTCCGACCCGGAGTCTTTGTGGCGCAGTTACTTTGAATACCGGATGAATGATCCTGAGCAAGCGTTACTCTTTGACCGCTTAGAAGATCGTCTGATCAAGGGTGAGGAATATGATAAGGAAATTGCCGACGTTCACCAAATTAGAAATGAAAATATGCAGGTGCTCACCACCTTAGTTGAAAAACGTATTGATTCTGGAAAACTGGAGCAGGTGCCAGCTTATTTCCATTTATCTGCGTCTTGGGCTCTAGTTCATGGTGCCTTAGCGTTGCATGACTCTGGGTTCTTTAAAGAATTCATTCAAGACCGTGAAGCTTTTTTTGAGTTTCTGATGCAAATAGGTATGCGTATGGGTAACCGTGGGCAGAGTCGTCATACAGACTTATCAAAAAAGGTGCCCCATGACCACAATACTGCTGATCAAGACTAACTTAAAATGTTAGAACAGCTAGTCGCTCAAGCCCAGAAATTGCCTAATTATGATTTAAACTCTTGGCAACCTCAATTTAATGGAGATATAGACTTAATCATTACTGCAGATGGTACGTGGTTCCATGAAGGTAGTGCTATTGTTAAAACTAAAATCATGCAATTGTTTGCGCGCTTGCTGCAGCGTCAAGCCAATGGTGATTATTGGATCATCACACCTACAGAGGCCTTCCGTATTACCGTAGAGGACCTGCCTTTTGTGATTGTTGCAGCAGACTACGTGCATCACGAGGGTGTTGACCTGTGGCAATTTACGACCAACACGGGTGACCAAATTTATCTCTCACAGTTAGACCAATTGGTTGTGACCTATAACTCAGAACAACCACAGCCAAGAGTGTGTGTGCGCGATGGTCTGTGGGGTCGCATTAATCGGGCCGTTTTTTACCAGCTTGCACTGGCCTGCGAAGTGGTTGAAACAACCCACGGGGATCACGCTGAGTTGACCAGTGGCCCTCATCGATACTATATTGGGCCAGCGTAGCCCACTAGGAAATACATATAATGCCAGTACATGAAATTCATCATCCCCTTATTTCACATAAACTTGCTCTTTTGCGCAAGGCACATGTGAGCACCAAACAGTTTAGAGAACTATCCAATGAAGTTGCCAGCCTACTGACCTATGAGGCAAGTAGGGGGTTACCCTTGGAAAAAGTTAACATTGATGGTTGGCAAGGAGAGCGTATCCCGGTACAAATGTTAGCCGGCAAAAAACTTACTATTGTGCCGATTTTGCGAGCGGGTTTAGGTATGCTTGAGGGCGTAATGCAGCTTGTGCCCAATGCAAAAGTAAGTGTTGTTGGATTATATCGCGATGAAGAGACTCTTCAGCCCGTTGCTTACTTCGATAAAATAATTGCTGATGTAGATCAGCGCACAGCACTAATCATTGATCCCATGTTGGCTACTGGGGGTACACTGCTAGCTACCATTGATTTACTTAAGCAAAAGGGCTGTAAAAACATTATGGGGCTATTCTTAGTGGCCTCACCAGAGGGTTTATTGAAGGTGTCAGAACTGCATCCAGAAGTGAATTTATATGTTGCAGCAATTGATGAGTGCCTAAATGAACAAGGCTATATTATCCCAGGCCTTGGTGACGCAGGTGACAAGATCTTTGGGACTAAATAGCACCAAAGTAAGCGTTATAAAGTCATTAAAGGGGCAGGCCATTATGATCAGGCCTGATGACCTTAATAACCGGCCCCAGTTTAATATTCTCTCTACAGGTTATATTTTATTTAGGAAAAGCTGACTCTGGATTATAGCTTTTAAAGCTTTCTAAATATTGAGCATTTGCCTGATCTTGCCACGGTGTGTTTGGCTGTATTGCAGTAACACACTTATACGTCTCACGGTATCTGGTGGTGTTCTCATTCTCTTCCATAACAATGGCCACCATTCCTGCAACTACGCCCTGTTGTTGCTCAACTAACTGCACAGCACCATGCATTGTTCCACCGGTTTCAACCCATTGGTCAACCAATAATACTCGAGTGCCTGGGGCATACGCGGGGAGTCGCATTTCCATTGATTGAGTTCGCCCAGAATAATTTGTCATGGACGCACTATCTGTATCAACGCATAATTTTCCGGCCTTTCGAATAGGTAGAAATCCACAACCAATACGAGCAGCAATGCCGGCTGCTAAAACAAATCCCATGGCATCTAATCCAGCAACAACATCTATATCCTTTGGATCTATGTCAGCGCAAAGATCATCAAGTAAATCTTGATACGCACGTCCATTAATATAGATGGACGTTGGATCAAGCCATGCAAATTTATCCCCTTTTGTATTGGGTGCCATGATAGAGAAATACCATCGATCATTTCTTGGACCTTTATCGGAACTCATATGTTTCTCCCTAACCTTTGATACTATTCATCAAGCTCTTTAACTTTTTTGGGTCTATATTATAAAAGTCATCTTTAGAGTTTATACCAGTGGCAACCATCAGCAAGTCTGCATCTTCAGCATAGTCTTTTACATTATCTAGCGTGATTCCAGATGCAATGGCCAGAGCTGTATCACCGCAGCTTATCCGAAAAGTTTTGATTTTTTCAACATCGGCAGCATGGCCTGTGGCAATGCCAGAAGTTACCACAACATCCATATAGCTAGTGGCTAATTGAGCGCTATAAGCATACCCAGCTGGGTCAACTTCTCGCTGTTTTTTAAACGCTGTTCCACCGATGTATAAGCCTTGCCAGCCACTCTCTTTGCGTACTGTGTTAATTCTGTTGGCTTCTATCTGATCATTCTCCGCACGACGCTCGTCAATACACGCATCATCAGCCCAATACCCGTCAATGTAAATGCCTTCAGATTGCAGCGCGCCTAAAATTGGAAAGGCAAACTCACCAGTGACGGCAAGAAAGTTTATGCCAAGCCAATAGTCAGAAAATGTAGCCCGGATGCGCTTAATAATTGGTAATAGCTTTTCCTTTTCAAAATCATGATTGATTAGCAATACCCCTGGGCAACCACCTTCCATTGCGATGACAATATTGCGATGCGTTTGTGCATAATTCAACACATGGATCACGGGTAAAACAATGGGATTTTTACTCCCAAATTTTAAGTGAAACTCATGTCGGTTCATTTTGTTTGTTCCAATTAAATGATAGGCAATCTACTTAAGTTGCACGTTAAGTTAAAGCCTATTAAGTGGTTACACAGGTACACAATTTAATGATTATGAACATTAACCTAAATTACGCTACCCAGCTTAAAAAATTACATGTTGGGGTAGTTTGGGCCGCCTGCACCCTCTGGCACCACCCAGGTAATATTTTGACTTGGGTCCTTAATGTCGCAGGTTTTGCAGTGGACACAATTTTGACTGTTGATCTGGAAGGTTTTGTCACCACTTTCGTTCTCCAGTACTTCGTATACGCCAGCAGGGCAATACCGTTGTGCTGGTTCATCCCACATGCTTAAGTTAATACCTAAAGGCAGGCTTGCATCCTTTAAAGTAAGATGACAGGGCTGGTTTTCCTCATGATTAGTACCAGAAATAAATACTGATGATAACTTGTCAAAACTGGTGATTCCATCAGGTTTAGGATACTCAATTTTAGGCATCTGGGCGGCAGGTTTTAACTGCGCATAGTCAGGGGTATTATCTTTTAAAGTGACCGGAAGCTTGCCGCCAAAAATATTTTGGTCAAACCAATTAAAGGCGCCTCCTAACCACATGCCAAACTTGTGCATTGCAGCACCAAAATTACGCGCTTTATAAAGCTCTTCATGTAACCAAGACTGCTTAAACTTCTCACCATATGCGAGTAAGTCTTGCTTACCTTGGTCACCGTTGGTAATGGCTTCAAATAATGTCTCAGCTGCTAACATGCCGGATTTCATTGCCGTATGGCTGCCTTTAATTTTGGCAAAGTTCATAGTCCCTGCGTCACAGCCAATAAGTAAGGCACCTGGAAGGCTCATTTTAGGTAAGGCGAATAGCCCCCCTTTTTCGACAGCACGAGCGCCATAAGACACTCTAGAGCCGCCTTCTAAATGCTGTTTAAGTACAGGGTGATGCTTAAGGCGCTGGAATTCGTCAAATGGGCTTAGATGTGGATTATCGTAGCTTAGGTCAATTATAATACCTACAGTCACTTGGTTATTGTCACCGTGGTATAGGAAAAAACCACCATTGGCCCCTTTGGTCAGCGGCCAGCCAGAACCATGGACAACTAAGCCGGGTTGGTGTTTGGCTGGGTCAATATCCCATAGTTCTTTAATGCCAATGCCATAATGCTGGCTCGTTGCCTCTAAATCAAGGTTAAATTTTTCAATCAATTGTTTGCCCAGATGACCCCGGCAGCCCTCAGAAAATACAGTATATTTTGCGTGTAATTCCATTCCTTGCATATAACTGTCTTTTTGCTCACCAGTTTCACTGACCCCCATGTCCCCTGTAGCAATGCCTTTAACACTGCCATCTTCATGATAAAGGACTTCAGAAGCAGCGAAACCTGGGAAGATTTCGGCACCTAAAATTTCAGCTTGCTCAGCGAGCCAACGACACACATTACCTAAACTAACAATGTAGTTACCTTCGTTGTGCATTGGCTTGGGAATAGCAAAATTAGGCAATGACATACCACCTGTGGAACTCGTAAGAATATGCATTTCGTCTCTAACAACAGGCGCAGTGAGCGGTGCTCCCATGGATTGCCAATCAGGAAAAAGTTCGTTTAGGGCTGTGGGCTCTAAGATAGCGCCAGACAATATATGGGCACCTACCTCAGAGCCTTTTTCAACTACACAAACGCTCAATTCCTGGCCTTTTTCTTGGGCTAGTTGTAGTAGTTTACATGCGGTGGCAAGGCCAGATGGGCCAGCACCCACAATAACAACATCGAACTCCATTGATTCACGTTCCACTGCATATCCTCTTGTTTAGATTTAATTATACAAAGAGCCACTTTAACGCCTGTAAAAGTGGCCTACTGTTCATATACCGACTTATAGTGGCTGTTCTTAAACAGAGTTTCAATCAATACCGAACAGTCTTGGGTGATAATGCTTGAAAATCTCCACTTAGGGGCTAGGTTTGTTAAACTGTCGGTCTATACCTAAAGCAAAGAACCCACAATGCATATAGAAATCACCAGCACCACCACGCAGCAGCACGTGCACGATGAGTTAAGGCAATTGCGCGCAGGCGACCGTGTTCACTGCACCGATGTTGGGCAATTTTTATTTTGTAAGCGTTTGTTAGAACAATGGCGGTGGGGTGATGTGTTGCTGTTGATGATGGATGATCAGAAACAAGTACTAAAGCAGTTTAAGTACAAGCCCCCAGCCCATGATGAAATTCCACGTGACCGATTGCTTAAGGATCAAGAGCAGGTTGTGCACGCGCTGGAAAAGGTCTTTGCTCATTGCCATAAAGTTGGCTTACAAGTAGTGTCTTTCAGTGATGGTTTGGTAGTGGTACCAAAGGATCTTGCGGAAGATCCTATGGCGTTATGTTCTGCAGCAGCGTTAGGAATTAATGACTATGAGACCTATACCACCTTTGCTGAACATTTAGATTAAGCGACTTCTTCATCCGGTTCTTCTGGCTCTTCAGACATCACGCGCATGCCTTTATCAATGCCTTTTCGGGTTTGTGTTTTAGATTTAGCTTTTTGTAACTGGGTTTCTATTTTAGCGCTCAAAGAGTCGATCGCACTAAACATGTTGTTGCCTCTGGCTTTGGCAAATATTTCTTGGCCAGTATTGAGGTGAAGAGTGGCTTCAGCAAGGTCTTGGTTACCTTCTTTGTCCATAGTGACTTGAATGTTAGTAATATGATCGAAGTGGCTTTCATTTTTCTGCAGCTTGGCCATAATACGTTCTTTTATGGCATCAGTAGCTTTGGTGTCGTGACGAGCAGTAATGTTCATTTGCATAATCGATTCCTTCTTAGGGAGAGTTAAAAAAAGTAGAAATAGAGTGTGGTTCCTCTTGGGTTAGTTGGGTTAAGTAGATAGACTTGTTAGCCGTGAGACCAACATAACTTAGGCTCCAAATAAGTAGATTCTTATGCTGCAGCCATGCTTTTAATAGACCACAAGTGGGCTTGGAAGGGAAGGGCTTTTATGGGGCAAAGGCAAATTAAGTTGACTAGTTTATTGATTAACGTAAAGGCTACTAGACGTGAAATGTGATTACGACATTGTGATTTGTGGTGGTGGTATGATTGGCGCTGCCTTGGCAACACTGCTTGCCCCACATGGATTTTCCATTGCCCTAGTGGACGGGCATAAGCCAGGTCGGTATGACTTAAGCCAGAAATTTGATCTAAGAATTTCTGCTTTAAGCCCTAAAAGTGCGCAGGTAATGCAGCAATCTGCCGCCTGGGAGATCCTTCAAGGCATGCGTCTTTGCCCCTACAAGCGCATGCGTGTCTGGGAAGTTGCAGGCTTTGGAGACCTAACGTTTAGCGCCAATCAAGTGGGTGTAGCAGAACTTGGACATATTGTTGAAAACCGATTGGTACAACTTAGCTTGTGGCAGGCTTTGCAAAGCAATGACAACGTAAAGATCATTTGTCCTGCATCGCCAGAACACTTTCATCGTGATGGTAAGACAATGCGTATAGACCTTGATACTGGGCAAAGTATATCGGCTCGGTTGGTCGTTGGTGCAGATGGTGCTCAGTCTAAGGTGAGGCAAGGCTTTGGAGTTGGCGTTAATCGCGGGCAATATCAGCAAGCTTGTCTGGTGGCCTCTGTTAATACTCAGCTGGGCCAGCAAGATATCACTTGGCAACGCTTTGTAAATACCGGCCCGCAAGCTTTTTTACCTCTGCTGGGTCAGCACGGTTCTGTCGTTTGGTACCACCAGACAGATCATGCACGAGCGTTAGCAAATTTAACTAACGTAGACTTGGCAGGTGAAATTATGGCACATTTCCCGGCTGAACTTGGCGCCATCGAAGTGACTGAAAAGGCCTCTTTTGGATTACAAAAACAACATGCTCAAAGTTACTGTATGGACGGCATGGTATTAGTTGGTGATGCAGCCCATGTCATTAACCCACTGGCTGGGCAGGGTGTTAATTTAGGTTTTCAAGACGTGTCTAGTTTGGCAGAAACCCTCAAGAAGGCTCGCAACTCTGGCGAAGATTGGTCCACAATAGGGGTGCTGAGTCGATATCAAAAGCAGCGAAAGTTAGCCAATAGCATCATGCTTCACAGTATGGATGCCTTTCACCATGGATTTAGCCAAACGGGTACCAAGAGCAAGTGGCTTAGAAATATGGTGCTGGCATCGGCCAAAGTCCCACTAATTAAAAAACAAATCATTCGGTATGCGATGGGTATTTAACTGGCTATTTAATGTTTCTGCTAAAGAAGACTTTTCTAGCACGGTGTTTCAAATTATACTTGCGAAAGATGCTAAAGTTAAAGGGTGTGGCTGAAGTCGCTTTTGCAACCCTTGCCGTTTAAAAGCTATAGCAGATAATAAAAATAAGGTTAATTGCGGCCTATTTTCGGTGTAAATGATGTTAATCACAGTCACCCGTGAAAATAGTAATGCAAGTCACTTTTGACTTGCCAGTGAACACATAGCGTTGAGCGAGATGTGAGTTAACTTCTTGGTCCCATTAATGGCATGATCAGTTTCTACTGGTGGTGTCTTTTAAATCTATTAATTGGTAAAAATATGTCCGCAGCACCACAGTCCCACTCTGCATTTCGCTTTTTGCGCCAACAAACGATAGATTCGTTAAATATAAATATTCAACAGTACGAGCACGTTAAAACCGGTGCGTTGCATATTCACTTAGCCAGTGAACAAACAGAGAATGTCTTTTTAGTGGCGTTAAAAACAATGCCTCAGGATTCTTCAGGGGTGGCTCATGTGCTGGAGCATACGGCTTTGTGCGGAAGTGAGAAGTTTCCAGTAAGGGATCCTTTTTTCATGATGATAAGGCGTTCTTTAAACACCTTTATGAATGCTTTTACTAGCAGTGATTGGACTGCTTATCCATTTGCCAGTCAAAACAAAAAAGACTTTAATAATCTGTTAGAGGTTTATTTGGATGCGGTGTTTTTTGCTCGCCTTGATGCCTTAGACTTTGCTCAAGAAGGTCATCGTGTAGAGTTTGTTGATGACGAAGAAGGTCAACAAAGCCTTACTTTTAAAGGCGTTGTTTTTAATGAAATGAAAGGTGCTATGAGCGCTCCAGTTAGTCAGCTGTGGCAAACCTTAACCAAGTACCTATTCCCTAGCACAACCTATCATTTTAACAGTGGTGGTGAACCATCAGACATTCCTGACCTAACCCACGAACAGTTGTTAGCCTTTTACAAACGTCACTACCACCCATCCAATGCTATTTTTATGACCAGTGGTGATATTTCTGCAGCGACACATCAAGCCGCTTTTGAGACGCATGCACTGCATCGTTTTTCAGCACAGAAAATTGACCTATCTGTTGCGGATGAAAAGCGATACTTTAGCCCCTTAAAAGTACAGGAAAGTTACCCAGCTGCAGCTAATGACAAGCAGGCTAAAACCCATTTAGTCTTAGGTTGGTTGCTGGGCCATAGCACAGATCTAAAACAACAATTGAGAGCTAACTTGCTGTCCCGTGTATTGCTAGATAATAGTGCGTCACCGCTACGTAAGGAGCTTGAGACATGTGGTTTAGGTACTGGACCCTCGCAACTTTGTGGCTTAGAAGACTCTAATAAAGAAATGACTTTTGTTTGTGGTCTAGAAGGGGCGGAAATTACAGACTCGCAAGCCTTTGAAACCTTGGTATTAAACTGTCTCGAAAAAGTAGCGAGTGAGGGCGTACCGCAAAGCGAAATCGAAGCTGCTTTGCATCAGCTCGAGTTGGGTCAACGTGAAATAGGTGGTGATGGGTATCCATTTGGTATGCAGCTAATACTGAGTGCTCTGCCCGCAGCAATCCATGGCGGCGATGCTTTAGCCGCGCTAAATTTAGACCCAGTATTGACCGAGCTTGCTCAGGACATTAAAAATCGAGACTTTATCCCAAGCCTAATTCAAGACCTATTGATAAACAATAGTCATCAAGTAAGGTTGACGCTAGTGCCAGATGAGAAGATGGCAAACCGCAGGGACACTGCAGAAAAACAGCGTCTTAGTGGCATGCTTAGCGCCATGAATGATGAGCAACGTCAGAGTGTTATTGATGAAACAGCAGCACTATTGGATCGTCAGTCACAAGAAGACGACCCTGGCGTTTTGCCAGAGGTGACTAGAGCAGATATTCCAGTCTCCCAGTTCATTGCTAGTCCAACAGTGTCTAATAAAGATCTAGGCTGGGAGTTTTATGGGGCAGGCACAAATGGCTTGGTGTACCATCAGTTAGTGATTGATTGGCCAAAAATTGATGCCCAAAACTTACCTTACCTTAATTTACTTGCCCAGCTGATGACTGAATTAGGCATTGGTGACCGGGACTACTTAGCTGTTCAGGCTCAGCAAGCCGCCGTTTGCGGCAGCCTTTCTGCCTATTTATCTTTCCGGGGTCAAGCCACTGATGCTGACCACTTGAACGCCTACTTTGTAATAAGTACTAAAGGGCTGGTAAGCCAGCAAGAAGCCATTGTAGATTTACTAAAACAAACTTTACTGTCTGTACGTTTTGATGAGAAAAAACGTATCAAGGAATTGGTTGGCCAGTTACGATCACGTCGCCAACAAAGTGTCGGGCAATCAGGCCACAGTTTTGCTTTAGGTGCGGCTAGCCGTAATATGAGCGCAGGTGCAAACCTTCAATACAGTATGAGTGGCTTAAAATCTGTGGTTTGGCTACAGCAGCTTGATGACAGCTTGGAGGATGAGCAACATCTATCAGATCTATGCAGCACACTTGCAAAACTCCAGCAACAGTTGTGCGAACAGCCACTCCAGTTGGCTAGTGTAGGGGAAGTTCAACAAGAGTCTAATATAGAGGCCACTTTTACCGGCGCATTTACGGAGCATGTAGGTGCGTTACAAGGACGTTTTCAATGGCCATTTGACAAAGCCCATAGCAAAAATGATTATCGACCAGTGCATCAGTTGTGGACGACTAACACCCAAGTTAATTATTGTGCTAGATCTTTTCCAACTGTATCAAGCGCTCATCCAGATGCAGCTTCGTTGGTTGTTCTTGGTGAGGTTTTACGCAATGGTTACTTACATCGCGCGGTGCGTGAACAGGGTGGCGCTTATGGTGGTGGAGCAGGGCAAGATAATAATAACGCTTGTTTCCGTTTTTACTCTTACCGCGACCCTCGTAGTGAAGAAACCTTCGCAGATTTTGGCGCATCGGTAGACTGGGTATTGTCTGATCAACTACTAAACCAACACCTTGAAGAAGCAGTGTTGGGCGTTATTGGCAGTCTTGATAAGCCAGGATCGCCAGCAGGAGAGGCCTTACAGGCATATCAGAATCAACTTCATGGCCGCACTTCAGATGTTCGCCAGGCTTTTAGGGTTGCTATCTTAGCGGTCAGTCTTGATTCTTTACAAAGTGTGGCTAAGCGTTATTTGCACAATACCCAGCCTTCGGAGGCCGTCGTAGCGCCAGCAGAATTAAGTGGCCATGCGTATTTCAAAGATTTTGAGGTTTACAGTGTTTAACTCACTTTAACAGACTTGAAATCCTAACCATCTAGTCAGGTTTTTGTTGACGAAACATATTTTGCGGTTACAATGCTAGCAGTATTACATCTGAATTCTGGGATTTCATGCTCAATAAATCTAATAATAATGCACCAATGACCCTGTTACAGGTCACAAATATTAGCAAAAAGTTTGGTGACTTTTATGCTAATGACAACCTTAATCTATCGATAGAAACTGGTAAAGTACACGCCTTATTAGGCGAAAATGGGGCAGGCAAGTCTACCTTAGTTAAAATGATGTATGGTGCTTTGCAACCTACGTCTGGCAGTATTTTTTGGCAAGGCCAAGAGACCTTGATAGCCAGCCCAGCGCACGCAAGAGAGCTGGGTATTGGTATGGTATTCCAACATTTTTCATTGTTCGAAGCCCTTACTGTGGCTGAAAATATTAGCCTTGCTTTGCCAGTGCAGCTGCGCCAAGGTGACTTAAGCCAGCGAATAGCAGACCTTTCATTAGATTATGGCTTGCCCCTTAACCCCGCTGCATTGGTTGCAGACTTATCTGTTGGAGAAAGGCAGCGCATAGAGATTGTTCGTTGCCTGTTGCAGCAGCCTAAACTTCTTATTATGGACGAACCGACTGCGGTTCTTACCCCTCAAGAGGCCCAAGCTTTATTTTCAACCTTACGCCGTTTGGTAGAAGAGGGCTGTGCTGTACTCTACATTTCTCATCGTCTAGAAGAAGTAAAACAAATATGCCATGACGCGACTATTTTACGCCACGGTAAACTTGTTGCAGAAGTTGATCCTAAGGTGGAGACAGCTGCTACCCTAGCACAGCTAATGGTAGGCAGTAGTGTGCATCAGGTGAGTCGTAATACTAACGGTGAAATAGGTGAGGTATTGTTATCTCTTTCTCACCTTTATCAAAGTTCGTCTGCTCCTTTTGGTGTTGATCTTGTAGATGTAAATTTGCAAGTTAAAAGTGGGGAGATACTAGCTATTGCAGGGGTTGCAGGTAATGGCCAAGGTGAGCTTTTTAGTGTAATTTCTGGGGAAGAACGTAACCCGCAGCAACACTTTATTTCACTACTAGGGCAGGTTAGTGACGGCCTTAATATTAATCAACGGCGGCTTTTAGGGGCTGCCTTTGTCCCTGAAGAGCGCATGGGACATGGCGCAGTAGAACATTTAAGTTTAACTGATAATATCCTTCTGTCTCGCCATGCGTGTAATGATACAGAGTCACCGTTAGATCGAGGATGGTTTGGAATAGATCGGCGTCAGCTAGCCCAGTTGAATAAGGCTATTAGTATTAATTACGACGTGCGTAAGTCTAGGGAAGACGACGTGGCAGGTTCATTGTCTGGTGGCAATCTGCAAAAGTTTGTTGTGGGCAGAGAACTTAATCGCAAACCTAAAGTTTTGGTTATTAACCAACCGACGTGGGGCGTTGATGCTGGGGCCGCAGCGTTAATCCGCCAAGCAGTCATTGACCTATCACGACAAGGCAGCGCTATTTTAATTATTAGCCAAGATCTGGATGAAATATTTGAGTTAGCCGATACTATTGCCGTCATATCTAGAGGGCAATTATCGCCGAGCTATGCAGCTAGTGAGCTTTCTCGAGAAAAAATAGGTTTAATGATGGCTGGTTCCCATGAACAAACTGCGCAAGCAGCTGGAGCTTAATGTGCAATTAATTTTAGAAAAACGCCCTCAGTCTTCAGGCTTAATGAATTTATTTTCTCCCTTACTAGCCATAGTGCTGACCGTCGTGGTTGGAGGGCTGATTTTTGCAGCGATGGGTAAACCCCCCCTTACTGCGCTATATTTATATTTTATAGATCCTTTGACCAGTTGGTGGTCTGTTGAGGAGGTATTAGTCAAGGCTGGGCCATTAGTGCTCATCGGTGTTGGTTTAGCGGTGTGTTTTAAAGCTAACGTTTGGAATATAGGTGCCGAAGGTCAATTAACAGTGGGGGCCCTTATGGGCGCTATTATTCCCATATTATGGGGAGAGTGGCAATCGCCTTTTGCTCTGGTAGCCATGCTATGTTTAGGCGCATTAGGTGGTGCACTATTTGCCTTGATCCCCGCTTGGCTAAAAACTCATTTTGGGGTTAATGAGATTCTTACCAGTTTGATGTTAGTTTATATTGCTCAGTTACTTTTGGACTGGTTCGTGCGAGGCCCCTGGAAAGATCCCAATGGTTATAACTTTCCTAAGTCCGTATCGTTTGAAGGTTGGCATCTACTGCCCATGTGGGGTGATGGGCGAATGCATTTTGGTTTAGTAGTGTCGTTGGTCGCTGCGTTAGTCCTGTTTTGGATAATGCGCCACACGCTGAAGGGTTTTGAGATTAATGTTGTGGGGAGTGCACCCAGAGCAGGCGCTTTTGCAGGGTTTTCACAAACTAAGATGGTGTGGTTCTGTTTTGCTCTGTCTGGCGGCCTTGCAGGGCTTGCTGGGTTGATCGAAGTGGCGGGGCCAATAGGCCAGTTACAGCCTCAAATTTCACCTAACTATGGTTTTACAGCGATTATTGTCGCATTTTTGGGACGTTTAAACCCTCTGGGGGTCATCTTTGCCGGCATCTTGTTAGCAATTAGTTACATCGGCGGTGAAGGGATACAAATTGAATTAGGCATTTCCAGCAAAATTACTCAGATGTTTCAGGGCATGTTGCTATTCTTTATTTTGATGTGCGATACATTAATTCTATATCGGCTTAAATGGATAAGTACTAAACCTAATCAGTCTACTACAGGTCACGCGTCATGAGCCCATACGAAGCAATACTTTTAACCATTATCACAGCGTCTACTCCCTTGTTATTAGCCGCCATCGGTGAGTTGGTAGTGGAACGCTCAGGGGTGCTTAATCTCGGTATAGAGGGCATGATGGTAATGGGCGCTGTCTGTGGTTTTGCTGCCGCACATGTTACTGGATCTGCCTGGTTAGGGGTTATTGCTGCTACCTTTGCAGGTATTGCCACGTCTTTATTATTTGGCCTACTGACGCAAACCTTAATGACTAACCAAGTTGCAACGGGCTTAGCAATTACATTATTAGGGCTCGGGCTTTCGGGTTTAATTGGTAGTGGATTTGTTGGTTTACCAGGGGTTAAGTTAGCTAACGTGTCCATACCATGGCTATCAGACCTGCCTTATGTGGGTCGATTAATCTTTGGACAAGATCCGCTAGTTTATGTTTCCATTGCATTAACTGCAGCTGTGGCTTATACGTTAAATCACACCCGAATGGGCTTAATTATCCGTGCTGTTGGGCAAAATCATGCCTCTGCTCACGCTTTAGGCTACCGTGTAGTTGCAGTGCGTTATGCGTGTATTGCTTTTGGTGGCGCCACATCTGGTCTTGCTGGGGCCTATTTATCTTTGGTTTACACCCCTCAGTGGATAGAAAATATGACTGCAGGCAGGGGGTGGATTGCTCTGGCATTAGTGGTATTCTCTACTTGGTTACCAGGTCGGTTAGCCGCTGGAGCCTATTTATTTGGTGGCGTATGGATTTTGGGGCTTTATGCTCAAGGTATGGGTGTTGGTATACCATCACAACTGCTATCTTCACTGCCATACGTTGCAACTATTTTAGCTTTGGTTATTATTTCTACTAATCGACGCTTATCTTTGATCAATACCCCTGCCTCTTTAGGGCAAGGTTTTGTACCCGATCGTTAAGCTTAGCTTAAGATCACTACTGCTGTAACATTTTAATAACAAGTCATCGTAATAGATGAGGAGAAGTTTTATGAAGAAGTTGCTCACGACTGCAGCCAGCATTGCGCTGGTCTCAGCACTATCCATTTCTGCTGTTGCAGCAGATAAGCTAAAGGTTGGTTTTATCTACATTGGTCCTCCAGGCGACTTTGGTTGGACTTATCAACATGATCAAGGGCGCCAAGCGATTGATGCTCGGTTAGGTGATCATGCAGAAACAGTCTTCGTGGAAAATGTACCTGAAGGCCCAGACGCTGAGCGCACAATTACTCGCTTGGCTCGTCAAGGTGCTGGCTTAATTTTTACTACGTCGTTTGGCTACATGGACCCCACCTTAAATGTTGCGGCTAAGTTCCCAGATGTTAAGTTTGAACATGCCACTGGTTACAAACGTACAGATAACGTGTCTACTTATGGCGCACGCTTTTATGAAGGCCGTTACGTCATTGGTCAAATTGCTGCCAAGATGTCTAAATCAGGTGTCGCTGGGTACATTGGCTCGTTCCCAATTCCTGAAGTAGTGCGCGGCATTAACGCGTTCTTATTAGGCGCTCAAACTGTTAATCCAGACTTTAAGCTTAAAGTGGTATGGGCCAACTCTTGGTTTGACCCTGGCCGTGAAGCCGAT
This sequence comes from Oceanospirillaceae bacterium UBA1126, assembly GCA_002312935.1. Taxonomy (GTDB): domain Bacteria; phylum Pseudomonadota; class Gammaproteobacteria; order Pseudomonadales; family Balneatricaceae; genus Njordibacter. The sequence goes on along the minus strand of DCAT01000113.1, from coordinate 10,203 downwards.
GCGGCTAAAGTGTTAATTAGCCAAGGTGCAGATATTATCACCCAACATACTGACTCTACCGCTGCAGTTCAAGTGGCAGAAGCGCAGGGTGTTTATGCCTTTGGTCAGGCCTCAGATATGGCTGCATTTGCTCCTAACGCTTTGCTAACCTCTATTATTGATAACTGGGCGGACTATTACGTTGATCGCACACAGGCAGTATTAGATGGATCATGGGTAAGCACTGATACCTTTGGTGGAATGGATGCGAATATGGTTCAAATGGGCCCATTCGTGAACATGCCAGCTGACGTTAAAGCTATGGCAGAAACCACCACAGCGGCTATTACATCGGGTGAACTTCACCCCTTTGCTGGCCCTGTATATAAGCAGGATGGTTCTTTAGCTGCTGCTGAAGGCGAAGTGGTTGATCTTGGTACTTTGCTAGGCATGGACTGGTATGTTAAGGGAGTTGATGACCAGCTATAAGCTGACCAACGCATAGTCAAAGTTGATTAGCGAACACAAAAAAACCCGCCTCAGGCGGGTTTTTTAATGCCTATTGTTTAAGTTTAGTAACATTAACAAAGAGGCTGAGTTGCTGACCTGGCTGAAGGTATTTTTTCAGCGACTGGTTCCACTTTTGAATGTTTTTAACCGTGACACTAAAGCGATGTGCAATAACTGAGAGGTTGTCTCCAGAACGTACCTTGTAGGTGAGTTTTTTTACTAAGGTACGTTGTGCAGTGGGAAGTTTATTACTGCTGCTTCGTGGCCATATATTGAGTTTGTCACCAATTTGCAACACAGATTTAGAACTAAGTTTATTCCAACTTGCAATTTGTTTAATACTCACTTTATATTTTTTCGCGATCTTCCAAAGGCTGTCGCCACTTTTAACTTTATATTCAACTCGTTTGCTGGCTTGAGTTTGGTTAATTTGCTTTTGCCTGGCAATAACACGTTGCGCAGCACTTAAGGTATATGCTGCCGCATCTTTGCTAGCTATAGGTATCATGAGCGTTTTGCCCGCACGAATCATTGTGCCATCAATGTTATTAATAGTTCGCAATAATTCAACACTAACGTGATAACGGTTAGCAAGCCTCAGTAAGCTATCACCGGGCACTATGGTATATCTTTCCCAAGATACCCTTTTACTTGAAGGCAGTTTTGCAAGGTTGGAGTTAAAGGTGTTTAAGTGAGCAATAGGAATGAGTAGGTGGTGAGGGCCTTGTGGATCTGTTGCCCATTGGTTAAAGGCAGGGTTTAACCGATACATTTCATCCGTAGTAATATTAGCCATCTCTGCCGCTTGAGCTAAGTCAATTTGAGACCCAACATCTATGACGTTAAAATAGGCTTTATTAGCGATGCTGTTCAGAGTATCTGTGCCGGCTTGTTCGGAAATAACCCGCGCTACGGCTAATAGTTTAGGCACATAATTCATGGTTTCTTTAGGCAGATCTAATGACCAAAAATCAGTAGGTTTCCCCGCTTTTCTATTACGTTTAATGGCTTTCAGTACAGTTCCCTGGCCACCATTGTAGGAAGCAATAGCCAGTAACCAGTCACCATCAAACATTTTGTGTAATTGTAACAAGTACTTATGAGCTGCTTTGGTAGATGCCACAATATCTCTGCGGCCGTCGTACCACCAGTTTTGTTTTAGACCAAAACTGCGGCCTGTAGATGGAATAAATTGCCAAGCGCCAGAAGCGCGCCCTGAAGAATAAGCAAAGGGGTCAAAGCCACTCTCAATAATAGGAAGTAGGGCAATTTCAGCAGGTAGCGACTGGTCTAAGGCGCTATGTAGCATAAAATGGTAGTAGCGGCTGGCCCTGGTGGTTACTCGGTGCATATACGCTTTGTGTGAATTGTACCAGTTATAATGTTGGTCAATGCGGGCGTTGACAACGTTACCTAAACCATAATTAGCTACCGTCATTTGCCAAAGATCTAGATCTGGAATTATGTCTGGAACTATTTCTATAGTTTTTTCTGAAACCTGTGTTGCCAACACATCTAATGGTGTGACAGGGTTAATATTTTTGTGGGGCTCTGCAAGAAAATGTGCAGCTTCAGAAGTGCTGGCATCAGAATCAATTTCAGACCAACCCAATAAATTATCATTAACTATCTTTTCGGCAATGGCTTGGGCTGATGGATAAGCGTGTTCTTCAGCCCTGTAGCTAATTACATTCGATGGCTGTACTGGTTTTGCTATACTGATGACACTTTCTATGGGTGGGGCTAAGGCTCCAAAAGTAGCATTAGCCAAAGGAGTATCAGTGATCTTAGCCTTGGCCACTGCAGCAGTGCCAGGAGCCGCAACAACATCAGAAATTTTTACACCATCAGAGGCATTAGTACTGTCTGTCACATCAGCAATGTTGGCAACTTTAGCCGTATCTGAGTTAGATAGATGCGGTTGCAAAATAGGTGTTTGGCAGGCGCTAAGAAATACCGCTGCAGCCACATAAAATATGGGTTTAAGCTGGCGCTTAAAGGAATGGTGTAAAGAAATTCTTGTCAAGGCAGTGTTCACAATTAAAATATCAAAAGGCTGTTGATTTTAGCAGGCTAGCTGCGTAGGTCAATATAGAACCCTAAGTCTTGTTATAGTTCCTTAGTTTTTATCCTTTATAATCCCTAAAAGGTGTTTTTCCACTGTCGTAGTGCAGCAAAAACGTCACTAGGGCTATTCAAAGCTTGGCCCTTGTAGCACTCAGCACTGGCAATGACTGCTTTATCATGCGTGCGTACAAACGGGTTAATAGCAGATTCTTGCGCTAAGCAGGTAGGTAATGTAACTTCATTTTTAGCCCGTATGCGTTTACACATTTGTTGTGCCAATGTTAGGGCCTCATTGTTACCATCTACAGTCATAGCAAACTCTAAATTGGCTAAACTATATTCATGGGTTGGGTAAGCTTTGGTGGTTCCAGGTAACGCCATTATTTTACTCAATGAGTGATGCATTTGTTCTGGCGTGCCTTCGAATACTCGGCCACAACCGGCCAAAAATAAAGTATCACCACAAAATAATAGGCCTTGCTCATCACTGTGGTAGGCAATGTGGTCTAGCGTATGTCCAGGAATTTCAATGACCTTAAACTTTGAACCAAATACATTGACGGTATTACCTTCGACAACGCTCTGGGTTGTCCCAAAGTACGGACTATTAAGTGGTCCAAAAATAGGTAACTCTCCAAAATAATTCACCAGAGCAGCAATGCCCCCCGTATGATCAGCATGATGGTGGGTGACTAATATTGCAGACAACTTTTTTTCTATTTTTATTGCATGTTGAATAACAACTTGTGCATCACCTGGATCCACCACAATAAAAGTGTCAGATTTTACATCCTCAATGCACCAGATATAGTTATCTTCAAAAGCTGGTATAGGCGTGATAGTTAGACTTGAAGGCATTGTCTGCATGGTTTGGTCTTTTTTAGAGCTTTGTATGAATCATTAGAGTAGCGGTGCTGGCTAAATTACGCAAGCAAGGTGGCTGAGAATGCCTTATTATGAAGCATGACTAATTCTACTCACCTGAAGCCCTACCAATTTGAAGAACAGCAGTTTACTAGCTGGTTATGCAGTGCAAAAGGTGCCTCATTTATGGTGCAAGAGCAGCAACAACTGAATTCTTTAATGCCTAAAGCTTTTGGCCATTACAGCGTTTATTTAGGCCTGAATGCTAAGCTGAGTGCGAGCCTAACAAGCCCAATTAAAAATGCCATGGCTTTAACATCACATCGCCATTTAGGTGGCCACGCAGTAATGGATCCACATCAGTTACCTCTGGCTACTGAGACCATAGACTTGTTGGTGCTGCAGCATGTGTTAGATATGAGTGACAATCCTCATCAGATCCTTCGAGAAGCCGCACGAGTTATTAACTCAGGTGGCCGCCTTGTGATAACAGGTCTTAACCCTTATAGCTTTTGGGGCTTTTGGAGACGACTAAGACTCAAGCGTGGAGTGCCGTGGCGGGCTAATTTTTTAGCACAACACAGGCTTAAAGATTGGCTTACCTTATTAAGTTTTGGTGACTTTGATATTAAGCCTGTATATGATTGCTCGCCAGCTAAATGGAAGACTAAACCCTGGCTAAGCTGCCTTGCGATTCCTTTTGGTGCTGGGTATGTTTTATCAGCAGTAAAGCAAGAGACGCGAGTACATATACTTAAAGCACATTGGCGCAATCGCGTGGTCAATTCTAGTTTTGGTTTGGCAGGAGCGACTCGACAAACGAGTCAAAAAGAACAACCTTTGGAGATGAATTGATTGGCAACAGATCACATTGAATTATTTACTGACGGCGCATGCAAAGGTAACCCTGGTCCTGGTGGATGGGGCGTATTAATGCGCTTTAAAGAGCAAGAAAAGCGTTTATATGGTGGCGAACCATTAACCACTAATAATCGTATGGAGCTTATGGCAGCAATTAAAGGGCTAGAGGCTTTAACTCGTCCGTGCAAAGTTGATCTCACGACTGACTCTCAGTATGTGCGCAAAGGCATTACTGAATGGATCTTTAATTGGCGTAAAAACAACTGGCGCACTGCAGCTAAAAAACCTGTTAAAAATGCTGATCTTTGGCAAATGTTAGACCAAGCTGTGCAGCCTCATGAAGTAGAATGGCATTGGGTTAAAGGGCATAGTGGCCATGTAGAAAACGAAATTGCTGATGATCTTGCCAACTTAGGTGCCGCAGAACAAGCTGTATAATCTCTTAAGGAATAAACTATGCGATTAATAGTATTAGATACAGAAACAACGGGCTTAGAGCCCAAGCAGGGCCATCGGTTAATTGAGGTTGGCGCATTAGAAATGGTTAATAGACGCCTTACTGGGAAGAGTTTTCACGAATATGTCCAGCCAGAGCGTGATATCCCAATGGAAGCGCAGGCTGTGCATGGCATCACTGAAGACTTCTTAAAAGGTAAAGCATTATTTTCTGCTATTGCTGATGACTTTATTGAGTTTGTCAGAGGTGCTGAACTGATTATTCACAATGCACCCTTTGACCTTGGGTTTTTAGACAATGAGTTGGCCATTGCGGGAAAAGCCGTGGGGCGAAGTTATCCAAAAATTGCGGATATTTGTAAAATAACAGATTCTTTAAAACTTGCCCGCCAAAAACATCCAGGGCAAAAAAACAACCTTGATGCGCTCTGTCGACGTTATGGCATTAACAATGCGCACCGAGAATTGCATGGTGCATTGTTAGACTCTGAGATCTTAGCTGACGTCTATTTGCTCATGACTGGTGGACAAACTGACTTAATGCTGGCTACCCAAACAGCATCTGCGGATGGTGGAGCCACCGCTATGAATAGTAAAGTGATTTTGCAAGCCGGCTCACTACCAGTGGTGTTAGCCACTAATGAAGAGCTCCATGCTCACCAAATTAAGCTAGAAACCGTGGCTAAAGCTTCAGATGGCCAATGTCTCTGGTTGAATGCTTAGGAAGAATTAAGCTTTACTACTAGTTCTACGAACGTAATACAGACCTAAAAAGCCGCAATTTTCGCGGCTTTTTATGCTTTAAGGCAATAGCATTTAACGTTAGTGCAGTTAATAAAAAGCTAAATAGACCCCTGCAGTCTTGATTAAGCAGGCATATAGGCGGCTATTTAATTGGCATGTGTAGGGTATTAACCCATTTTAAATAATTGACTTAGCCGCGTGCCTAACATCACATCGCCTTCAGCTTGCAGACGCCCCCCCATGAAGGCAGCCATGCCATCCAACTCTCCAGATACAATCTCTGCAAGTGTCTCAGAATCCATAGACATCGTGATTTCTGGATCATCGTGATTGCCTAAACTGCTAGCACATGTGGCGTTGTCGATGGTGACATAGAAATCGTCATCGTCAGAAATGCAAAACTGAAATGTTGCTTCTAAGTCTTCAGCTTCGTCGGCGACAAATGCAGATTGCATTTGCTCCATAATTTGAGCTACAGCCATTAGTTTAATCCTTTTTAATTTTAGTCAGTTTGATTCTATGTGTTTTTTTAAGTTAAATCAAACGATCGTTTGAATTGTAGATTTGATGCATGTTTAATTATGGTTTTAAGGCCCACTAGACTAGAATAGACAGATATTTTTTGGTGTACACAAGAACCATATCTGGAGAGTTACGTGTTAGATTTTTTGTATGAGTACGGGTTATTTTTAGCGAAAGTTGTTACTTTTTGTGTTGCTGCCGTTGTGGTCATTGGCTTTTTAGTCATGGCGGGACAAAATCGCCGACAATTGAGTAAGGCCGGGCATATTGAGGTGAGAAACCTCAATGATGAGTTTGAAGACATGACCTACACCCTAGATCGCGCAATGATGGATAAGTTTCAATTCAAGCAGTTGCGCAAGAGCCAGGAAAAAGCCGATAAGCTTCAGACTAAACAGGATAAAGCTGATGCAAAGAAACAGGCTAAGCAAATTAAAGCAGAAGGGTCTTCAGGCTTGGGTGAGGAAGAGTTACCTGCCACCAAGAAAAGGACGTTTGTACTAGACTTTGATGGCGACGTTAAAGCCAGTGCAGTAGAGTTCCTGCGTCATGAGATTAGTGCGATTATATCAGTTGCTAAAGTTACCGACGAAATTATTATGCGCCTCGACTCAAGTGGCGGCATGGTGCATACCTACGGTTTGGCGGCGTCACAGTTAGGACGTATCAATACTGCCAATATTCCACTTACTATTTGTGTTGACCAAATTGCTGCTAGTGGAGGTTATATGATGGCCTGCATGGCTAACCATATTACTGCCGCACCCTTCGCTCTGGTTGGTTCCATCGGCGTTGTAGCCGAGGTGCCAAATGTGCACAGGCTGCTTAAAAAGCACTCCATCGATGTTGAGGTGCTCACTGCAGGCGAACATAAACGCAGTCTAACTATTATGGGAGAGAACACCCGTAAAGGCCGTGATAAATTTGTTGAAGATTTGCAGCAAACCCATGGTTTGTTTAAAAGTTGGGTTAAACAACAACGTCCGCAGCTTGATCTAGAGCAAGTTGCTAATGGCGATGTATGGTACGGCCAGCAAGCTATAGATCTGGGCCTTGTAGATGCAGTGGGTACCTCAGATGAAGTGTTACAAGAAGCAGTAAAAGACAGTGACGTGTTGTTAATTGAGTACGTGGCTAAAAAAACGATGGGTGAGAAGTTTGGTATTGCTGCCGCAACAAGCTTAAGTTTGTTCAGTAACCGCATATGGTCTAAAGCTCGGCGGCACTCTATTACTCATTAAGACTGCTAAGGAACTACCCAATGAATTCTTTTTCAAACCTATGTAGGCCATTGTCTCCAGAATTTTTAACACCCAAGGACATGCCTGTGCGCATTGGGTTAGTCGTACTGGCCACTGATATGGTGCTCGAGATTGAATGGCGAGATTTATTTGCTGGGTTGCCTATTGAAGTTTTAGTAGCTCGTATAGCCTGTGCAGCTGAAGTTACTCCAGAAGCTTTATTAACCATGGCGCAACAGATCGGTCAATGTGCCAGCCTAATTTTGCCAGATGTGCCTCTAGACGCCATGGCATACGGCTGTACTTCTGGGAGTTTAGTGATTGGCGAAAATAAGGTGCATGAGTTACTTCAGCAAGGTAATTCCCTCCAAGTGACTAGCAATCCCTTTAGCGCTATTAAAGCCGCTTTAGTGCATATTAAAGCTCAAAATTTGGTAGTGTTGTCGCCATATTTGGCAAGCGTAAATCAACCGTTTTATCAGGCCCTAACCGATGCAGGGTACACGATTAAAGGTTGGGGAAGTTTAGATTTAACACTCGACCGAGAGATTGGCTCAATGAATTCAGAGCATCTGCCCGTTCTCATTGATCAGCTGTTAGGTGGGCTTGAATCTATGCCTGATGCTGTGTTTATCTCATGCACAAATTTTAAGGCGTTAGCTAAGCTAGACGAGTTAGAGCAACGTTATGGGTGTTACTTTATGTCAAGTAATCAAGTAATGGCTTGGCATGTGTTACACCAGCTCAATATTTCTCTGCCACAGACCAACGCTGGACGCTTACTTAATACGGTCTAAGTTATAGTTGGGGATAAACGGCCGCAGCCAAACACTGGTATCGTGAAATACAGCACCACCATGAGGCAAGCCGGGGTCTGCACTGGTGAGCGCGTTGATACCCACATTGCCAACGAAGGCTTTGTTTGGCCATATCGATTCGCACACCAGGATACCTTGCTGTAATCCATCATACTCTTTAATAGGTAAGATCAGCTGTCCTCGACTATTGCCAATTTCAACAAGATCTCCATTCTTCACCCCCAAAGCTAAACAATCCTTAGGGTGCACCATTAAATCTGGTTGTTTCTCTAACCTTAAAGAAAATGGGGCTTCTGTAAAACTTGTGTTCAAAAAATGGCGTGCAGGAGCAGTGACTAAGCGCCATGGCTGCTTGGCAGTGGTGGGGTCAGTAATAGCCACATGATCAGGCAATGAGGACACATTAATTTTACCCAACAACAGCTCATCCCAGCCATGATGAAAGTGGAACTTGCCGTCGGTGTGAGCAAAACCATTTAAAAAGTGGGCGTCATCAAAGGGCAGTGCACAATCTACCCAATTGTTTTGCCATAACGTTGGCCAGTCTACTGAGCCACCTTGAGTCACGCAGTCTTCCATGAGTTCTGCTGCTGACATGTCAAACCCTCTATGCTGACTACCTAAACGTCGGCCAAGCTCATTGATTACCCATAAATTACTTCGACATTGGCCAGGTGGTTCAATAACTTTGCGACTCAGTTGAAGGTGAGTATGACCACCACCTAAATAAATGTCATCATGTTCTAAGAACATGGTTGCTGGAAGCACTAGGTCTGCCATGGCAGCTGTTTCAGTCATAAACTGCTCATGCACACAAATGAATAGATCATTCCGTTCAAAGCCTTGGCGTACCAAATTTGATTCAGGTGCTACAGCCATGGGGTTGGTGTTTTGAATAAACAGCGCTTTAACTGGGGGTTTTCCTTGCAGGTCTCTTGGGTTATTAGTGAGCACTGGACCAATGCGTGATTGGTCTAAAATACGAGTTGTTTCATCAATGCTGTCTAACCCTTTTATTAGGGTTAAGTCCACCGGGTACATGGCACTATTGCTATAAAGTGCGCCACCACCAAGGTGCTTCCATGCCCCTGTTATTGCTGGTAAGCAGGTGACTGCATGCATATTAAAAGCACCATTACGGCTGCGGCTGAAGCCATAGCCTAATCGAATAAAACTTTGAGCATGAGTACCATACCAATGTGCGAAGGTTTCGATTTCTTCTTCGGTTAAGCCAGTGATTACTGATGCCCAAGCGGACGTTTTGTATTTCAGATGACTCTCAAGACCTTGTGGGTCATCAGTAAATTGATTTAAATAATCCCAATCGGCGTATTTATCTCTAAATAAACAATGCATGACTGCGCACGCTAAAGCGCCATCAGTTCCTGGCTTCAGCATTAAATGTAGATCAGCTTTTTGTGCTGTGGCTGTGCGATAAGGGTCCACAACGACTAACTTAGCATTACTTTTAGTTCGAGCCTTATTAATGTGATCCATCACATTAATTTGCGTGTGCACTGGGTTGCCACCCCAAACAACAATAAGCGATGAATGCTGCATTTCCCGCGGATCGATGCCGCGCTTAAGGCCAGTGCCTGCAATATAACCAGCGTCAGCTAGGGTAGTGCAGATGGTAGACTTTTGACGGGAATAGCCTAAGGTGTGGCTAAGACGGTCAATGGAATCCCTTTGCACCAAACCCATAGTGCCAGCGTAGTGATAAGGCCAAATTGCCTCGGTGCCATATTGGTTGCTAATGGTATTGAATTCATCCACTATCAAGGCCATTGCTGTTTCCCAGCTAATCGGCTCGAACGCCTCAATGCCAGCACCTTTATCTCCAATGCGGCGCAACGGCTGTGTTAGGCGCTGTGGGTGGTGGATGCGGTCTTTATACCGAGCCACCTTGGCGCAAATTACGCCATTTGTGTAGGTTTGACTTTTGCTACCATAAACGCCACCAATGGTATGGCTGTCAATGCGCTCAACTTCTAATGCGCACACGCTTGGGCAATCATGAGGGCAGGTGGCTGCTATTCTTTGCATGTTGTTGTTCAGCGTCGTTTATTGTTGCTTCTGAGTGTACAATAATTATCACTTATAGCCACCAAGGATTGGACAACTTTGCGTTCCATTACCCA